>JAYTTT010000352.1:0-5356 GCA_043744895.1 Gemmatimonadota bacterium | reverse complement strand
GACACGATCGCCCGGGCGTTCAGCCGGTTCGCGGCCCCGTCGGACGGCCGGCCCAGTCCCGAGCCGACGCAGTTAGGCGATGTCTGCCGGGAGGTGGTGTCGCTCTACGGGCTTGCGCCCGATGCGGGCGGTGTCACGCTCGAGGTGAGCGAGGAGCGGCCGGTGCTGGCTCACCGCGACGAGCTCAAGGAAACGGTGGTGAATCTGCTGGAGAACGCGCGCAACGCCGGCGCCACCGCCATCCGGGTCCGGGTCGAGGGCACCACCGTCGCGGTGACCGACAACGGGGTCGGGATTCCGGCCGATCGGTTGGAGCGGGTGTTCGAGCCCCGGTTTTCGACCACGACGAGCGGGTCCGGGCTCGGGTTGGCGATCGTGAAGCGGCTGGTCGAGGGGTGGGGCGCGTCGATCGGGGTCGAGAGCACGGTCGGTGTCGGCACGACCGTGACGATCGTCTGCCGGTCCGCCTAACGATCAGTCGGCGGGAGCCAGCGGGCCAGGACACGCCCCAGGTCATCCTGCTGGACCGGTTTGCTGATGTAGTCGTTCATCCCGACGGCCAGGCACCGGTCGCGATCGGTGGCGAGCGCCGCGGCGGTCATCGCGATGATCGGCATTCCCGCATAGGGCGCGGCGCTGGTCCGAATCGCTTCGGTCGCGTCATAGCCGTCCATCTCCGGCATCTGGCAGTCCATCAAGATCAGATCGAACCGGTCGCGGCTCAGATGGTCGAGCACTTGCTTGCCGTGCTCGGCGAGCGTGACCTCGAGTCCGAGGCGCTCGAGCATCCACCGGGCGATCCGCTGGTTGGCGGGATAGTCTTCGGCTAGGAGGACCCTGCCGCTGAGCCGCCGAGGAGCGCTCGCCGCGTTCGCCGTGGGCTCGGTCTGGGTGGCCGGTTGCTTGAACGGAATCGTCAGGGTGAAGGTGCTGCCGCTGCCGGGTTCGCTCGCGGCGGTGATGGCGCCGCCCATCAGTTCCGCCAGCTGGCGACAGATCGTGAGCCCAAGCCCGGTGCCGCCGAACCTCCGGGTGGTCGAGGTGTCGGCTTGGGTGAATTTCTCGAAGACGCTGGCGAGCTTGTCCTTTGGGATTCCGATTCCGGAATCCCGGATCGTGAACGAGACCGTGCTGATCCCGTCTGGTCCGGGCACCGGCGCGAGGTGGACCATCACGAAGCCCTGTTCGGTGAACTTGAGGGCATTGTCGATCAGGTTGGTGAGGACCTGGCGCAAACGTCCGGGGTCACCGGTGACGTGCTTCGGAGTGTCGTCGGCAATCTTGGCCCGGAGGCTGATCTGTTTGGCCTCCGCTTTGGCCGTCAGCAGGGCCACTATGCTCTGGACGGTCTCCCGCAGGTCGAATGGAATGGCCTCGATCCGGAGCTTGCCGGCCTCGAGTTTCGAAAAATCGAGGATGTCGTTGATGATCGTCAACAGGTCCCGGCCGGACCGCTCGATGGTTTCGGCCAGGGACCGCTGGTCGGGCTCGAGTCCCGCCTCCATCAACATGGCCGCCGTGCCGAGGACCGCGTTCATCGGGGTTCGGATTTCGTGGCTCATGTTGGCCAGGAACTCCGACTTGACCTGGGCCGCGCGGAAGGCGGCGTCGCGGGCCAATCGGAGTTCGGCGGTCCGCACCTCGATCGCCGCCTCGAGGCCGCGATTGGTCCGGCGCAGTTCGGCCCGGAGTTCCTCCGACCGCAAGTTGGTGGCACAACTCGTCAGCACGATCGACATCAGTTTTTGGCAGCCATCGGGGATGAACGTCCCTCGATCGGGAACGGTCCCGATGAACATTCCGATCGGGCCGCTCCGGGTCGCGAGCGCGTGAAGGACGGCGGTTCCACCGAAGGTGGCGCCGGGTACCAGCACCGGGTGGTTGTTCTGAAGGGCCCAGGCAAACACCCCGCGCGAAATCTGGGCGTCGATCTCCGCCGCGAATTGGGGGGCTCGGCCGGCCGGTTCGCTCCACGCCATCGGGAAGTCGATGCTCGAGGGGTCGAGTCGAAAGAACGCGGCCCCGTCGAATGGCGCGATCCGGAACAGGGCCTGGCCGGCTTGGGCAAAGAGGCCATCCGGCCCCTGCTCGTCCCGATCGCCGGGCTGGACGATGCCGACGGTCGCCACGTGATCGAGCGCGTCAAGGAGCCACCGGTTCATAGCCCGGGCCGCGTCGGCCGGGCTGTCGGCCGAAATCCGGAGGGCTTCGTCGGCGGGCGCCGTCATCGGCTCAATGCTCCGGGCCAAGGATGGCGTTGACGGCATGCCCGAATTGAAACTCGAGTTGTTTGAAGAGGCCCGGCAGGATCGTCGGCGACAGGTCGATCGCGTCCCACGCGGTGGGGTCGAACGTGGGCACTCGATGCTCCCCGCTCGAGCCGAGTTGCAGGGCGTTGGCGACGATGTCGGCGTAGTGGATAACCGCGGCCTCGGCGGGGAACCGTGAGGCGAGCCTCGGGGCGTGGTGCCAGGCCGCGCACTCCACCAGCATCCCAGGCAGCCGCCAGCGTTCGAGCAGCGCGGCGCCGACGGCGCCATGATGGAAGCCAAGGACCTTATGCTCCACTTCGAACAGCGGCTGCCCGGTCCGGCCCGCCTCGAGCAGGGCCGAGGCCGCTTCCAAGGGCGCCCGCATGAAGATGATCGGGCGGCCGATGTCGTGGAGCAGCCCCGCCACCAGGTAGCGTTCGACGTTCGCCTCGCGGCGATGGCCCGCCAACAGCCGGGCCGCCAGCCCGCAGGCAATGCTATGGCGCCAAAATGAATCCATGTCGACGAGGTGCGACGGGACGTTGGTGAACAGCCGCATGAACGACGTGCCGATCGCGAGGTCGCGAAGCTGGGTCATTCCGACGATGCTGATGGCTTGGCTGACGGTATCGATTCGGGACGGGAATCCGTAGATGGGACTGTTGACCAGCCGCAGCAGCCGGGCGGTGAGGCCGGGGTCTTCGGCGATCACCTTGCCGACATCGGAGGCCGAGCTGAGCGGATGGTCGATGACCTGCACCAAACGCTGGTACATCGTTTGGATGGTCCCGACTTCGACGGCGCCACGGATCAGATCTTCCGGCCGGCGGGCCATGGCTCAACCGCCTTTCTTGAGCTGGAGCTGAACGCAGTGCCGAAACAGCGGTTCGATGGACGGATGGGTCCGATCGATTGGCCCAAACCGGACCGTCAGCAGAGCCTCCACCTTCGCCACCAACTCGGGGTCGAGCGCGGGGTCATTGGCCGGCTCCGACCCTTCGGTGCCGATCACCTCGGCTTCGGTGATTCCCCACATCTGGCAGTACCGGAGGTGCTTGTCGGTCAGGGCCGTGCCGTTAGGCAACAGCAGCCGGCCGCCGCCGTCGACGACATCGGCGGCCAACACCATTTCGGCCCGTAGATTTTCGAGGCTGACTCGCATAGCTCTCCGCATCGCTCCTGGCGAGCCAAGGTATCGGCACTCCCGGGACCGACTTGAGAGCTGGCCCAGCCTGCCGATGCTATCAGAACCATGGGATACAACTTCGACCGGGCCTACTACCGGCTGGTTTACCCAATCGCGCTACGGCCGACGTTCCGGGCCGGCGGACAGGCCTATCCGGTCGTCGATCTTTCCGAGGAGGGGCTCCGGCTCTTGTTCGCCGGTGGCGTGAGGCCGGACCTCGAAACCGAGCTATCGGGCTTGATCGTGCTTCGCGGTGCCGACGCGGTTGCGGTCGAGGGCCGGGTGGTGCGGGTCGACCCCCCGTTCGTGTCACTCCGCCTCAGCCGGGGGGTACCCTTCGGGGTCATGCTGGAGCAGCAGCGGTTCCTCACCCACCGGCTCATTGGGTGGCGGTAGCGAGTCCTGCTGTCGACGATCTAGTCGCCGGGGTCACGGGGTGCAGTTTCTTGCGATGAGGGGTCCTTCAAAGCACCATCCAAACGATCGAGGTTGGCGGCCGGGAGCGCGGGTTGCGGCTTTCCCGGGCTCGGCCCACCTTATGCGCCTCTGGGGTCCAGAGTTCTTTCCCTTGTCTGGCCGGAGGCTACCTCGTGAACGTCGATCCGATTCCCCAGAACCTGGTTGCGGTTCACGATCTCCTCTCGGAGACCGCGACCACCGCCAACGAGCCAAGCACCCGCTATCAATGGGGCGTGGCGATCTTTCCCCGCACGGGGCGGTTCGACGCGCCGGTGTTTGGTGTCGTCACCTGTGGCGGAGAATCCACAACGCTGACGTACCGCCTGTTGCAGTCGTTGATGGAATTACCGGTCTATGTGAGTGGCCGTGTTCCGGCCACGATTCGGGACGGGATGGCGTTCGGGCCCCGTCGATCGGCCCCTCCCCCCGCCTTGATGGACCAGCCGGTTTTACACATCATGCTGACCTGCTGCATTGGTTCGAGCGCCGATGATCTCGACCGGACCATGCCCCTCGAGTCGACCGTGTTCGCCGGCGACCTCAAGTCCCCGATCATCCTGCTGACCGAAGGCCGTCCGGACGGTTGGCCCCGGTAGGCGTCAGCGGGCCGTCGCGGCCAGGGCGATCAGCAGCGCCCACTGAGGTCCGAGGTAGCCCCGGTCGCCGTCTTCGTACCATTCCCCAAGTGAGTGGGCCCCGTCGCCCCGGCCTCCTCCGTCGATGGCGAGGGCCGGAATCCCGAGCCCGATCGGGACATTGGCGTCGGTGCTCGACGCGATCCCTTGCGGCACCGGAAACCCCAGCGTTTTCGCCGCGCTCTGGGCGGCCCGCGCGAGCCAAAGGGTGTCCGGCTGGGTTCCCGCCGAGCGCCGCCCGATGACCTCGATGGCGACGCCGAGGGGCGCGGTGGAGGTGGGCCACCGGGCCTTCTCAGCCGTGACCGCCGACCGAATGGCAAGCAGCACGGCGTCGTCGAGGGCCGCTAAGGCTTGAGTGGACTCGGACCGAAGGTCGACCTGCATGGTGGCCTTGGCGGCGATCGAATTCACCGAGGTGCCGCCCTCGACCACGCCGACGTTGAAAATCGTTCGGGGTGAACTCGGAACCGGGAGATCGGCGATCGCGGCGATCGCTCGTCCCATGGCGTGCATCGGATTGGGGATCCCGAAGTCGCCGAAGCTGTGTCCACCGGGCCCCTGGAAGGTGACCCGGTAGCGATTGCTGCCGACCGCCCGGGTCACCATCCCGAGGCCGATGCCGTCGACCGACACGAAGGCATCGATCGCCCCGGCCGATCGCTGCTCGAACAGATGCCGGATCCCCCGAAGGTTGCCCGGGCCCTCCTCTCCCACGTTGGCGACGAACACCAAGTCGCCTTGGGTGGTCAGCTTCGCCAAGGCCATGGCCCGCGCCACCGCCAGCACGACCGCCAGCCCGCGGCAGTCGTCACCGATCCCGG
>JAYTTT010000351.1:0-5361 GCA_043744895.1 Gemmatimonadota bacterium | reverse complement strand
TCGTCTTTGACTTGAGTGGACTCGGTTCCAGCACCGGGAGCATTTTCTCGTCCCGGTCGGTCGGGAAGGTCAATGGCCGCTCGGTCGATGTCCGGATTTTCGACCAGCGGGTCCAGAACGCCACGTCCCAGCGGCAACAGCGAGGGGCATCGCTCGGGCTCGACCAAATTCAAGAAATTCGAAACCAGGTGTGGGACGAATCGATCCGCGAAGTGCTGCTCCAGGCCGAGTACCGGAAGCGGGGCCTTTCGGTGTCCTCCGACGAGGTGGCCGACGCGATCCGGAATATTCCCCTCCCCGATCTGCAGCAGGTCGCCACCTTTCAAACCAACGGGCAATTCGACCTCGAGAAGTACCAGCGCTGGCTGGCGTCCGCGGAAGGACAACAGTACATCCCCGGGCTCGATGCACAGTACCGGGAACAGCTCCTCCAGGCCAAGCTCTTCCGCTCGGTCGTATCCGACGTGTTTATCTCCGATCCGACCCTGTGGGAGCGATATCGCGATGAGCGGGAGCAAACCAAGGTCGGCATGGTCCGGATCGATCCGGCCGTCAGCGTCACCGATCAGAGTGCGCCGGTCACCGCTCCGGAAGTCGAGGCGTACTACAACCAGCACAAGGACGAGTTCAAGCGGGAGAAGAGTGCGTTCTTGAGCTTCCTCTACGCCCCGCGGGTCACGATCGCCTCGGACTCGGCCGCCGCCCTGGCCCGCGCCACGGCCACTCGCGACGAAATCATCAAGGGTGCCCCGTTCGACGAAGTGGCTCGCCGCGAGTCGTCCGACAGTGGCAGCGCCGCCAAGGGCGGCGACCTCGGCCCGATGAAACGAACCGACTTCGTTCCGGCCTTTACCACGGCCGCGACGGCCCTGCCCCTCAACACCGTCTCGGCTCCGGTCCTGACCCAGTTCGGGTACCACATCATCAAAGTCGAGAGCCGAACCGGCGACTCGCTCCGGGCCCGGCACATTCTGATTCCGATCGAAATTACCGGGGCCCACCGCGATCAGCTCGACCAAATCGCCGATTCGCTCGAGCTCCTCGCGGCCGAGAAACTCGACCCCTCGGCGATCGATACCGCCGCTCGGGCGCTCAACCTGACCGTCCGCAAGATCGGCCCCGTCGTCCAAGGTGCCCGCGTCTTCGTGCCCGAAGGCGGCCAGGTGCCCGATGCCGGCGTGTGGGCCTTCCAGGCCAAGCCGGGCGAGCACAGTCAGATTATCGAGGCCCCGAATGCCTTCTACGTTTTCCGGCTCGACAGCCTGCAGCAGGCGGGAATTCCGCCCCTCACGGCGGTGAAGACCGAGGTCGAGGCGAAAGTCCGATCCAGCAAGAAGACCCAAGAAGCGCGACGGCTGGCCGAGACCCTGGCCAAGCAAGTCGCCGCCGGCAGCAGCCTAGCCCAAGCCGCCAAGGGCATGGGCTTCGAATATCGTGAAATGGGCCCGTTTGCCCGCCTCACGTCGCCCTTGGGTGCCCCGCCCCTCATCGGCACCGCCTTCGCCCTGAAGCAGGGCGAAGTCAGCAGCCCCGTCACCCTGAGCCCCGCGACAGGCGACGCCGGCGTCTACCTGTTCGAAGGCCTCGGCATTACCCGCGCCGACTCCGCCGCGTTCACCAAGGACCTCGCCTCGATCCGGCAGCAAGCCCTCCAGGCCGCCAAGCGGAGCCGAGTTCAAGCCTACCTGGCCTCGCTCCGAGAATCCGCCACCATCGTCGACCGCCGCTCAGAAATCTACAAAACCGCCGCCCAAGCCACCGCCTCCCAGCCAAGCTCTCGCTAGCTCGGCACTCGGCGGTTGAAACGACTCGGGGCGACCAGTGATGGTCGCCCCGTTCGTTTGCCCTTCAGCCGAGTGCCGAGTGACGAGCCGCCGAGTGCCGAGCTATTGAGACAACCGTTTGGGCTCGCTGGAGGCCGGGGGCTGGGCGGGGGCGTCGAGTTGGCGCGAGGTGGTGGCGTGGTCGTCGGTGCCGCTGGTGACGGCATCCGAGGCATCCGTGAGGCTCCGCTTGAACTCCCGAATTCCCTTTCCTAACGATTGGCCGATCTCGGGGAGCCGTTTGGCGCCGAACACCAACAGCGCGATCAGGCCGAGGACCAGGATTTCGGTGAAACCGATGTTCGAAAACATGGGCAACCTCCTGCTAGAAAAGCGACCGAGCAACGAGGTAGGCGATGAGAACTCCGAGGACACTCAGCAACGAGATCTCAACCCCGACCGGACCGAGCGTGAAGTCTAGCACCAGGAGCTTCAGGGTGACAGGCCCGAACTCCCCGCGAGCGGCGGCGGTGAAGAAGGCCCGGGCCGGGCTCTCCGGCAACACCCGGCTCAGAAACGCCTGAAGGAAACCGCCTAACAGGAAGCCAGTCACCAGGATGGCGAGATAGAACCGGGGGCGGCGAGGTCCGGACGCCATGGGCTATTTTCGGCGTTCCATTACGAAGGAAACGGCCACCCGAAGCAGGTCGCGATCCGGTCCTGGGGCGAGAAGTTCCAGTTCTTGGGCCGCCTGGTCCGCCAGGCCCTGGGCCCGGGTCCTGGCATAGTCGAGTCCCCCGGCATCCCGAACGTGCTCGACCACTTGGGCCACCTGCGGTGCCGTGGGATCTTGGGTGGCCATCAGCCGGTTCACATCGGCCCGCTGGGCCGTCGTCAGGCGGGGCAAGGCATAGATCAGCGGTAGGGTCACTTTGTGTTCCCTGAGGTCGTGTCCGGCCGGCTTGCCGGTCACGGTTTCGACCTCGGTAAAGTCGAGCACATCATCGATGATCTGAAAGGCCATCCCGAGCGCGTTGCCAAACCGCGCCATGGCGGTACGCACCTCCGGAGACGCCCGGAGGGCACCGCATTCACACGCCCCGGAGATCAGCGAGGCGGTCTTGGCCCGGATCAGGAGGTCATAACTCTCCTCGGTGAACGTCAGCGGGTCGTGGGCCAACAGCTGACGCATCTCGCCGATGGTCATCTCGTTGGTGACCCGGCCAAACACCTCGAGCGGTTTGAGATCGGCGAGATTAACCAACTCGATCACGGCCCTCGAGTACAGATAGTCGCCCATGATCACCGAGACCTGATGACTGAAGAGCGAGTTGATGGTCGGCATCCCTCGCCGCATCACCGAGTGGTCGACCGAGTCGTCATGGACCAACGTGGCCAAGTGAATCAGCTCCACGACCGCCGCTAAACGTACCGCCCGATCGTCGAGGGCCCCCGTCGCCCGATTGACGAGGAACAGGAGGGTCGGGCGGAACATCTTGCCCTGCATTTTCAAGAGGTGCGAGTTGATGTCCGCAATCAAGGCGAAATCGGCCGCGATCGCCCGGCCGATCTGGGCCCGCACCCCCGCCAGACTCTCATCCAGGTCGGCCTGGAGATGGGCCAGCGACACCGGCTCGGCACTCGATGTCATTGAGCCCCCGTCGTCAGTCGCTGGACCCGGTCCCCGACATCGAGCAGCCGGATATCGACCGCCAGCGCCCGCTCGTAGAAGCGAAGCGCCTCCTCGAACCGTCGCTGCGACTCCAGCGCCCGCCCGAGCCAATAGATCAGCCCGATCTTGTCCTCATCGCCGCCGCCGAGACTCTCGATGGCCCGGCGGAGCACCGCTTCGGCAATGGCGAATCGGCCCTTGTCGAAGAACGAGATCCCAAGTTGCTCCGAGGTCTTGAGCCGTCCCTCCGGGGCTCGGAGCGCTTTCTGAAATTGGGCAATGGCCTCGTCAAGCAGCCCCATTTCCTTGAACGCAATGCCGAGGTCATAGTGAGCCTGGAAATCTTCCGCGTCGATATTCTCGTCGATGCCGCGTTTGAATTGCTCCAGGGCCTCGTGGAACGCAGCATCCTCGTCTTCGATCGGAGCCTGCTGATCGACCCGGATCCGGGTATCGCGCGACTGCGGTTCGTCGAAGATCAGACTGCCGAGATCGATGAACGATTCCTGGGGCGGCGGCGGCGGAGGACTTGGCCGGGCGTCCGCCTTGGCGGCCTCGAGCATCGAGATGGCCGACCGGGCCGCCTGGTTGTCGGCGTCGTGTTCGAGGACCCGTCGGTAGACGTTGAGGGCATGATCGACCCCGCCGCCCCGGAGCAGCGCAGCCGCCAGGCCGAGATAGGAGCCCACCATCGCATCCCGATCGCCGGCCCGGTACGCCAGTTCGACCCGCTTCTGGTACCGAAAAATAACGTCGGGTTCGAGTTGGATCAGGTCTTCCGCCGTCCGGACCGCTTCTGGGAGCCGCCCGGTCGCTTCGAGTTGTCGGAGCGCTTCTTCGAGCGCGCCAATTCCACCGCTCCGATCGCCGATTTCGAACAAGACCCGGGCCCGGTCTCGGGCGTAGGCCGCGACGTCGGTGACCGGCTCCGATGCCTGCGTCTCCTCGGGCGGAGCCCGGTCATCGACTGGGAGAAAGATCAGGCTGTCCCCAGTGACCTCAGCATCGAGCGTGGCGGGGACGAAATCCACTTCCGACTCAAACGACGGGTCGACCAATTCGACGTTGGGGTAGGCATCGATATCGAGGGGATCGGGATCGGTGTCGTCCAGATTGATTGGCTCGGAACCAAACGGTGATTCCGTCAACAGATCGGAAACCACTCCGTCACCGTCATCAACCGATTCCCGAGTGAATTCGAGCCCGTCGATGACGCCGGTGTCCCGTCGCCAGCCGTCTCCGGTGTCACCGTTCGTCAGGTCGAAACCATCGTTCGGTCCGGCCGGTTCGGCCGGCCGGTCGTAGCCGGCGCCGACGTCGAGAAAAACCAGACCATCACCGCCCATAGGCCGAGGCCCGGATCGAGGGGGAGGACTCGGACTCGCCGCCGGCCCGTTGACATCGGCCTCCAGACTCTCGAGCCGTTCGCGACTGGGCGGCGACTTGGCGGCGGCGCCGCGCGCCTCCAGTGCGAGGGCCAACCGTTCGAATTCTTCCCCCGCTTCCTCATTCCGCGCGGCGGTCCGGAGCAAGTCGATGAGCATCGGGCAAATGTCCGGATTGCCGGCAAACTGATCGGCGAACGAGTGGACGGCTTTGAGGGCGTCTTCACGGTGGTGAAGGGCGTCCATCCGCTCGAGATACTCGACCAGGTTCCGCTTGGCATCACTGACGAAGTTTTTCCGGGCGTTGAGCTGGGCGAGGCGCAGGTAGGTGCTGGTCCGCCCCGGGTTGGCCCGGAGGATCTTGCTGCACAACGCGATGGCGTTATTGAAGAACCCTTGCTCGGTGTACAGATCGGCGGCCTGCTCGTAGGCCCGGATCGCGGCACTCGAGTCACTGCCCCGCATCTCGAGGTCGCCAATTCGGTTGTACAGCGAGGGGTCGGGCACCCCCTCGCCGGACTCTTCGAATTCGCGGAGCGCT
>JAYTTT010000350.1:0-5372 GCA_043744895.1 Gemmatimonadota bacterium | reverse complement strand
AGGTCTGATACTCGGGAGTGAGAAACCGAGTCGCGACAATGCTCCCGGCAATACCGACGGTCGAGACAGCTAGGACCAGCCACTTGTATCGACGGATTGCCGCGAGGATCCGGGCGATCTGGAGCGGATTCTCCGCCTCCGCGTCCGGTTCGTCTTGGAAGGCACCCGGCTGCGCCGAGCCGAACTCGCTCAGGCCAGCGCCGGTGGTCGGCACCAGTTGGCGTCCCGGCTCGGCTCCGTTGAATCGGTCAGTCATTGCGCGGTCTATCCTCGGCTTTCTAGCGAGTGCTAGTGCAAGCCCGATACCGGGCTGAATCTACCCGCCTCCGCCCCCGGTTCGGCGCTGAACGGTCTATAAGATGCCGAAGTATCGCTGCGAATCCGTAAGCGCGGAACCTCAGTTGTGGTTCCCATTTGGAACGCATGGCGTCATTTGTTCCTTGACGTTGCGTTCAAGCAACATTAGTGTTGCGAGTAGACATCGGCGTAAGCCGCCGGGTGACCCTTGGGCGGGTCGCACCGAACCTACGGTTGTTGCGCTGCGGCACAGTTCTCGCCCCCTCGCCAGGACAGGGTCGATTCAGATTCGAATGCCGAAGGGGTCGTCTGATATGAGTTTGCCGCCAACGGAACTGCGAGGGATCAAGGAGGCGCCCAGCGATTCCGGGGGCTCCAAGGATCCGTTGTCGATCCCTCCCGCCGTCAAGGCTGGGATCCGGATCCTGTTGGTGGACGACGAACGTACTCTGCGTGAGAGCTGCGCCAGTGTCCTCCAAATGGACGGCTATTCGGTTACCCTCGCGGGCCGCGGCGAAGAAGCCCTCGATCTCCTCAAAAACCGGCGCTTCGACATCGTGCTGGTCGATCTCTATATGTCGCAAGTTTCCGGGCTTGAAATCCTCAAGGCGGCCCTGACATCGAACAAAGACTCGATCGTCGTGGTGATGACCGGCAACCCAAGCGTGACGACCAGTATTGAGGCGTTGCGCGCCGGGGCCTGGGACTACCTTCCCAAGCCGTTCTCGGCGACCCACCTCCAGGTCTTGATCGGCCGTGCCTCGCACGCCGTGATGGTGGCCCGCGAGGCCAACGACCTCCGCCAGCAACTGGTGGAGCAGCAGAGTCACAGCGAATCAGGGGTGATGATCGGAATTTCCCCCCTGTTCCGAAAAGCGATCGAACTGGCCCGCAAGGTGGCACCGACCGACGCGTCGGTGTTTATTAGCGGCGAGAGCGGGACCGGGAAAGAGGTCATTGCTCATTTCATTCATCAGAACAGCCGGCGTTCCAAGAAGACCTTGGTGCCGATCAACTGCGCCGCGTTACCCGAGCCCCTCCTCGAATCCGAAATGTTCGGCCACCGCAAGGGAGCGTTTACCGGGGCGGACCGCGACAAGCTCGGCCTCCTCGAAACGGCAAGCGGAGGCACCTTGTTCCTTGACGAGCTCACCGAAATGCCACTGACTCTCCAGGCCAAACTCCTCCGGGTGGTGCAGGACGGTGTGGTCCGGCGGGTTGGCTCGGAGGTCCAGGATGCGGTGGTGGATGTCCGGTTTATTTCGGCTACGAATCGGGAGCCGCAACAAGCGGTGGAGAGCGGTGTTCTGCGGGGTGACCTCTACTACCGCCTTCGGGTCGTCCCCATCACCTTACCGCCGCTGCGGAAACGTCTGGAAGACATTCCGCTCCTCGCGAACCACTTTCTCACCCATTATTGGGGTCGGCACCGCGGGATGCCCGGCCGGGCGCCGAAGCTCTCCGAGGAGTGCATCGCCTACCTTCGGTCCCGGCCCTGGCCAGGTAACGTTCGCGAACTGCAGAACGTGATCGAACACGTGGCGGTGCTGGCGGAGCCGGATCAACAACTGCGTCCGGACGACATCCCGGTCTACGATGAAGGGACGCCAGTTGCCCCCGAACGGCCAGCTTCGGTTCACATTCCGGACGAGGCGTATCACCCCGCCAAGGACAGGGTTATCGCCCAATTCGAACGGGACTATCTCGTGAGGCTGGTCGCTCGCGCTGGAGGCAACATGTCGAAGGCGGCCCGGTTGGCCAGTGTCGATCGAACCACGTTGTACCGCCTGATGGACAAACACAGCGTTCCCCGGGGGCGCGGAGCAGAGGATTCCGCGTAAATGGTTGGGGCCTCCGAGAGCAAATTGGAACGCCTTCTTGCGGATGCCGCCGACAAGGTTGGCGCGAGCTGGGATGCGGTGCGCGAAGACGCCGCCAGCGGTGCCGAGGTCAAGGGCCAAGCGCTTCGGCTCGTCCAGGCGGTTTCGGCTCGGCTCCGATCGGACGGGGCACCGATTGCCGCGCAGTCGAGCCCCCTGTCGCGCCGGCTGATCGGCTCGATCCGGCGGGAGTTCCTTCGGTCGTGTGGGGCAAAGCCGGCGGCTTGGGACTCGGCCGAGTTGCTCGGTATTCTGGCGGCGATCGAGGAGGTGGCCGAGGCGATCGAGCCGGCTTGGGACCAGCGGTTCACCGACCGGCTCTCCGGTCCGGATGGCCTCGAGCTGGTGGTTGAAGTTGCCCACGATCTCCGATCGCCGCTGACCTCGATTCTTTTCTTGGCCGAGACCCTCCAACGGGGCCGCAGTGGTCCGGTGACCCCCCTCCAACAGCGGCAACTCGGTTTGGTGTACAGCGCCGCGTTCGCCCTCAGCTCGATTGCCAGTGACATCATCGAGCTCGCCCGGGGCGGTGATCGGTTGGTTGACCTGGAGCCGTTGCCGTTCTCAATCGCTGACATTCTTGAATCGGTTCGCGACATCGTCCAGCCGATCGCCGAGGAGAAGGGGCTCGAGGTCCGAATCGAAGCACCTCAGCGGATTTCTCGGGTCGGCCACCCGGTGGCGCTGAGCCGGATTCTGCTCAACCTGACGACCAACGCGCTCAAATTCACCGATGAAGGCTATGTGGAACTACGGGCCACCGATATCAGCACCGCCGGGCTCGAGTTCTCGGTTCGGGATACCGGGCGCGGAATCCCGGCGTCCGCGATGGCGATGCTGTTCGAACCGTTCCGGCGCCGGCAACAGAACCGCGACTACGCCTTCTCGGGCTCGGGTCTCGGGCTGTCGATCTGCCGGAAACTGGTTGAAACGATGGCGGGCGAATTGAAGGTCGAAACGGGACCCACGGGGACCCGGTTCTTCTTTGCGCTTGACCTTCCGGAGGTCGACGACGAGCGCGGAAGAATCGGTTAACCCTACCGCGAAGGCGATGGGCAGTCTAAACTTCCCTCGCTACGGCGCCTACCTAGAAGGGCGTCGTCCACACCCATGTTGAGACCTCGCTGGAATGGAGGCTCCCAGACTGAATCCCCGCGACCATTCGACTCGAACGGTGCGGCGGAGCGGCGGGAACCTCGGAACCGGCAGAGGTCCGGAGTTCGAAAAGAGTGACAGGTCCTAATTCCCGGTTGCGCCACCTGGCCGCACCCGCCGCCCCGCCCGCGCATTTCGCTGCCCCCCACGCTGCTCTCCTGATCGACTTTGACAATGTCACCATGGGGATTCGCTCCGACCTGACCAAGGAGCTCAAATCCCTGCTCAACAGTGACATCATCAAGGGCAAGGTCACGGTCCAGCGTGCCTACGCCGATTGGCGCCGGTATCCCCAGTACATCATGCCGCTGACTGAGCGGTCGATCGACATGATCTGGGCCACAGCCGTTGGGTCGACGAAGAAGAACGCGACCGATATCCGGCTGGCGATCGACGCCATCGAGTTGGTCTTCACCCGCCCCGAAATCGGCACCTTCATCGTGCTGTCGGGCGACAGTGATTTCTCCTCGCTGGTGTGCAAGCTCAAGGAATACGGCAAGTACGTCATCGGCATCGGGATTCGGGAGTCGGCGAGCGACCTCCTGATTCAGAATTGCGACGAGTATTTCTCCTACAGTGAGCTGGCGGGTCTCCATCGGGAGGTGGATGCGCCGGCGACGCGCCGCGACCCGTGGGAGTTGGTGGTTGAAGCAGTCGAGCGGATGGTCAAGCAGGGCGACGTGATGCGGTCGGATCGGCTCAAGCAGGTCATGCAGCAGATCGATCCGAGTTTCGACGAGCGGAATGCGGGCATCAACCGGTTCAGCAAGTTCGTCACCGAGTCGGCCACCCGCGGCCTCCTCAAGGTCGCCAAGCTCGACAACGGGCAATACGAGGTGGCGCCCGCCGGGGGCCGACCGGCATCGGCGGCCGCCCCGGCGCCGTCCACCCCAGCCCCGGACCGGGACGGTGAGCGGCGGGGCAGGGGTCGGGGACGAGGCCGCGATCGCGACCGCCGCGACCACCCGGCCGGCCGCGCCGAGGCCGCTGCGGCACCGTCTGAAGCGCCGCGCCGCTCGCCGCCGCCCGCCGCTCCGGTTGGTCCTCCGGGCGATCACCTAACGTTGGGGGCGGCCTTCTCGCTGCTCACCCGGGCGCTCGGCGAACTGCCCAATCCGGCGACCCACGATGCCCTGAGGGCCCGGATGGCCGCGCTTCACGGCCGGGAGGATCCGCTCCTCGATCCGACCCGCTTCCCCCGGCTCCTCCGGCAAGCGAATGACGCCGAGGTGGCCGAGGTCAAGAAGACCGGCGAGGATCAGTTCGAAGTGGCTCTGACGCGATCGGGTCGGGCGGCGCTTGGTTCCAATGGCGGCGGTCAGGCCGCCTTAAACGCACTGTCGACTCCGGACTCTGCCAAACCGGTGTCGGCCGGCAGTGCCAACGGTGCGGCCGGCGGCCACGGTGCTTCCCCGGTCCCGGCTGAAGCGGATCCGCTCGCGGCCCGAGTTGCTGGCATTGGGTTCCGGCGCGGATCGAGGGGCCCGTCCCGTCCGCCGGCGGTGCCGATGATCGGTCTGGTCGATTTTGGCAAGAAGGAACCGGCGCCAGTGCCGGCCACGGTCGAGCCGAAGTCAAAGCCGGAGCGGAAGGGGAAACCACCGGCTACCCCCCGCGGCAAGAAGAAGGTTGATTCGGCGCCGGTCGTGGCTGCCCCGGTTCCAGTCGCCGTGGCGGTCGAGTCGGCGGCTCCCAAGGCCGGTGCTTCGGCGCGTCACGGCCGGGGGCGGGGCCGCGGTCCAAGGAAGACGGGCTGACCCGAGCGCATCCCGACCGCTTCTTCGCTCGCCCGGCCGAGGCCATCGCTCGAGACCTGATTGGATCGATGGTCGTATCGGAGGCCGGGGGCGAGCGGGTTCGGGGCGTCATCGTCGAAACCGAGGCGTATCTGGGGTGGGACGACCCGGCCTCCCACGCCTACCGAGGCCGGCGACACGCCGGCAACGCCGGGATCTATTCTCCACCGGGCCATTGGTACGTCTACCGCTCGTACGGGATTCACTGGTGCGCGAATCTGGTGGTCGGTCCCCTCGGACTGGG
>JAYTTT010000349.1:0-5382 GCA_043744895.1 Gemmatimonadota bacterium | reverse complement strand
TCAACCGGACGTGGGCCCGGTTGATGGTGGTCCACCCACCGGGGCCGATGAGTTCGTTCTGGTAGTGATCGTAGAGCTCGAGTTCCTCCCGCTGCCGCTCGTCGTACGCTCGGGAGTGAATGACCCGGGGGTCGTCGATGTCGGCCAGCGGCTCCGGATAGCGGCCCCGAACCGCCGCCAATCGGGCGGCGTACTCCGTGCGCGCGGCCCGGTACGCCGGTTCGGTCTCGAACGCCTTGATCCGGACCTCGCGGAGGTCACTCATTTCCTTGGTCCAGCCGGCGCAGGGCACGATCTCGAAACCCAGCTCCGCGGACAAAGCCAGCATCGCGCCGAAATACTCGGGAAACCGGAGGACCCGGGGATCCTCGATCACCCCTCGCTCCGTGTAGTCCGACCAGATCCGCTCCCATCGGTCGGGCGCGATCTCGGCACCCACCACGTCAGGACGGAACCGGCGGACCATCTCGCTTACTTGGGTCAGGCCATACCGCCGGCTGGTGAGATGCCCGCTGTGGATCATGCCCATCACCGCCACCGTGGTCACACCGGGCTTCATCACGGCCGGCGGCCGGCGCCACCGGGGAGGAATGGCGATCACGCTGATCCGATCGCCGCCCTCCGATGACACCCAGAGCTCCCGGCCCGATGGGTGGACCGCCATGACGATGGGGACCTCGGCGACCGGAATCCGCGCCACCACCCGGCGCTCGGGCAGCGTGATGACTGAGACGTCATGACTGGCGGTGTTGTTGACGAACAAGAGCCGGCCGTCGGGCGACGCCACCACCGAGAACGGCGAGTCGCCGATCCCGTCAACGAGGCTGTCGACCACCCGGTGGGAGGCGGTGTTAATGAACAAGACCTTGTTCTCTCCCCGGACCGCGACGGCGTACTCGATGTCCCCCAGGAGCACCACACCGCCGCTGGGATGGATCCCGACTCGAACGGTGTCGAGGATTCGCTCTCCCCACAGGTCGATCACGGTCACGGTGCCGTCGTCGTAATTCGGCACGAAGGCCAGGCGCCCATCGGAGGTGGCGGCCGGCGGAAACGGCCGGTGCCCGGTCGGGTAAGAACGCCGGAAGGCAAAGCCCTTCGGGTCGAAGATCTGGAGCCGGTCGGTCCGTTCGACCGAAAGCAGGTAACGGCCGTTAGGCATCGGCCCGGCGAAGAGCGAAGCGCCCCGGTTGCCGGTGTAGAGGCTCCCGGTTTCCCGGCCGCCCGCCAGCCGGTACCGGGCCACCGAGTCGCTCTGGAAGCGGGTCACGGCAATGGCACCCGGGCCGGCCGGCACCACGCCGAGGGGCGTGCCCGGCGCGGGAACGGTGGCGCGAATGGTTCGCGTCGCGACATCAACCAGGGCCACCCGATCGCTCCCCGCTACCGCTACCAGGGCGGTCGCTCCGTCGGCCGTGAAGGTGATCTGGTGCGGATTGAGACCAACGTCCAGCACGGCCACCGTGCGGAACCCCGCCGTGGCCCCCCGTTCCGCCGGCCGCTCGGCCAGCTCCGCCCCGACCCTCGTGGCGTTGCCCGCGAACGTGGCGCCGAACGCTGGGTACTGGCCGAAGTCGGCGAACTCCGGCATTCGGATCGAACCCGGCACTCGATCCGGCGGGGTGCCCGACGCCACGGCTTCGCGAACCCGGGCGACCAGTGCCGTCAGGTAGTCGCGAAACCGGATCAGATCGGCGGGGGTGCTGGGGCCAAAGTGACCGGCCACCACCGCCGCGGGCTTCAACGCCACCAGCGAGTCGAGCACCAAGGCCCAGTGGGCCGGATGGGCTTCACCCATGTCGGGGCTGGCCTGGTGCATGAACACATCCCCGGTGGCGAGCACCCGCTCGACCGGGTCCCAGGCGATCAGATCGCCGGCGGTGTGGGCCGGCCCCGGGTGGAAGACCTCGATGGTCCGTCCGCCCAAGTCGAAGGTCCTCCGATTGGCGATGATCGAATCAGGAATCGCCACCCGGCAGCCGGCCAGCTCATCGCGGTCGGCGGCGGTTGCCGCCCGGGCGGCAAAGGCCCGGGCCACCCGAGCCCCGCGCTCGGCGAGGGCCCGGCGCGTCTTGCCGTGCGAGAAGACCGAAAAGCCCCGGCCGGCCAGGCAGCTGACGCCTAACGCGTGATCGGGATGCCAATGGGTCAGGATGGCGTAGCGAACCGGCCGGTCGGTGACCTGCCGGACCGCCACCAGGAATTCCCGGGCGATAGCCGGGGAGACGCCGGGGTCGACGATCAGGGCCGCCGAGTCGCCGACGAAGAGGACGCTGTTGGACGACCCGTCGGTGCCGGCCACATAGGCCCAGGCATGCGGGGCAACCTGGATCAGCCGGCCCGGAGCTTCGCGGACGATCGCCCTCGACGATGGACCCGTCGCGACGAGGCCGAGCCCGATGGCCAACAGCTGCGAGATAGACGATGGCATCCAGGAAACCTAACCGAACCGAAGCCAGCCAGGCCGGGTTATGTTGAAGGGTCTCTCGAATCCCCCAGTGGAGGCTCCCTTGAGCCCTGTATCGCCCCGCCTGTTCGCCTTGCTCACTCTCGGGATCCTGGTACCAGCCTCGGCGCCGGCCCAGACCTTCACGGCCACCAAGTTCGCCATCGGCGGCGACGGCGGTACCGACTATCTCGCGGCCGAGCCGGGAACCGGACGAGTCTTCATCTCCCGGGGCACCCATGTGATGGTGGTCGACGGACCAACCGGCAAGGTCCTCGGCGATATCCCCAACACCCCCCGGGTCCACGGCATCGCCTTCGCGCCGGGCTCGAAGCACGGTTTCACCACGAACGGCGGTGATTCGACCGTCACCATGTTCGACCTCACGTCGCTCGCCGTGATCAAGACGATCAAGGTCGTGTCCGGGGGCCTCGACGGCATCATGTACGACGAATTCTCCAACCGGATCATTCTCACCAACCACAGCCGCCCAATCGGCACGGCGACCGCGATCGACGCGACCACCGGCGACATCGTGGGCACTGCCGAGCTCGAGGACGACGCGCCCGAAGGCGCCGCGAGCGATGGCAAGGGGAAGATTTACGTCAACAACGAGGGGAAGAACACGATCCAGGTGCTCGACGTCAGGTCAATGAAGGTGCTCGCGTCCTGGCCGATCGCGCCGTGCGACGGACCAACCGGGATCGCACTCGACCGGGTGACGATGCGGATCTTCTCCGGCTGCAGCAAAACCTCGGTGGTGGTGGACGTGAAGACCGGCAAGGTGGTGGCCCAGATCGCGAACGGCGATGGGGTCGATGCGCTCGGCTGGGACCCCGCCCAGAAACTGATCTACATTCCCGCCGGACGGGATGGCAACGTCACCGTGGTCCACCAGGACGGGCCGGACACCTACCGCGTCGTGGCGACCGTGGCGACGATGCGGGGCGCGAAGACCATCGCGGTCGATCCCGTCACCCACAATGGGTACGTCTTCACCCCCGAGTACGGTCCCCCGCCGGCGCCAGTTCCCGGCGCGACCCCTCCGCCGGGCGGGCGGGGACAGCGCGGTCCGGTCATCGGAGCCTGGTTCTTCACCATCAACCACTAGGCCGGACCATCGGGCCCATCATCGCGTTAGGTTTTTCGGCCGATGGCCTCCGCCACCCGGGCCGCCAGGGCGCTAAGCTCAGGCGGTTTCGCGATCACCCGGGCAGCCGACCACGGCCCATCGACGGTTCCCGTCGCCCCCGGAGTCCCTGACATGCCGAGCACCGGCAGGCGCGGTGACACCTCCTCGATCCGGCGGGTCAGTTCCGCGCCCCCCATCTTCGGCATCACCAAGTCGGTCACGACCAGATCGATGTCCCACCCCCGCCCGTTGAGAAACTCCAGGGCCTCGAGGCCGTTGACTGCTTCAAACATCTGATACCCAAGCCGGCCCAAATACCGAGCCAGGACCCGCCGAACCCCAGGCTCGTCATCCACGACCAGAACGCGGCCGCTCCCCGAAGCGACGGCATCGGCCGAGGGCGCCCCGAGCGCCGCGGTTGGTGCCTCGCGCAGCGGCAACCACAGCGTCACCGTGGTTCCGCGTCCGGCCTCGGAGTCGATCTCAACCTGTCCCCCGACCCCGGACACGATCCGCCGCACCGTGGATAGGCCAAGCCCCGTCCCAAGCCCTGATGGCTTGGTGGTAAAGAACGGCTCGAACGCGTGAGCCAGCGTTCCGTTCGACATACCCGTGCCGGTATCGCGAACCACCAGCCGAACGCAGGCGCCCGCCGCTCCGGCCCCAACCTCTGCCAGGGGCCCGTCCGCAAGGGGCAGGCGGTCGACCACGATGTCGAGCTGGCCTCCTCGGGGCATGGCATCGCGAGCATTGAGGCTCAGGTTCAGGAGGATCTGCTCGACCTCCACGTCATCGAGGCCCACCGGAACTGATTCCGGGGTGATTCGAAAGTTCACGTCGATCGACGACGGCAAGACGTTTCGCAACGTCTTCTCCATTGACCCGACCACCCCACCGAGACAAATAACTCCCGGCCGGCGGGGCGACGGTCGGCTCAGGCCGAGGAGTTGGCGGGCCAGGGCCGCCCCCCGCTCGGCGGCCGCCTCGATTGCCCGGTGCTCTTCGCCCGCCTCACTTCCACCGCCGGGCCGAGCCAACTGGAGGTTGCCCAGGATGACCGTGAGGATGTTGTTGAAATCGTGGGCCACGCCACTCGACAACCGACCGGCGACCTCGAGCTTCTCGGCTTGCCGAAGCCGCGCCTCGAGTTCGACCCGCTCGGTGATATCCCGGACATTGACCACGATCCCGGCCACCAGCGGATCGGCGGTGAGATCACTGGCTACCGCCTCGACCTCTCGCCAGGACCCCTCGGCGCCGAGCCGCCACCGTCCCGTCGATCGATCGGTCACCCCCAGGAGCCACTCGGCCACCGCGGCCCGCTCGGACGGGTGGATCAGGTCTTGAAACCGCCGACTGCCAGGACCGAGGGCGCTCGGGCGGGCCATCCGTTCAAGGGCCGGGCTGGCGTACCGCATCGCGCCGTCACGATCCACGATCAGCACCCCATCCGATGATCGCTGCACCAGCTGACGGCCCGGCAAGCCGGGGTGTCGGCTCGGCGCGCGGCCGGCCAGCCGGGGTCGCGGTCGCGGGGCCGTCGCCGATCGGTACCCCGTGTATGGGCTGTTTGCCCTAACCCGTGCTCGCAGCCGACGGGCGCAACGGGGCCCGGTTTGACAAGTCGCGACCGCGCCCCGATGTCGGTCGGTGGATGGCGCGGCCGCTCGGTGGCGGTGCGGCGCCCGCCGCTGAACACTAGGTCGTTAGGCCGCTTGCCAAAACATTGGTGCAAACCGGACATGCCACACGCGAGTAGATTCGCAATCGCCACCGCCGTTCGAGTGGCCTTGCTCAGTGGGAT
>JAYTTT010000348.1:0-5407 GCA_043744895.1 Gemmatimonadota bacterium | reverse complement strand
CCGCCCAGGCAGGCGCGCTCGGGCTGGCCGGGGTGACGTTGTCCAACCACGCGTTGATCCGCTGGTTCTCTCAACTGCGGGGACCTTGGTTTGCCCTGGGTGTGATTCCGCTGAACCTACTTTACTATCTTCTCAGCGGGGTTGCCGTTGCGGTCGCCGTCCTGATCAAGTTGCGATCATCGGGGAAGCCGAGGCCCTCCACTCCCCGGTTTCCGGCCGGCAGGGTCGAAGAGTCGGCTGCTACGGAGTACCATCATTCGAGCGAGGTGGTTCCATGAGAAACACCGAGGTCGCGGCGGGAGGAATCTCGAACGGTGCAGGCCCGAACGGGGATCTCCTGCTCGCGTTCGCGCCGCTTGACAAGGCCGCGTTCGGGGCGGCGATCGGAGTCGCCGCCGCCCTGCTAGTGGCGGGCCTGACGGCCGTGACCGTGCTGCAGCTTCCCGAAAATCGCCTCCCGTTAGACCTTCTGAACGTATATTTTCGGGGCTATGTCATCTCGTGGCCTGGGGTGTTGGTCGGGGCTGGGTGGGCTGGTTTCGTCGGCTTCGTTTTTGGGTGGTTTGGGGCCTTCTGTCGAAACCTCATGATGGCCATTTCGCTGTTGATCATCCGCAGCCGCGCGGAAATAGCGCAGGCGCGCGATTTCCTGGACCATGTCTGATGGCAACCAGTCCGTTCCGCAGCTCGGGGGGATCGATTCCGTGACGATCGAACAAGATGAACGCGAAGCGTTGAAGTCCGCCCTCGCCAGGCTCAATGAGCGGGCGTGGGGGGTTGCTGTTGGCCTGATGTTCGGCGGGGGGCTACTTCTCGCGACGATCGTGCTGGTGGTGCAAGATGGGCCCAACGTTGGCCAGCACCTCAGCCTCCTCAGGTCATACTTCCCTGGCTATTCGGTCACGTACGTGGGTAGCATGGTTGGCTTCATCTACGGCTTCGTCCTGGGCTATGCCCTTGGCCGGACGATCGGTTCGGTCTACAACCGTCTGGTGCGGAAGGTCTAGCTCGATCAAACGTTCGTCGAGTTCGGCGGCGGATTCGGGCCGCCCTGACCCGGCCCCCGCCTTCGCCGCCGTCGCTTCGACCGCTTCGGAGAACGGGCCGGATCCGCCGTCTGTTCGGGCGGAGGTGGGGCCGGCGGCGCCGGTCGGACTGTCGCGGAGGCCTCCCGCCGTTCGGGCCTGGGGCGTTCTCGTCGGGGCGGCCTGACCTCGGGAGCGGGCGAGGACGGTAAGGACGCCGGCACTGAAGGGGCTTTCGCCGCCCCCGCGATGGGTTCCTCGCCGGCGCCGGCGGCTGCAATTTCATCCTTGAGGTCGGCGAGCAGCACGGTCCTCGGGCCCTGCTCGTCCCCGCGAAGAAACACCCGCTCCCGGAAGATGTCGATCGCGACCACCTTCTCGACCCCTCGCGACGTCCGGACCGTCTTGCCCTCTTTGGGGAACCGCTTGCGGGTCGTGACGTAGAACTCGTGCTCGTATTTGAGACAGCAGAGCAGCCGCCCGCAACCGCCGGAGATCTGGGCGGGGTTGAGCGACAGATGCTGGTCCTTGGCGAGTGCCAGGCTGATCGGGTCCAGTGACCGGAGCCAGGTCGAGCAACAGTATTCCTTCCCGCAGCGGCCGACTCCCCCCAACCGGGCCGCTTCGTCGCGAACCCCAATTTGGCGGAGCTCAATCCGGGCCTTGAACGTCGTGGCGAGGTCGCGGACCAAATCGCGGAAGTCGACTCGCTTTTCGGCCGTGAAATAGAACGTGAGCTTCTTCCGGTCCCATTGCCACTCAGCGTCCGACAGCTTCATCTCGAGGTTGTGGTGCCGGACCCGCTCGACCGCCTTGATCCGCGTGGTGTCCTCGGAACGCCGGAGGTCGTTGGCCGCCTTGATGTCCTCCTGGCTGGCCACCCGGATAACCGGGCGCGACGCCACCGGGATATCGCCCCCGACCGCGCAGCCGCTGCAGCCGGAGGCGCACTTCTTTTCAGCCGTGTCACCGACGACGCCCACGCGGCCGAAATCGAGGCCCCGGTCGGCCTCGACGATCACCGGCTGATGGAGGTACAGTGGGTCGGCGGTCTCGCTCCAGAGGAAATAGTCTTTGCGGTTGCCTTTGAACCGAACTTCGATGGTGGTCGGCATCAGACTTCCGTAAACGCCCCCATCGCTCCGTACTTGTCGGCCCGGCGTCGGACCAGCTTTTCTGGTCTGACCTTCCGGAGTTCGCCGAGATGCCGCTCCAGGGCATTGCGCAACGATTCCCCGGCGGCCTCGGGGTCCTGATGGGCTCCACCGAGCGGCTCCGGGATGATCTCGTCGATCACCTTGGCATGGAGGAGATCCGGGGCCGTCATTTTTAGCGCCTCGGCGGCCCGCTCCCGTTGGGTCGCATCCTTCCACAGAATCGCGGCGCAGCCTTCGGGGGTAATAACCGAGTAGGTCGAGTGTTCGAACATCAGCACCCGGTCGGCCACTGCCAGGGCCAAGGCGCCTCCGGAGCCGCCCTCGCCGATGATGCAACTCACGATCGGCGTGGGGAGCGAGGCCATTTCGAGGATGTTGGTCGCGATCGCCTCCGCTTGGCCCCGTTCTTCGGCGCCGATCCCGGGGTATGCCCCGGGGGTATCGACCAAGGTGACGACTGGGGAATGGAACCGGGCGGCCAGTTTCATCAGGCGCAGGGCCTTTCGATACCCCTCGGGGTGGGGCATGCCGAAATTGCGCTTGATGTTCTCGCGGGTGTCACGGCCCTTCTGATGCCCGATGACCATCACGGTTTGACCGCGGAGTCGGGCCCAGCCTCCGACGACCGCCAGATCGTCGCGGTACAACCGGTCGCCGTGGAGTTCGAGGAAGTCGGTGAAGATCAGCCCCAGGTAGTCCATGGTGGTCGGGCGCTTGGCGTGCCGGGCGACCAGCACCCGCTGAATCGGCGTCAGGTTGCGGTAGATCTCTTCCTTGAGCGACTCGAGCTTGACCTGGAGGGTGCCCAGCTCGGCGGTGACGTCAATCTGGCGTTCCTCCCCGACGCGCTGCAGTTCCTCGATCTGGCGATCGAGCTCGGCGAGCGGCTTTTCAAACTCCAGCGAATAGTGGCCCATGATGTCCTTTATCCGGCCTTGATCAGGCGCACCGCGTCGGCCCCGAGGAGGGTCCGGAGCGAGTGCACTAATTCTTCATTCGGGTTGACCCGGAGCCGGCGAGACCGGAGCTTGGCCGTTTCGCCATTGCCGTCAGACCACTCAATATAGACCGGCGCTGGGCCGGTGTGTTGCGCGCAGAGGGCGGCAATGGCCCGGATGCCGTCGGCCGGCGGGGGGCTCGGTTGGCCCCATCGAATCGACACCGCCACCGCCCCACTTTTTCGAAACTCGATCAGCGGTTTTGAAGACTCGACCACGAAGGGGGCTCGGTCCTCGCCCCGGTCGCGTTGACTGTAGCCGCCCGTCAGGAGCAAACACGCATCCTCGAAAATTGCCTGGTTCTGCTGGGCCCAGGCTTCAGGAAATACGATCGCTTCGGCCGTGCCATGGAAATCTTCGAGGGTGAGGCGGGCGTATTCCTTGCCTGTTTTCTTGGAGATCTGGCGTTTGATGGCCGTCACCACCGCCCCGATCGTCACCTGCTGCTCGCTCCACGTAAACAGCGTTGCCGTGGTTCGGGACCCGAACAATTCGACCTCGCTCTTGAACGGTGCCAGCGGGTGACCCGAGATAAAGAATCCGATGATCTCCTTCTCTCGCGCCAGCCGCTCGGCCTCGGGCCACTCCGGGACATCGGGGAGCGACGCCGGCTTGGGTTTCGTCCCGGCGATCTCGCCGAACAACGATTCCTGGCCGGTTTCCTTTTCTTGCTGGAGCAGTTGCGCTTCGCCGAGCACCGTGTCGAGGGCCGCCATGAATTGGCTCCGGTGGCCGGCCAGCGAATCACAGGCCCCGGCCGCGACCAACGATTCGAAAACCCGCTTGTTGCAGAGCCTCAGATCGATCCGGTTGGCCAAATCGGAGAGGGTCTCGAGCCGATGACTGGTCCGGGCCGCGATGATCGAGTCGATGGCCCCGCGCCCGACGTTCCGCACGGCGCCGAGCCCGAACCGGATCCTCTGGTCTCCGACGACCGTGAACTTGAAACCGGACTCGTTGACGTCCGGGGCCAAGACCTCGAGGCCCAACTCGCGCGATTCGTTGATGTACTGCACGACCTTGTCGGTGTCGCCGATTTCCGACGACAACAACGCCGCCATGAACTCGGCCGGGTAGTGGGTCTTGAGCCACGCCGTCTGGTAGGACAGGATCGAGTAGGCCACCGAGTGGGACTTGTTGAAGCCGTAGCGGCCGAAGGTTTCGATCTGGCCGGCAAGGTCGTCCATCAGCTTCTTCGGGTGCCCGAGGGCGATGCCCTTTTCGACGAACTTGGTGAGTTCTTTCTTGATCAGGTCGGCATCCTTCTTGCCGACCGCCTTCCGGAGCACGTCGGCTTCGGCGAGCGAGAAACCGGCCAGGATGTTGGCGATCCGCATCACCTGCTCTTGGTAGGTGATAACCCCGTAGGTCGGCTCGAGCACCTCTTTGAGCGACGGATGGGGATAGGACACCGCTTCCTGGCCGAGTTTGCGCTTGATGAAGACCAAGTGCATGCCGGTGTCGAGCGGACCGGGGCGGAGCAGGGCGTTCGACGCGACCAAGTCGTCGAACCGGTCGCACTTCATCTGGCGGAGCGTGTCGGTGGCCAGGGGCGATTCGAACTGAAAGACGCCGGCGGTTCGGCCCGCCCGGAGCAGCGCGTACACCGCGGGATCGTCAAGCGTCAGCGTCCCCATGTCGAGCGTCACACCGTGGCGGTCGGCGATCATCCGAACCGCGTCGTGGATCACCGTGAGGGTTTTGAGACCCAGGAGATCCATCTTCAGCATCCCGACCTTTTCCAGCGCGACCATATCGTACTGGGTGATCATCGCGTTTTCGCCGTCGGCGGTCTGGCCGGCACCCTTGGTCGGCGCGGTACACACCGGCACGTAATTGGGCAGCGGGCCCGGGGCGATGACGACCCCGGCGGCGTGGACGGAAAGGTGGCGCGAGATCCCTTCGATTCGCGAGGCCAGCTCAGCCATCCGGCCGTATACCGGCATCGACTTGACCAGGGCGGCGAGCTCCGGAACCTTCTTGACCGCCTCGGGAATCGTCAGGCTGTAGGCCGGTCCTGATGGAATGAGCTTGGTGATCTTGTCGGCGTCGCCCGGTGGAATCTTGAGGACCCGGGCCACGTCCTTCACCGCGGCCCGGGCTTTCATGGTCCCGAACGTCACGATTTGCCCGACACTCTCCCGGCCGTATCGTTCGCGGACGTACTCGATCACCTCGCCCCGGCGTTCGAAGCAGAAGTCGACGTCGATGTCGGGCATCGAGACCC
>JAYTTT010000347.1:0-5408 GCA_043744895.1 Gemmatimonadota bacterium | reverse complement strand
CGTGGGCGGCCCGCATACCGCCACTTCAGCGCCCAATTTGAGCAGGCCCCAGATGTTGCTTCGGGCCACCCGGCTGTGAAGCACGTCGCCGCAGATCGCGACTTTGAGGCCTTCGATGGTGCCGAATTTGTCCCGAAGCGTGAGCAGGTCGAGCAGTCCCTGGGTCGGGTGCTCGTGGGTCCCATCGCCGGCGTTGATCACGTTGGAGCGGATCCGCTCGCCGAGGAATCGTGCGGCGCCGCTCGCGTGATGGCGGATCACGACCATGTCGATCCGCATCGCCTCAAGATTCCGGGCGGTATCGACCAGCGTCTCACCTTTCGACAGTGAGCTCCCCTGGGCCGCGATGTTGACGGTGTCGGCCGAAAGGCGTTTCTCGGCAAACTCGAACGAAATCCGAGTCCGGGTCGAGGCTTCGAAGAACAGATTGACGATGGTCTTACCGCGGAGCGCGGGCACTTTCTTGATCGAGCGCTCGCTGACTTCCTTGAACGGCTCAGCGGTATCGAGAATCATCCGGATTTGATCGGCCGACAGCGCCTCGAGCCCAACGAGGTCCTTGCCGAGCGGTGGGGTCATCCGGCCCGCACCAGATTGACCCCATCCTCACCGTCGCGCTCGGCGACCAGGACGTCGACCCGGTCGTCCGTGGTCGTGGTGACGGTGGTGCCGACAATGTCGGCCTGGATCGGCAATTCGCGACCGCCCCGGTCGACCAGGACGCAGAGCAAGGTCCGTCGGGGACGCCCGAAGTCGGCCAGTTCGTCGAGGGCCGCCCGAATGGTCCGGCCGGTATTCAGCACATCGTCGACGATGACGACGGTCTGCCCGTCGAGCTGATGCGGGAGCTTGGTCTCGCCGACCACCGGCCTGGCCCCGATCGATTGGAGGTCGTCGCGATAGAGGGTGATGTCGAGTTTTCCAAGGGGAATCGAGCGACCTTCGGTTCGTTCAATCAGCCCGGCAAGACGGGCCGCGAGTTCAACGCCGCGGCGCTGAATTCCAACCAGAACCAAACCATCGGTTCCCTGACAACGTTCGACGATTTCGCTGGCCATCCGCAAGAGGGCGCGGCTCATGGCGCGTTCGTCGAGAATCCGGCTCGTGATGGGCATCCCGAGCGGTCAAGCTAAGTGCCCCGGATGGGCTCCGCAACCGGGGGCGAGCGCCTCCATCGGGCCTTGATCACCCGGGCCGAGAGCAGGAGGCCAAGAATCGCCGCGTAGCGGAGCGGTTCGCTGACGTCTTTCTTGACGAGCCAATAGAAATGCAGCACGGCCAGGCCACCAGCGAGGTAGACCAGGCGATGCAACCGCTGCCACCGCTTCCCGCCGATCCGGCGGATCGCCGCCGCCGGCGAGGTAGCGGCGAGCACCGTCAAAATGACCAGGGTCGCGAATCCAACCAAGACCCAGGGATGCTCCACGACATCGTCGGTGATCTCGGCCACTGACAGCTGATGATCGAACACCGCGTAGATCAGAAAATGGAGGACGGCGTAGAAAAAGGCGAACAACCCGAGCGGCCGCCGCAGCCGGACCAAGCCGTTGATGCCGGTGAGCCATCGGGCCGGACTCACGCTGAGGGTAACGAGCAGGATGGTCAACGCGGACAGGCCGGTGGTATGGGTCAGCGTCTTGACCGGATCGGCTCCGAGATCGCTCCGGATCAATCCAGATACCAGCCAGGCCGCCGGCGAGAGGCACGCGACCCAGGCCACCGGCTTGACGGCCCAGCGGATTACCTCCGATTCACGCATCCGGGTTCAGAAGTTGGCGCGCAGATCCATCCCTGAATACAAGCTCGCCACTTGATCGGCGTAGCCGTTGAACATCAGGGTCGGGCGCTTGAGGAAGTCACCGAGGCGCCGTTCGCTCTTCTGCGACCAGCGAGGATGGGACACGGCCGGATTCACATTGGCGTAAAAGCCATACTCCGAGGGCGCGGCGATATTCCAGGTCGTTTTCGGCATCGCCTCCACGAACCGGATGCGGACAATGCTCTTCCCGCCCTTGAACCCGTACTTCCACGGTACCGTTAGGCGGATGGGAGCGCCGTTCTGGCCAAGGAGGGGCTTCCCGTAGATACCGGTGGACAGGAGCGCCAGCGGATGAATCGCCTCGTCGAGGCGGAGCGCTTCGATATACGGCCAATCGAGGACCCGGCTCGACTGTCCCGGCATTTGCTTCGGATCGTTGAGCGTGGTGAACTCCACGAACCGGGCCTTGGATCCCGGCTCGAGCTTCTTGATGAGGTCGCCGAGGACGATACCGTTCCACGGAATTACCATGGACCAAGCCTCGACGCACCGCATCCGGTAGACCCGGTCGACGACCGGCAGGCCCTTGAGCAAGTCGTCGAGCTGATAGGTGCCCGGCCGCTTGACGTCGCCCTCGACGGCAATGGCCCACGGCTTGAGCCGAAGCGAGTGAGCGTTCTGGGCCGGCTCGTCCTTCCCGGTTCCGAATTCGTAGTAGTTGTTGTACGTCGTAATGACATCGTACGGGGTCTGCTTGTCATCGTCCCGGCCGATCAAATCGGGGCCACCGGGCCTCGGAAGAGCCAACCCCGCGGCCATGACCCCCGCCGTCTTGAGCCACTCGCGCCGGCCAAGGTAGGAGGTTTCGGAGGTGATGTCGGAGCTTCGAATGTCAGGCGGGCGACGAATCAGCATTGAGCCTCGGCTTGGGATCAGCAACGGTTGAAACTATAACGCTCCGACCCGGCCAAATGGTTTCCAAACGGACAGGGAGGGATTCGAACCCTCGATACGCTTGTGACGTATACACGCTTTCCAGGCGTGCCTCTTAAGCCACTCGAGCACCCGTCCCAGGGTGGGCGACAATATAATGGGGCTCGGCACTCGGCACTCGGCACTCGGCACTCGGCACTCGGGCTAGCGTTGGGGGCGTTTCTTCTTGGTGGCTCGTTTGACCTTGGCGGTCATTGGGTCGGGGGCTTTACGGGGGCGCGGCTTGGCGGGGGGGCGCTTGGGTGCGGGGGCCGGCTTCTTGGCGGCGGACTTGGGTTTGGGTTTGGGCTTGGACTTCGATTTGGGCTTGGACTTGGACTTGGTACTGGCACTGGCGCCGCCACGGGCGGCGATGAGGTCGACGGCTTCGGCGAGGGTGACGTCGGCGGGATCACGGCCTTTCGGGATCGAGGCGCTGATCTCGCCGTGCTTGACGTACGGGCCGTACTTCCCTTCGAACAGGGCGATGGGCTGACCGTCGCTCGGGTGGGCCCCGATCTCGCGGAGTGGGGTTGCACCCCGGCGACCGCGGCCCATTTTCGGCTGCGCCAGCAGGTCCAAGGCGCGCTCCAAGTTGACCGTCAGGACGTGGTCTTCACCCTTGAGGGAGCGATAGTCCTTCCCGTCGGTACCGCGATCGTGGACGATGTAGGGGCCGAACCGGCCCTGGCCGGCCATGACCTTGGCGCCGCTTTCGGGATGGACGCCGAGGACTCGTGGCAGCGCCAGGAGGCCGACCGCCATGTCGAGGGTGACCATGTCCGGAGTGACACCTTTGGGCAGCGATGATCGCTTGGGCTTCGGGTTGTCGTCGGTGACGACGCCGAGTTGAACGTAGGGGCCGTACATTCCCGTGAGCATCAGAATCGGTTCGCCGGATTCGGGATGGGCGCCCACGATATCCGGACCGGCCGCCTTCTGCCGGAGCACCTCATCGATCATCTCCCGAGAGAGATCCGCCGGGGCAGCGTCTTTCGGAACCGAGGCCTTGAGCACCTCGCCGTCTTCGGTGATGACCTCGACGTAGGGCCCGAAACGACCCAGCCTGATATTGGCGCCGTCGAGGCCGCCCAATTCGACCATCCGGGCCTCGACAGGATCGATCTTTTTTTCGCGGGCGGCCACCTGGTTCCGGAGCCCATTCTTGCCGAGATAGAACTCCTTCAGGTACGGCAGCCACTCGATGGTGCCCTCGGAGATCTCGTCGAGCGCTTGTTCCATTCCGGCGGTGAACTTGAGATCAATCAGGGTCGGAAAGTGGTGCTCGAGGAGACTGGTGACGCCAAACGCCGTCAGGGTTGGCACCAACGCCTGGCCCTGCTTTTGGACGTAGCCGCGATCGATGATGGTGTCGATGATCGACGCGTAGGTGCTCGGGCGTCCGACGCCATCGGCCTCGAGCTCCTTGACCAAACTGGCCTCGGTGTAGCGCGCCGGCGGCTGGGTCTGGTGGGAAAGTGCCGCCAGGTCGAGGCACTTCGGCGTGTCGCCGACTTCGAGATGCGGGAGCACGACCTCTTGATCCTCGAGGGCCGCTTCGGGATCGTCGGAGCCTTCCACATAGGCGCGGAGGAAGCCAGGGAAGTCAATCCGCTTGCCGGAGGCCCGGAAGGTGGCGTCCGCCACATCGAAAGTGACCGTGAGGCTGGTGAGCCTCGCGTCGGGCATCTGTGAGGCCACGGTTCGCTTCCAGATCAAGTCGTAGAGCGCGAACTCTCGGCCGCTGAGGCCGGTCTCCTCCGGCGTTCTGAAATGCGATCCCGCCGGCCGAATCGCCTCGTGCGCCTCCTGGGCCGATTTGGTTCCGGTGACATAGTGCCGGGGACGGTCCGGGAGGTACTGGTCTCCATAGAGCCGTTCCACGCACTCGCGGGCCGCCGTCAGGGCCTGTTTCGACAGATGGACGGAGTCGGTTCGCATGTAGGTGATGAAGCCCTCTTCGTAGAGCTTCTGCGCCACCCGCATGGCGTCCCGGGCGCCGAGCCGGAGTTTTCGATTGGCTTCCTGCTGCAAGGTGGAGGTGATGAACGGGGGCGCCGGCCGCCGGGTGAACGGCTTTTCCTCGGCGGTCGCGACCTGCCAGGGTTCCTTCCGAAGCCGGGCAACCAAGGCTTCGGCGGCGGCCCCAGCCAACAGGACGACGTCCTTTCCGGCCCCGAGCTTGCCGGTGCGCTCGTCAAAATCCTTGCCGGTGGCCAGCCGCTTGCCGCCCAAGGCAATCAACTGGGCGTCGAACGCCTGCCGCTGGTGTTCGAGAGTAGCCTTCAAGTCCCAGTAGACCGCCGGCACGAAGGCCCGGCGCTCGCGTTCCCGAATGACCAGGAGGCGAACGGCCGGCGATTGGACCCGGCCGGCCGAGAGCCCGTAGGCGATCTTCTTCCACAACAACGGCGACAGGGTGTAGCCGAAGAGCCGGTCGAGAATCCGCCGGGTTTCCTGGGCCCGGACCAACTTGTCATCGACTTTGCGCCGGTGTTCCAGAGCTTCGAGAATGGCCTCTTTGGTGATCTCGTGGAACACCATCCGGCTGCTCTTGACCTTCGGCTTGAGCACCTGGGTCAGATGCCACGAAATGCTTTCGCCCTCGCGGTCTTCGTCCGTGGCCAGGATCAACTCGTCGGCGTCCTCGAGGGCGTCTTTCAGCTCCTTGACGATG
>JAYTTT010000346.1:0-21318 GCA_043744895.1 Gemmatimonadota bacterium | reverse complement strand
GTGTTAGGCGCCGCTATCGAGGAGGCCCACAAACACCAGATGGGGGTGACCGGTCATCTCTGCTCGGTCAGCTTCCGGGAGGCCGCGGCGCTCGGCATCGACAACCTCGAGCACGGCTTCATTACCAATAGCGACTGGGTCCCGGACCGCGAGCCGGATCGGTGCTCGCCCAAGAACATGCGGATCCAAGCCGACGTCGACGTCGACTCGCCCGCCGTCGATTCGACCATCAAGGAACTGCTGGCCCGGCATGTTGCCCTCACCTCGACACTCTCGGTCTATGAGTTGTTCGTCACCGGCCGGGCCCAGGTCACGCCCGAAGCCCTCGAGATGATCGCGCCCGCGGCCCGGGCCGCCGTGGTGTCGGAACTCGAAGCCACCAACAAGGGCAACGGATTCGTCCCGCCCCGGCTGTTTCAGAAAATGATGCAGTTCGAACGGAAGTGGGTCCAAGCCGGCGGTCTCCTCGCTGCCGGCGTCGATCCCTGGGGCAACGGCAGCCTCCCCGGCTTCGGCGACCACCGGAACTACGAACTCCTGATCGAAGCCGGCTTTTCCCCGGTCGACGCCATCAAGATCATGTCCGCCAACGGCGCCCAAGTCCTCCGCGAACTCAATCAACGCGGCACCATCACCATCGGCAAACAAGCCGACCTCGTCGTCCTCGACGGCGACCTCCCATCCACCCCATCCGTGATCCGCAACGTCCGCCTCGTCTTCAAGGACGGCATCGGCTACGACGCCCCGAAACTCCGCCTCTCCGCCAAAGCCATGGTCGGTATCCAATGATCCTCCTCGCCCTCCTGCTCCAAACCCTCCGAGCGCCGAGCGCCGAGTGCCGAGCGCCGAGCCAAGAGTGCCGAGTACCCGAGATCCGAAAACTCGGGCGCTCCGAACGCGCCGCCGCCGTTCCCCGGATCGCTCCCTATCTCAAAGACCCGAACCCGATCATCGAGGCCGAGGCGATCTGGGCCCTCGCGCAGGTCGCTAAAGATTCGGCGGCAAGGGATACGGTGGTTGCTTTGCTCTCGGCACTCGGTTCCTCGGCACTCGGCGCTCGGCACTCGGCACTCGGCGCGGTGGCGCGGGGGTTGGGGCGGGTGGCGATAATTGACCGGGGGCGGGCGGGGAGGGTGGCGGCGTTGTTTGAGGGGTGGCTTGGCGAGACGGTCTCGGCGGCCACGTTGGTTGAGGTGGTGCGGGGGGCGGAATCGTTTGTTCGAGTGAATGGGCGGGTGGCGCGGCTCGGCGCTTTGGCGCTCGACCGGTTGGAGGGGTTGGCTCGGTATGGTAACAGCGCGGATCCGGCGGCGGCGGTTCGGGTGCGGCGGGCGGCGGTCGCGACGCTGACGCGGGCGGGCCGGCGTGCGGCGGCGGTGGCCGGGAAGGCGCTCAATGACGCGGACGCCGAGGTTCGGCGGCTCGCGGTGCTCTGGGTGGCGGGGCCGCCCGAAATGGCCGAGCGGCGGGAGTTGCTGGTGGGTGCGCTGGCTGATGCCGAACCGATGGTCAGGTTCGAAGCGCTTCGGGCCTACGGTCGCTCGGTTCAGAAGGGGGACTGTGGTCCGGTGCTGCTGGCCACCAGGGATCGTTCCGCTTCCGTGGCCCTCGGGGCGCTCGATCTCCTCGGTAGCCCCTGTCCGGACTCCCTCGGTGCGGCCGACATGTTGGGTCCGATCGTCGACTCATTGGCGGCCTCGCCCCGAAATCGGCTCGAAAGCCTTGCCAGTTGGCACCGGGGCGCCCATGCCGTGGTGGCGCTCGCCAAGATTGCTCCGGCCCGGGCCGCTTCGGTCATGAGCAGACTGGCCGCTGATCCCACCTGGCAAGTGCGCGCCTACACCGCGCGGGCCGCGGCCATCCTCGGCGACGCGGACCGGCTCGGGCTGCTGGCCGCCGATCCGGAGGACAACGTCCGGACCGCCGCGATCGCTGGTCTCCTCAAGGTTCGGGGGCATGCCGCCGACTCGATCCTCCGGGCCCAGCTGGCCCGTCAGGACTACCAACTGGTGCTGACCGCGGCCAAGCTCCTGGAGGGGGCGCTCGATCGGCCCCGCGCCGTCGCCGCGCTGCTGGGCTCGCTCCGGCGGATCAGTGCCGAGGGCCGCGAGAACTCGCGGGATCCCCGGGTGGCCCTGCTCGATCGGTTGGCCGAACTCGGCGACCCGAGTCAGGCGGCCAATCTTGAGCCCTACCTCAGCGACTTCGACGCCGAGGTGGCTAACCGGACGGCCCGGTTGCTGACCCGATGGACGGGCGTGGCCAAAGTGGCGACCCCCCGCCCGCTCGAGAAACCGGCCGCCGATCCGGTGGTGGTTACCGGCACCAAGCTCTGGGTGGTGATGAGCCCGGCGTCGGGCGGCGGGAGCTTCGAGGTCACCCTCCGGCCGGATCTGGCTCCGGTCACCACCGGTCGGGTCGTCGCGTTGGTCCGGCGGGGCTACTACGACCTGCTGACCTGGCACCGGGTCGAGCCGAACTTCGTGATTCAGGGCGGGAGTCCGAACGCCAACGAATACTATGGCGATGCCCGATTCCTGGCGGATGAAGTCGGGCCGGTGTCCCACGAACGCGGAACGCTCGGAATTTCGACCCGGGGCCGCAACACCGGCGATGCCCAGCTCTTCGTCAATCTGGTTGACAATCTCCGGCTCGACTTCGACTATACCGTGTGGGGCCAGATCACCAGCGGCATGGAGGTCGTGGACGGCATTCTCGAAGGGGATGTGATCGACCGGATCGACGTTGTTGACGTGAAGGCCCAACGACGCGTACGTTGAGGCAGGAGTTCAAGACGATGGCACTTGGTCCCGAGGAGGGGTTATGAAAGCGCAGGTTGGACTCGCATTCGTGATGGCTGGGCTGGCGATGACGTTTGGCAGTGTCTCGGTGGCGGCGCAGAAGAAGGACCGGAACCTGATCACGGTCGAGGAAATCAAGGAGCGGGAGGATATTGCGAGCGCGCACGACGCGGTTCGACTCCTTCGGCCTCAATGGTTCAAAGCCTCCCGGTCCAGGAGCAACGTGGGAACTGGCGCCTTGGGATCGTCTCGGTCCCGATCCGAGGACAATTCCGATGCCGCGTCGCAAGCGGCCAATTCCGAACGCGATCGAATGCTGGCCGACGAAGCCAACAAACGGGCGGGGCCGGTTCTGTACGTCGATGAGGTGAAACAGGAGAGCGTCGAGGACTTGAAGAACATTCGGATTGCCGAGGTGGCGGAAATCCGCTACATGAGCGGCAATGACGCGTCAGGGCGTTATGGAGCAGGGCACGAGTCCGGAGCGATTCTGCTCAAGACCAACCGCTTGAAGAAACCGTAGGCGTACGGGGGGCGGGCTCGCACCCGCCCCCCGAGGTTCCGCCGGGCTACTTCTTGGCCAGCGTGTAGCTTCCCCCACCGACAAAGCTTCCGCCTTGCATCGCTTCGAGGGTGCCGGTCACCTGGCCGCCATCGGCGCTGAGCGCCGCCTTGAAGGTCACGTCGTACTCGCCAAAGGACTGCTTCCAGGACACCTTCTCGCCGTCGAAGGTCAGTTCGCGGGGCTCACCCGCAGCGGGGGCGTCACCGCCACCGAGGCTTGCCGTCACTTTGTAGGCGGCCCCATCCTTGGCTAGGGTGACGGTCATGGTGCCGGAGGGACCGTCGGTCGTGTAGGGTCCTTCCCAGGTTCCCAGCAGCTTCGGGTTGGCAGCAGCGACGGCAGGGGTCGCCGCCACTTGGGCGCCGGCCGGCCGGGCCAGGCCGGCGGAGACGACGCCAGTCACGAGGATGGCGACGAGGTCGAGGGAGCGCATCGGAATTCCTTTCAGTCGGGGCAACGGTTGTGAACTTCGGTGTACGGGGCAAAAGCCCCTTTGGTTTCGTTAGAGACGCCGGAGCCGGATCCGGGTGACGCTGTGGTCGGCTCCCTTTTCCAGGATCAAGTGGGCCCGCTCTTTGGTCGGCTCGATGTTTTGGGCCAGGTTCTTTCCGTTGATGTCGGTCCAGACCCGGTTGGCAAACTCAACGGCGTCGGCTTCGCTCATCTCGGCGTAGCGGCGGAAGAACGACTTCGGGTCGCGGAAGGCGGTGTCCCGGAGCCGCAGGAACCGGCTCAGGAACCAGTTCCGGATGTGGGCCTCGTCGGCGTCGACGAAAATCGAGAAGTCGAAGAAGTCCGACACGAAGGGCCGGTCGCCGTCGCCCAGCCGGCCGTCGGCCCCTTGGAGCACGTTGAGCCCCTCGATGATCAGAATGTCGGGCTGGCGGACCACCTCTTCGGCGCCGGGGACGATGTCGTACACCAAGTGCGAGTAGACCGGGGCCGAGACGCTCGGCGCCCCCCCCTTCACATCGGCGACGAACTGGACCAGCCGCCGGGCGTCGTAGCTTTCCGGGAACCCTTTGCGCTGCATCAGGCCCCGCGCCTCCAACACCGCGTTAGGGTAGAGGAAGCCGTCGGTGGTGATCAGGTCGACCTTGGGGTGGTCGGGCCATCGGGCCAGGAGAGCCTGCATGACCCGGGCGGTAGTGCTCTTCCCGACCGCCACGCTGCCGGCAATGCCGATGATGTAGGGCTTCCGGCCGGCGTTCTTCCCCAGGAAAACGTCGGCGACCCGGGCCAGGTCGCGGGTGGCGGCCACATGGAGGTTGAGGAGCCGCGACAGCGGCAGGTAGACCTCTTCGACGTCCCGCATCGAGAGCTGGTCGTTGACGCCCCGAAGCTCCGCGAGGCCTTCCTCTGTCAGGGTCAGAGGGGTGTTGAACCGAAGCGGGGCCCACTCGTCTCGGTCGAAATTGGTGTAGGTAGAGAAAGGCATCGGGCTTAAGAGCTAAGAGTGCCCCCGGCCGCGGTCAAGCTGGGGCCGGCGGTGGGAAGGTCCGCTGGGCCTCCGAAGCCAAGAAACTAGAAGCAACCGGACCACCAACCCGGGGCTATCCGATCGTTCCGATAGTGCAGTTCGACCCATATCCCACGACGAACCCGCTCGCTTGTTCCTAGCTAACCCTTTGTTCCTCAATGTGTTGAGAAATTGGGATGGCTTTCGTCAGCAGCTGAGTTACCGGTTCGAGCCTAACCCCCGGTTGCCCTGGCATGACCCGCTCGGTCGCCTGATCTTCAACGGACCTGCCACTATCGCCGCCCTGCTGCTGATCCCCCAGGTATCGCTCCCCGCGCAACCTCCGCTCGCCATCCGGAATGTGACCGTCATTGACGGCACCGGCGCTCCTCCGCGCCCCCATCAAACCGTCCTGCTCGCTGGTAACCGCATCGCCCGCGTCGGCGCCGCGGCCACCGTCGTTCTGCCCGCCGGAACCCGTGTGCTCGAGGGAACCGGGCAGACCCTCCTCCCCGGTTTCATCGACATGCACGCCCACCCGGTCATCGGGCCCGTGTCGATCGACGCCACCACCAGCCCTCCGACCCTCAAAGTTGGACCGGACCCGACAGGGGCTCGGGACGCCTTGCAGGTGCTGCTGGCCTTTGGGATCACGACCATCCACAATCCCGCAGGCAACACCGAGGCCGCGGTGGCGCTCCGTGATTCCGTCCGACTCGGCTTCTTCCCTGGGCCGCGGATCTTCACGGCGGGGTCGGCGATCGACGCCACCCGCGCCCCTGGGATGGTTGCGACGGTGACGAACTCGGACGAAGTGCGCGCCGAGGTCGCGCGGCAGGCGGCCTGGGTGTCGACTATGTCAAGCTCTACGCCTCCCTCCCGGCCGACCAGATTCGCGCCGGTGTCGATGAGGCGCACCGGCGGGGCGTCCGGGCGATCGCCCATCTCTTTGGTACCAGTTGGACCGACGCGGCCAATGCGGGGATCGACGGCATCGTGCACATCACGCCGGGCTCACCGCTCCTCCTTCCTCCCGAGAAGCGCCCCGCGTTCCTGGCTCGGTTCCGCGGGACCCAGTTCATGCTCGAATGGTTCGACGCCCTGGACACTGCCTCCCCGGAGATCACGGCCATGACGCAGGCGATGGTGACGCACCATGTCTTCCTCGCCCCGACCTTGGTGACGTTCGAGGCGATGGCATGGGGCGATTCGGCCCGCATCACTCAGTCGCCGGACCTCCGGTATGCCTCGCCCGCGCTGGTCATTGGCTGGCAGAAGTTTTCACTCTCAACCGGCTGGACGCCGGCGGATTTCGACGCCGCCAGACAGGCGTGGCCTAAAGTCCTGGCCTTCACGAAATATCTGTACGACTCAGGCGTTATCCTGACGGCCGGGACCGACGCGGGGAATCCCTTTACGGTCCCAGGCATCTCGTTTCATCGTGAGCTCGAGTTGCTGGTGGCGGCTGGGATTCCCCCCCTGGACGTGCTGCGGATCGCCACGATGAATGGGGCGCGGTCGCTCGGGATCGAGGGGGAGGTTGGCAGTATCGCCGTGGGCAAACTGGCGGACCTAGTTCTGGTGCGGGGCGATCCCTCGGCCAACATCAGCGACACCCGGAACATTTCCTGGGTGATTCAAGGCGGTGTACCCCGCCCGCCGGCCCGCTTGTTGCCGGCCCGCCTGCGGTCAGTTCACGGGGGCCTCCGCCAGCGTACGCACTCGATGGCTGAACCAGATTCCCGACGAAATCTCTCTCGGGGTTTGTCCTGACCACGTGCCACTTCGGTTCCCAATCGTAATCCATTGGGCCGTCGAGAAGGCCCGCCTTGCCGAGCAGAAGCGAGCCCGTGCAGACGGAGAAGGTGATCTCACTCGCGGCCGAAACCCGCTGAATCCAGTTGAGAATGGTTAGGTTGGAGGGTTGCTCAACTCATTGCGGGCCGAGATCGGTCGGCCGGTCTCAGCCACAGTGTAGACGTTGAACGGGTCGAGATCATCCCGCCGGCCCGCAACCGATAACGCTTCGAACGGACCGGCGAAGTCGAGTACTTCGACCCCATCGAACAACAGGATGGCCACATTGCGAGGACGGGAACTCGGCTCCTGCAGGCAGGGGGGCGAGGTCATCTCGGGGCCCGGCGGGGATACTCCATCTGAAGCGCAACGAAATCCGCTGCCGGCCCACCGTACCACGATGCGAGCTTGGTCAGAGCGGCATCGAGCGCGTTGGCCGGTGGTGACGAAGGCTCGGGTAGCCGCATTTCCCGCCCGGGCGGCATCTTGTCCGAAGGGCGCCGATCGACGGAGAAGCGAAGCCCCTGCCGGCCGGTCACCATAAGGGCGCGATCAGATACGGTGAGGACCGTAGCTCGGCGCGAAAGGGCGTCGAGGGTGAGACCGAGCGCCACTTCGTCGACACCGTCGCCCAACCGCACCACGACCGTGTCGCGGCGCCACCTTGCGAGTGAATCCATGAAGGCCGGCATCGGATATGGCATTTGGCTGAGCGAGAAGGCTTGGCTATCGTGGGCCGAGTCCCAACCCCCGACGGCGATCCGTCTCGCCACCCTCTCCGCGACCGTCCGTCCGGCAATGCGCTCGATGAGCATGAGCGACGCCGGTATGGCCGCGCTGACCCCGGTGGTGGTGACAAGGCGGCCGTCGATGACGTACCGGCGATCGCGCACCCAGGTCGTTCCGGGATATTTCTTGTGCAGCTCCGGCAGCGAAGCCCAATGACCAGTGGCGGGTCGCTCGAGCAGCCCCGTACTTGCGACGGTCCAGACGCCATCACAAATTCCAACGATCGTAGCACCGAGCGCGGCCTGTTGACGAAGCCAGGTCACGATCGCGGCATTGGGCTCGATGGCGGGAACGATGATATAGCCGGCACCCCGAGGATGCGCCGCGTCGAAGGCCGCGATCGTCAGGTCTGGGTCGACGGTGAGGCTCGTCCCCGCCAACATTCGGATCTTGGTGGCGCTCGGCGGTACCGTGATGACCTCCGCAATGCCGGCCTCCGCGAGAGTCGCCCTCGGGATGAGAAAGTAATCCCACAACCGATGCCGGACCGTGCGCCGAGTGCGATTGGCGGCCTTCGACCGCTCCTTGCCCTTGGCTTGCTGACCGATCAGAGCGTTGGCCCGTTCGACGCTCGAATCGAGTTGACTGGACACCGGGCTGAGTCCGGCGTCCGCGACGGGATGGGCTTTGGTGAACACTTGTACCTTGCCCGCCGTCTCTATGGTACTCGGCATCTCGGCTTTCATAACCACCTTTCCGTAAGAGAAACTCGTTGCGACCCAAGTGTCGCGCGGCCAGCTAGCCGATGAAGCCGGTCGATTTTTCCGAGAGTCAACAGGCGTGCCACAAAAACCTGGACCCCGGCCGCTGATCAGCGTCTTGACACCGAGCGTCCTCGGGTCGAAACGGCCGTTTGGAGGCGCGAGCAAGCGTCCCATCGTCAGAGGTAGTTGTGATGGCGAAGGAGGAGGGCGATGGCCGCGGTTCGCTCCGGCGACCAACGCGGGTCCGTCGTCGCAGGCCCCCGTTCGTCGCCGCGCGCCGAACCCTGATTCGAGGCAACGTTAGGCGCCCACGTGGTCCCGAGGAAATCGTTTGGGGAGGCATGAGGCCACTCGGGATGCCCGGGTGGGCCTCCGCGACCAACCGTTTTGTCGACCCGCCGATCAGCCCGACCTGCCTTCCGGCCACGGCTGGTCCGATCGCCCCCAAACCGCCGGCCGCCTGCCCTTCCGTCAAGAATTTGGCCGGTTTGGTCGAGGGGAGCTTGGCACTGGGATACAGCGAAGGGTGTCCTCGAAGGAGGCGGGCTTTCCAGGAGTGAGGACACTTTTGACCGCTCTTTGCCATGACGGGCTGGGTGCGTCGGGCCGTTCCGGCAGGGATGGGGATTTGACCCGGAGCACCGTTGGTGTGCCGAGTCCGGCGCCCTCGCGCCTTGCCGTCTAAGTCAACCTTTCTCGCGAATCTGCAGCGATACCCTGGCAATCAAGGGGGAATAGGCGGCGAGACTTGCGGCTTTACGGGCTGGTCTTGCACAGCGACGATCTGGGCCTCGGTGGACTTCGACTTCCTCATACCCCCTCCTTCGGGCGACGAGAAAGTCTAACTTGCCGTGTATCCGGTGAGGGTAACCTTACGGACCGGGATCGACGATCGGCCAGGCGACTCCGAGTCCGTTAGAATTGCCTGAATACTGCTTCTACAACCCTCGAAACACGGCCTCAACCGTTGTAATCGGTGGCGGTTTGCTGACGCCTAAGAATCGAATGACGACTTGTATGCTATCGGCAAGCTGACTTCCGTCTGGCGCACGCGGGTACTTTGATCCGTACGCGTGGAGGGTGAGGATCACCGACAGCGTGTCCGGGTCCTGTCGGCTAGCTCCATCGATTCTCCCAACTTTAAAGGTGAACCGTCCGTTAGGATCAGTGACCCCGACCCCGAATGTGTACGCTGCGTCAACCCGGCGTGATCGACCGGAAACCCTGATGGAGTCCTGGGGAGCACCCAGAGGGTTCAACACAACTCCATCGACCTGAGCTACTTGGGTCGTCACGAACTCCCCTGGGTCGGATGCTCCCTTGTGACAACCCGAAACAGCTATCACCAAGCAAGCCATCAGCAGAACAACCGGGTCATTGCCAGGAAACCGGATACTGGCGCCCATGGTGCTCCTCCTACGGTAGACTCTGGCACCTACGACCTCGCGGCCGTCGGCGCCAACTGGCGGTGGGATCAACTCGCCCTAGCCCTCAGGATCCGTGCCCGCCGCGGTCTCGGCCCCTACTTCGAAGCTGGACCGGCCCTCGGCTGGTTCCATGAGAACTCCGACGTCGCAGTTCCAACTGGAACCGCAATGGACGCGAACGAGCCGGGCCGGCGAGTCACCCAGGTCGTGATCGGTGCAGGTTGGGCGGTTCCAGTGTCGCATATCGTAGTCCTGCCGCAGATTAGGGCTGCCGCGACAATCCATAGATGGCGGTCCGGCCTCGGCTCAAGCTATTCGTACCGGTCGATCGGCGTTGCCTTCGGCGTCACTTGGCGGTAGCCGCGCACCAGACGAAACTGTGCCCGCCAAGCAACCTGGTACGCCCGTCATGCAAGCAGCCAACGCCGGCCCGCAATCCACCACGATCGAATTGCAGCCCGGCTCAGTCGCCAGGCAGCCCCGCTGGGGCGCCTTGCATCCGTCCGCTTTCGTTGCAGCCGCCGTCGCCCGCTTGCGCGGCGGGGTCGTAACGCAGGCGACCGCCTCCGCCCGTCCTGCAGGTAACCGCGCTCCCGCCCGCGCCTGCCCCGGTCGATTTGCCGGCCGCCTCCCCGCCGCGCCGGCATCGCCGCCCCTTGTGCAGGCCCCCGCCGCGACGGTCCCGCCCGGCTCCGTCGCCATCCACCCCCGGCCGGACGCCTTCCACCCGCCCTCGCCTTCGATGCATCCGCCCTCGGCCGTTTGCCCGGCGAGGCCCTCGCCCTAGCAACCGCCTCCGCTCGCTCGCGCGTCGCCCTCGTCCAATTTGCCCGCCACTGCCTCCGACCCAGGGCCGCCCGTCACCCTGGAGGCGTGGCAGCCGAGTGTGGGATGTAGCGCAGTAGCTCGTCAGTCGGCGCCCTTTTTGCGACCGCCAACGAAATACGACAGACCGAAGGTGACCAGCGGGTTGACGACCGTGCTCTTAGTCATCGGGACCTCGTCGTAACCCTCGATCTCAAGCCGGCCTTCGAGTCGCAACGCCAGGCTCTCACCGACCATGTGCCGAACGCCCAAGCCGGCTTGGAAGCCCCAGACCGAGTGGGTCACCCGGCTGTTGTTCCCGCTGATCCGGGTAAAATCGGTCCCGATGAGCCCAAACGGGCTCGTCTTGGCGTTCAGGTTGCCGGTGAAGGTGATCGCCGCACTCGGCGTCAGGTATGAAACCCCGGAACTCGAAGCGGTCCCGCCGGCGACACTGAACCCGACGTGGGACGAAACGTTGTAACCGATCCGGAGCACCGCCGTGGCGGCCGTGCCGCCCGGCGTCGTGGAGTTGGCGAACCGGTATTCCGGCGCGCCGCTTCCCAAGAACCCGCGAAGCGACCCGTCGACGGCCTTCAGGCCGGCCCCGGCACTCAGTTCCCAACTGCCCTGGCGATCCGCCGCCGCCGGCTGTTGGGCCACCACCGAAGCCGGGCCCGAGACGGCCAAGACCCAGGCCGCGAATACCAAACGGTTCCCCATGTTCCCTCTTCCGATGTCTGGTGTCATGGCCGTGGGCCTACGGCAGAGTAATCGTATTGTTGTTGCCTAACGACACGGCGCCGTTCCGGGCCAACGCTCGGCCGGTCAGGGTGGCCGTGTTGGCGAGCGTCACCGAGGTGAGCGCCAGAACGTTGCCCTGCCACCCGCTCCCGGTCGCCAGGGTAGCGGAGCTCCCCGCCCACCAGTACACGTTCTTCGCCAGGACCCCGCCGGTCAGCACCACATTGCCGGCGCCGGTCAGGGTGGTGGTGGCGCGAATCACGAACACCGAGGTCGCCGTGCCCGACAGCGTCACCGTGCCGGTGACCCCGATCGAAGCCGCCGAGCAATAGACACCCTGGGTCAGCGTCATCCCGCCGAGGTCGGCGGTGACGGTGGTGCTGCACGGTAAGGCGGCCAGGGCCTGGAAGGCGGTCGCGAGGTCGCCCTGCGCGGCCTGCGCGAACCCATCGCCGCTGTGGGTTGTCCCGCCAATCGTACAGGGCGGGAAGCCCGTGGCGACGCTGCCAGGCCAGACCCCCGCGTCGCCGTTGACCGCCCCGCCGGTGCCGCAGCTGAACGCGGAGCCGGCCAAGAGCCCGTAGGACGCCGCGGCCCCGAGCGATGGGCCGGCGGGCGGTGCCGTGACGGTGACGCTCGCGAAGCCGGCCACGGTTCCACTGGTGGCCTTGATGGCGTTGATGAAGGTCCCGGTCGTGGTGCCGGCCGTGAAGAGGCCGGAGGCGCCGTTGATGGTGCCACCGCCGACCGCGGGTACCACCGACCACGCGAGGGCCGGGGTCGGCACGATCAGGCCGGTGGCGTCGAACCCGGTGGCGGTAAACTGACCGGTACTGCCGGCCACGACACTAGACGGATTCGGGGTGACGACGATCGAGACCAGCGCGCCCGACGCGCTCACGTTCACCCGGGCGGAGCCGGCAATCGCCCCGATCGTGACCCGGACCGAGTCGAAACCGACGCCCGGCGCGGCCGGGGCGGTATAGACGCCGGTGCTCTGGATCGTGCCAGCCGCAAACCCGGTGACGACCGACCAGACCGGCGCTGACAAGGTAGTAAGGACATTGCCCCCGGCGTCTCGGCCCACCGCGGTGAACTGCTGCGTCGCGTTGGTACCCACCGCCACCGGGTTGGGCGAGACCGTGAGAGTCACGAGGGCCCCTGGAGTGACCGTCACGGTCGCGAAGGCCGACACGCTGCCCGCCGCGCAGGCCGCCGTGCTGCACGCTCTGATCGTGTTCGGGAAGGTCCCGGCCGTGGTCCCGGCCGTGAAGAGACCGGCGCCACTGATGGTGCCGCCGCTCGCGACCACCGACCAGGTCGGCGTGATTGGCACGGGATTGCCGGCGGCGTCTTTTCCAACCGCCGTGAACGCTTGGGTTCCGTTGACGGCGAGGCTGGCGGCATTCGGGGTGATCGTGATGGTCGCCAGGGCTCCGGCGGTGACCGTGACCGTGGCGGAGGCCGTGACGGCGCCGATGGTAGCTCGAACGGTATTGACGAAGGTGCCCGCGGCGGTACCGGCGGTAAACAATCCGGCGCTGGTGATGGTCCCGCCGCCTGCCGCGACCGACCACGTCGGCACAACCGAGAGGACGTTTCCGACGGCGTCTTTGACGACCGCGGTGAACAGCTGGCTGGCACCGACCGTGAGGGTTTGAGTCGTCGGCGTGAGCGTGATACTCGCGACGCCGCCGGCGGTGACCGTGACCGACGCTCGGCCGGACACCGCCCCGACGGTGGCGGCGACCGTGTTCGGGAACGAGCCCGCGACCGTGCCCGCCGTGAACAGCCCGGTGTTGCTGATGGTGCCACCGCTCGCAACGACCGACCAGGTCGGGGCGATGGCGACGACATTGCCGCTGGCGTCCCGGCCCACCGCCGTGAACTGCTGGGTTCCGTTCGTGCCGAGCGTGGCGGTGCTCGGCGCAATCGCGATCGTGGCGAGGGTTCCGGCCGCGACGGTCACGGAGGCGGAGGCCGCAATGCTGCCGACGCTCGCGACGATGGCGTTTGGATAGGTTCCGGCGGTGGCGCCGGCGGTGAACAGTCCCGCGCTGGTGATGCTGCCGCCGCCCGACGCCACCGACCAGTTCGGCGCAACCGAGAGCACGTTGCCAAACCCGTCTTTCACCACCGCCGCGAACTGCTGGGTGGCCCCGACGACCAGGGTCGTGGTCGTCGGCGTCAGCGTAACGGTGGCGACCGGGCCTGCCACCACGGTAACGGAGGCTTGGTCTGAAATGCTGCCGACCGTGGCCTTGATCGTATTGCCGAACGTGCCCGGGACGGTGCCCGCCGTGAACACGCCGCTGGCGCTGACGGCGCCGCCGCCCGCCGCAACCGACCAGGTCGGGTTGATACCGACCGGCGTCCCATTGGCGTCCGCGCCGAGCGCGGTGAATTGCCGCTTGGTTCCGACCGCGAGTGTGTCGGGGTTGCGGCTGACGGTGATCGTGGCCAGGACCCCCGGAGCCGCCGGGTTTCGATCGCAGCCGGTTCCGATCAACAGAAAGAACATGATCGCCGGCGCGAGTCGCGCCGCCAGACGGGGGAGGGCAAACATGACGGACCGCCTGGGTGGTGACTGAATCGGTGGATCGGAGTACCTAGGCCCGTAACTTACCACTGGTCTGGTCGCTTGTCCTCGGGACGCGTTTTGCGCCATCACTCGTTGTCTCGCCATGACCCAGAACCGAAGACCATCCATCCTGTTCATCCTCTTCATCCTGTCAGCAGTTGCTTTGGCCGGTTCAAACCAACGGACCGCGCAGGACAGGATGAAAAGGATCTAGGGTGGCGACAAGTCCGAGGATCGCCCAGTCCAGTCGTACCGGGAGACCACCTCCCTCGCCTCCGGTTCGGTGAGGCCGTGACTGGCCCAGTTGCCGCGGGTCAGTTGGACCAACCCGTCCGCCGTCCCGGCCCGCTTCATGTCGGTGAGCAAATTGCTCGGGTAGTCGCGCGGGCATCCCAGCGCATCGGCCACGAGCGAGATGTAACAGCGCACCCCGATCTGCTCGTCGGCCAGGTCGCACCACTCCCGCTGGCAGGCATGGGATTTGGTGACCACGAGATCGGCGCCGCTCGCCCGCAACTTGGCCCACAGCTCCCCCCGCAGCGATGACCACCGAGTGCGCTCGATCGCCGCCACGCTCGGCCCGCAGTCGTAGTCGAGTTCCTCGGGAGAATCGACGGCGCCGAGATAATCCATGCCGGGCATCGACCGGAGGATCACGCCGATCTGGTCGCTGTCCTCGCGAGCCCGCCGCTGCCCCTCGCGGTGTCCGGTTCGTCCGACATGCCCGTGCAGCACCGCCCGACGCGGCAGCGGATGTTGCCACGGGATCCGGCCGGCCTGAGCGAGGTCCGCCAGAAACGCGGCCGCGCTGGTGACCCCGAACGGCAGCTCGTGGCGGTCGCGGCCGGTGATCACGTCGCTGAAATGGACGTCGCACGAGGGGCACCAGTGGACCACCAAGGAAGGGCCGAACGACGCCAGCCGGTCGACCGTCGTCGCCGAGACAGTTTGGCCTTTGCCGACCTCCTCGTGGCGATCCCAGGTAATCCCGCAGCAAAACTGGACGCCGGCCACGGCCACGAAGTCGAGTCCCAACCGGTCGAACACCGCGACGACGTCGGCGGCAATGTCGGGGGTCCTAAGGATGTTGCAGCCGAGGTAGAGGACGATCGGATGGGACTGCGCGGGTTGCTCCCAGCGCTCGAGCCACCGGATCGACTCAGCGGGCATCTGGAGCCGCTTCAAGTCCTGGGGCCGGCGATAGTAGGCTGCGTAGTCGAAGGTCATCCTGAGTCCGATCCTATGGTCGGAACGGGTTCCAGTCAATATGTTTGGCCAATGACCGCTTTCGAACTTTCCCCCCGCGCCACCGACCTCCGTGCCCGTTTGGTCGCCTTCATGGATCAGCACGTATTCCCCAACGAGGCCACCTTTCACGCTCAAGTCGCCGCCAACCGGTGGCAGCCCACCGCTATCGTCGAGGAACTGAAATCCAAAGCCCGCGCGGCGGGCCTCTGGAATCTGTTCCTCCCCGAGTCGAACCGGGGCGCCGGGCTCACCAATCTCGAGTACGCCCCGCTCTGCGAAGTCATGGGCCGCTCCCCGATCGGGTCGGAGCCGTTCAACTGCTCCGCCCCAGATACCGGCAACATGGAAGTCCTCGAGCGCTACAGCACGGACGAGCACAAGCGTCGCTGGCTCGATCCGCTTCTCGCCGGGGAGTTCCGGAGCGCGTTCGCGATGACCGAGCCCGAAGTGGCCAGCTCCGACGCCACCAACATCCAGGCCTCGATCACCAAAGACGGCGACAGTTACGTCATCAATGGCCGGAAGTGGTGGACTTCGGGGGCCGGCGATCCCCGCTGCAGGATCCTGATCGTGATGGGTCGCTCCAATCCCGGGGCCCCGACCCATTTGCAACAATCGATGATCCTGGTGCCGACCGATACCCCGGGCGTCAAGATCGAGCGGATGCTGACGGTCTTCGGATACGACGACGCGCCCCATGGCCACGGTGAGGTGTCGTTCACCAACGTCCGGGTTCCCGCATCCGCCATCCTCCTTGGCGAGGGGCGCGGGTTCGAAATTGCCCAGGGCCGGCTCGGGCCCGGCCGGATCCATCATTGCATGCGGCTGATCGGGGTGGCCGAACGGGCCCTCGAACTGATGTGCCGGCGGGTTCACCAGCGGGTGGCGTTCGGCAAGCGGCTCGCCGACCAGGGCACCATTCGTCGGGACATCGCCGACTCCCGGATCGAGATCGACCAAGCCCGGTTGCTCACCTTCCAGGCGGCTCACATGATGGACACCGTCGGCAACAAAGCGGCCCGGGCCGAGATCGCGATGATCAAGGTGGTGGCACCTAACGTTGCGCTTCGGGTGCTCGACCGGGCGATCCAGGCCCACGGCGGCATGGGAGTTAGCCAGGACACCTTCTTGGCCTACGCCTGGGCGCAGTCCCGAACTCTCCGGCTGGCCGATGGCCCCGACGAAGTGCACCGCGAGTCGGTGGCCAAGCTCGAACTCCGGAAGTGGACCCCAAAGTCATGAAACTCGAGGGCCGGGTGGCGGTGGTGACCGGCGGCGCGAGCGGCATTGGCCGGGCGATCTGTCAGCGCTTTGCCGCCGAGGGGGCCCGGGTCGTGGTCAGCGATGTGGACCTCGCCGGGGCCGAACGGGTTGCCAACGACATCGGCGCCGTGGCGTTCCGGACCGATGTGAGCCAGGAGAAGGATCTCATCGCCCTCGTGGCCCATGTCGAGCAGCGGGTCGGACCGATCGACATCTTCGTCTCCAACGCCGGCATCGCCATCGGTGGCGGTGCCGAGGTGCCCGACGCCGAATGGCGGAGGATCATCGACATCAACCTGATGGCGCACGTCTGGGCCGCCCGGGTGCTGGTGCCCGACATGATTCGGCGGGGTCAGGGGTACCTCGTCAACGTGGCCTCCGCGGCCGGCCTCCTGACCCAGATCGGTTCCGCCCCGTACGCCGTCACCAAACACGCCGCCGTGGCGTTGGCCGAGTGGCTGGCGGTTACCTATGGGGACAAGGGCATTCGGGTGTCGTGCGTCTGCCCGTTAGGCGTCAAGACCCCGATGCTGACCGGCAGCGACGACCGGATTGCGGGCCTCCTGTCGCCCGAGGCGATCGAACCCGACGCGGTGGCGGAGGCCGTGGTCCGGGGCATGGAGGCGGAAACCTTCCTGATTCTGCCCCACGGCCAGGTGCGCGACTACGTGGCCCGCAAGGCCTCCGACCGCGATCGCTGGATCAAAGGGATGCAGCGGCTCCAGCAACGACTCGAGGAGCCGGCGTGACCCTGCCGCCGAACGCCGCCGAATCGATCCGGCCCGGCGAGGAATTGGACCAGACGGCCCTGGCGGCCTATCTCAAGGCCCAACAACCCGGTCTCACCAGCGATCCGGTCATTCGGCAGTTTCGCCATGGCCATTCCAACCTGACCTATCTCATCAGCGTCGACGGGTTCGACTATGTGCTCCGGCGCCCCCCGTTCGGTAATCAGGTCAAGTCGGCCCACGATATGGGCCGGGAGTTCAAGATCCTGACCGCGCTCGCGCCGGTGTTCGGGCCCGCGCCCAGGCCGTTGTTCTATTGCGAAGATCCCGGGGTCATCGGGGTTCCGTTCTATCTGATGGAACGCCGCCACGGGGTGGTATTGCGGCAGGTGTTTCCAGGAAACTTCGACCCAGCCGTGGCCGGACGGCTCTGCCGGGCCATGGCCGATACCCTCGCGGCACTCCACCGAGTCGACTACCGCGCCATCGGGCTCGCGGATTTCGGCAAGCCCGAGGGGTACGTCGCCCGCCAAGTCAGAGGCTGGACCGAGCGCTACGCCAAAGCTGAGACCGACGCCGTGCCCGACATGAACCGGGTGGCGGAGTGGCTGGCCGCCACGATGCCGCCGGAGCGAGGCGCCGCGGTCATTCACAACGACTTCAAATTCGACAATGTGATGCTGGCCGCCGGCGATCTCGGCCGAGTGGAAGCGGTCCTCGATTGGGAAATGGCCACGATCGGCGATCCGTTGATGGATCTGGGCACCGCCCTCGCGTATTGGATCGAACCCACCGACCCCGCTCCGCTTCGGGCCGCCGCGATGGGCTCGACCACGCCCGGGATGTGGACCCGGCAACAGGTGATCGACCGGTACGTCGAGCAAACCGGCTTCGCGGTCGGCGACATCCGCTTCTACTACGTCTTTGGAATGTTCAAGCTGGCGGTCATTCTCCAGCAGATCTATGCCCGGTACGTCCGGGGGTTCACCGGCGACGAGCGGTTCGCCACGTTTAACGAACGGGTCGCGGTCTTGGCAGAGCAAGCGGGGTTGGCAACATGACGCCATCGGAACGGACCTCGAGCCGCCGGCAGTTCCTTCGGTTCCTCGCCGCCAGCCCCCTAGTGCCCGCCGGGCTGTCGCCGGCAAGCCTCCGCCGGCTCCTCCACAGCCGCCAACCGCAGGACCCGGCCCTCATCACCGCACCCGAGCAAGCGCTCAACGTGATGGATTTTGAGCCGGTGGCCCGGAAAACCATCCCGCCGTCGCACTGGGCCTACCTGGCCACCGGGGTCGATGCCGACGGAACCGTCCTTGCCAATCGCGAAGGGTTCAGCCGGTTCGCGCTCCGGCCCCGGCGGCTTCGCGACGTCAGCACCATCGATACCCGGACCCGCGTGTTAGGCACGCAGTGGGACACCCCGATCTTTCTCAGCCCGACCAGCAGCGGCAAAGCGTTCCACCCCGAAGGAGAAGTGGCCGTGGCCCGGGCCGCTCGGGCCAAGGGCTATCATCAGGTGCTGTCCACGGTCGCCACCTGCTCGGTCGAGGAGGTCACCGAAGCCCGGGGGGCGCCGATCTGGTTCCAGCTCTACCCGACCAACGATTGGGATGTGGCTCGCGCCATGGTGCAGCGGGCCGAACGGGCCGGGTGTCCGGCGCTGGTGGTGACGGTCGACCTCAAAGAGGGGAGCAACCGGGAAACCGAGTTCCGCGGCGCCCGGGCGGATACCCGGCAGTGCGCCGCATGCCATGGCGATGGTAAATACCCGACCCGGCTCCGCCGCAAGCCGATGTTCGACGGACTCGATGTATCCCGGGTCACCACCCTGCACCCCAGCGCGTTCACCTGGGATTCGATCCAGCGAATCCGCGGCATGAGTCGCATGAAGCTGGTCGTGAAGGGCATTGTCACCAAGGAAGATGCGGCCCTGGCCGTCAGCCACGGGATCGATGCGATCGTCGTCTCGAACCACGGTGGGCGGGCCGAGGATTCCAATCGATCGACCATCGAATCCTTGCCTGAGGTGCTTGAGGGCGCCGCCGGTCGGATTCCGGTGCTGATCGATGGCGGGTTTCGCCGCGGCACCGACGTCTTCAAGGCCCTGGCCCTCGGCGCCCACGGGGTCGGAATCGGCCGGCCCTATCTCTGGGGCCTCGGCGCATTTGGCCAGCCCGGGGTTGAGATGGTGCTCGAACTCCTCCAGCGCGAGCTCAAGACGATGATGCGGCAAGCCGGTACCCGTTCGATTGCGGAAATCACCCGGAGCTTCGTCATCGCCCGGTCGTGACGTCTCTCGTTCAGCTTCGCCGGTATGCGATTGCCCGGTCGCTCTTCCCACCCACTACGCTCGGCCGGGCCATCACCAAACTCGGCTTTGTGCAGGCCGATCCGATCCGCGCTCCCGCTCGGGCCCAAGACCTGACCCTCCGGCACCGGGTCATTGGCTATCAAGCGGGTGATCTTGAACGGCGGTATGCCCGACTCGGGATCGAGGAAGATTTCTTCGTCAACTACGGCTTCTTGCCCAGGGCCTGCCACGCGCTGATGCACCCTCGCGTGGCGCCCGCGGCCTGGCGAGTCGGCCCCAAGAAACGCGCCGAGGAGGTTCTTGCCTTTGTTCGCGAGCACGGATCGGTGCATCCCCGTGCGGTGGACGACCACTTCAGCCACGGCCGGGTCACCAATTATTGGGGCGGCTCCTCGAACGCGACCTCGCACCTGCTCAACAACCTCCACTACCGGGGATTGCTCCGAGTCGTCCGCCGTGAGAACGGGATCCGGATCTATGCCGCCCATGACCATCCGCCCAGGGCGATGGATGCTGGGTCCCGCCGGGCGCTGATCGACGCGTTGGTGGATATCGTCGTCAACAAATACGCCCCCCTGCCTGCCGCGAGTTTGGGCGCGCTGGTGAGCCGGCTTCGGTTTGGCGCTCCGCAACTCGGCGCCGAACGCCAAGGCGCCCTCGAACGAGCCAAGCTGCGACTGGCCCGAACCCGGATCAACGGCGTCGAGTGGTTCTGGCCCGCGGATGAATCGATTCCCCGAAAACCCGACGCCCGGTACCACGAAGCGCGGTTCCTGGCTCCATTCGACCCCGTGGTCTGGGATCGTCGCCGCTTCGAGCTGTTCTGGGGTTGGGCCTACCGGTTCGAGGCCTACACTCCGGCGCCGAAACGAAAACTCGGATACTACGCCCTGCCGCTCTTGTGGCGCGACGACGTGATCGGCTGGGGCAATCTCTCGGTTCGAGAAGGCCTCCTCGATGCAACCATCGGACTGGCGGCCGAGCGGAGCGTCGAGCCGGATCTTCGAACCGCTGTCGGCGCGGAACTCGACCGAATGAGCCAATTCCTGGGGGTCGGACGCGGCCGTCCGCCCGTCTGGCTTTGACCGATTGCCTGGTGGTAGCTTCCCTCCGAACTTGTGGGAGGAGTCCCAATGCCGAACCGCCGTGAGTGGATCGCCCTGACCGCCGGCGCGAGCGCCGCCCTCGCGTTTGATCTGACGCCGGTCTGGGCCCAAACAAAACCCCTGATCACCCGCCCGATCCCCTCGTCCGGAGAGCTGATGCCGGTCGTCGGGCTCGGCAGCGCCGCCACGTTCTCCCAGGCCGCTCGCGGCGAAGACGTCTCGGCGCTCCGCGAGGTCGTCAAGACGATGTTCGACCTCGGCGGATCGGTGCTGGATACGGCCCCAAGCTACGGCGCCTCCGAGGCAGTAGTCGGGAACTTCGTCACCGAACTCGGGATGGCCGGCAAGGTATTCTGGGCCACCAAAGTCAACGTGGCGAGCCGGGGAGGAACGGCCGACCGGGCAGCGGCCTTGGCCCAGATCGAGACCTCGTTCGCCCGTCTCAAGAAACCAAAGATCGACCTGATCCAGGTTCACAATCTCGGCGACGTGCCGACCCAGTTAGGCATTGTGAAGGAACTGAAGCAACGGGGCCGGGTCCGATACCTGGGCGTCACCACCACGAACGACGGCCAATACAGCGAACTCGAAGCGGTCATGAAAAACGAACCGCTCGATTTCATCGAGATCGACTACTCCATCGCCAACCGCAATGTCGAAGAGGTCATCCTGCCGTTGGCGCTGAAACGGAAGATCGGTGTCATCGTCGCGTTGCCGCTTGGTCGCGGCGCGCTCTTTTCGCGAGTGGCCGGGAAGCCTCTGCCGGCGTGGGCGAAGGACATCGACGTCGAGAGCTGGGCCCAGTATTTCCTCAAGTTCGTCATCGGGCACCCGGCGGTGACGGTCGCCATTCCGAGCACCACCAAACCGGCCAACATGCGCGACAACATGGGCGCCGCCAGGGGGCGGCTGCCCGATGAGATCACCCGGAAACGGATGGTCGAGTACTTCGAGAGCTGACGAGCGCGAGCCCGAGGCCGCACCACACGAA
>JAYTTT010000345.1:0-5501 GCA_043744895.1 Gemmatimonadota bacterium | reverse complement strand
GTCGTGCTACCACGTCCTGGGTATCCTCCATCACACGTGGACGCCGGTGCAGGACCGAATCAAGGACTACATCGCCAGCCCGAAATCCAACGGGTACCAATCGCTGCACACCACGATTTTTGGTCCGAGCGGCCAGCTGTATGAAGTCCAGATCCGGACCCCCGAGATGCATCGGACGGCGGAGTTCGGCATTGCGGCGCATTGGCTCTACAAGTCGGACCGAACCAAGCGAGACGAGTTCGACCAGCATTTCGAGTGGTTTCGCGAGCTGCTCGAGCTCCAGCAGGATACCCACAGCCAAGAGGAGTTTCTCGAGTTCCTGAAGCTCGACCTGTATCAGGACGAGATTTTTGTGTTCACACCCCAGGGCGATGTGAAACAGCTGCCCAAGGGTGCCACCGCGATCGATTTTGCCTTCTTCGTGCACACCGAGGTCGGGGTCCGGTGTCAGGGCGCCAAAGTGAACGGCCGGATTGCGCCGCTTCACCGGGAACTCAAGAACGGGGACACGGTCGAGATTCTGACCTCACCGACCGCCAAGCCAAGCCGCGACTGGCTCAATCACGTCCGGACCGGGCGGGCCCGGCAGCGGATCAAGCAATGGATCCGCCATGAGGAAGAGACCGTCAGCGTCGGGCTTGGCCGCGATATTCTGGCCCGGGAAGTCAAGCGCCGCCGCCTCGACCCGCCCGACGCCGGCGTGCTCGACCGGGCGGCCAAGGCGTTGGGGCTGATCGAAGGGAAGGCCCTCGAGGTGTCGATCGGACGGGGCGATTTGGCCATCGGGCAGGTCATGAAGGCCCTCTATCCCGATCTCACCGATGAAGACCTCCGGGAACCGAAGCCCACCGTGTTCGGCCGGATGCTCAATCGCATCCGGCTCGGCCGTGGCATCAAGATCCAGGGAGTCGATGGCCTGTTGGTTCGGTACGCCCAGTGCTGTCAGCCGGTACCCGGCGACACCGTCGTGGGGTACGTGACCCAGGGCCGCGGCATTTCGATTCACCGGGCCGACTGCCCCAATCTGCTCAACCTGCAGGAGGGCGACCGCCGGGTCGAAATCGACTGGCAGGAGCAGGCCGGCGAATCATTTGCCGTCCGGCTCATCTTGAACGCGGACGACCGGCGCGGTCTCTACGCCGACATTCTCCAGGCGGTGAGCCAGACCGGCACCAATATTCGCCAAGCCGACCTCCACACGAAGGACGGCGCCGCGTTCGGAACCATCTTCGTCGAGGTCGATAACCTCACCCATCTGGCGAAGGTGCTCAAAGCCGTTCGCCGGATCAAGGGTGTGGTGTCGGTCGACCGACGCGAAGTCCCGGCTGGCTGACCCGCTCTTTGGAGACCTTTCCGTGACCAATCGTTGGCTGCTGAAGACCGAACCGTCCAGCTACGGATACGACGATCTCGAGCGGGACCGGCACGGGGTCTGGGATGGCGTCGCCAATCCGGTGGCGCTCAAACACCTCCGCGTCATGGCGGTTGGGGACGAGTGCTTCATCTACCACACCGGCGATCAAAAACAGATCGTCGGGATTGCCCGGTGTACCCAGGCCGCGTATCCCGACCCCAAACAGTCCGATCCGAAACTGGTGGTGGTTGAGCTGGCGCCGGTCAAGCGAATCGCGCGGCCGGTCACCCTGCGCGAAATCAAGGCCTCGGGCCGGTTTCCCGACTGGGAACTCGTCCGGCTGCCGCGACTCTCGGTCATGCCGGTTTCCGTGGCTCAATGGGAGGCGATCCTCTTGTGGGAGGAGTAGGGGGTAGATCCCGAACAAAAACCGATATAAGTTTCTCGTCTTATGCCGCCTTTTGAAGTCATTGCGCCGTTCACCCCGGCGGGCGATCAGCCCGGGGCCATCGTGGCGCTCACCGCGGGGCTGTTCGCGGGTCACAAGTACCAAACGCTGCTTGGCGTAACTGGGTCGGGAAAGACCATGACCTTGGCGCATGTCCTGGCCAATTATGGCAAGCCGACCCTGGTGTTGTCCCACAACAAGACGCTGGCCGCCCAGCTCTACGGCGAGCTCAAGCAATTCATGCCGAACAACGCCGTCGAATACTTCGTCTCGTACTACGACTACTACCAGCCGGAGGCGTACGTTCCTTCGACGGACATGTACATCGAGAAAGACGCCTCGATCAATGAGGACATCGAGTCGCTCAGGCTTCGGGCCACCTCGAGCTTGATGGAGCGGGACGACGTCGTCATCGTCGCCACCGTCAGCGCCATCTACGGGCTCGGCGATCCGGCCACCTACCGGAAAATGATGCTTACCTTGAAGCAAGGCGAGGACAAGGGCCGCGACGGGATCCTCACCGACCTCGTCGCCATCCAGTATCACCGAAACGACGTGTCGTTTGAGCCGGGCACCTTTCGGGTTCGGGGCGATACCGTCGAGATCTATCCGGCGTACGCCGAGCAAGCGGTGCGGGTCGAATTGTGGGGCGACACGATCGAGCGAATCTCCAAGATCGATCCCCTCACCGGCCGGACTATTGCCCAGCTCGAGACCAGCGCGATCTGGCCCGCCACCCAGTATGTCACCGAACGGCCGAACGTCGAACGGGCGGTCAAGCTGATCCGGGCGGAATTGGCCGAGCGGCTGGCTGAATTTCGGGCGGCCGGCAAGTTGCTCGAGGCCCAGCGACTCGAATCGCGGACCAACTTCGACATCGACATGTTCCTCGAGATTGGGACCTGTCCGGGCATCGAGAATTACTCCCGGCCCCTCAGCGGCCGGCGAGCCGGCGAACGGCCCGCCTGTTTGCTGGATTATTTCCCGCCCGATTTCCTGGTGGTTATCGACGAGTCTCACGTCACCATTCCCCAGATCGGGGGGATGTTCAACGGCGATCAGGCGCGGAAGAAGACCCTGGTCGAGTATGGCTTCCGGCTGCCGAGCGCGCTCGACAACCGGCCCCAGACGTTCGCAGAGTTCCAGTCACTGGCTCCCCAGCTGATCATGGTGTCGGCCACGCCCGGCGAATTCGAACTGGGCCTCTCGGCCGGACATGTGGTTGAACAGATCATCCGCCCGACGTTCCTGGTCGACCCGATGGTCGAGGTTCGGCCCGTCAAGGGGCAAGTGGACGATCTGCTCGAGGAAATCCGGAAGCGGGTCAAGGTCAACGAACGGGTGCTGGTCACCACCCTGACCAAGCGGATGTCCGAGGATCTCACGGACTATCTCCAGCAGGTGGGCGTGCGGGTTCGCTATCTCCACTCCGACATCGACGCGATCGAGCGCATGGAGATTCTCCGGGGCCTTAGACTGGGCGACTTCGACGTCCTGGTGGGGATTAACCTCCTCCGGGAGGGGCTCGATCTTCCGGAAGTGTCCCTCGTGGCCATTCTCGATGCCGACAACGAAGGCTTTCTCCGGAGCGACCGGTCGCTGATCCAGACGGTCGGGCGGGCCGCTCGCCATGTCAGCGGGCTCGGGATCCTCTACGCCGACCGAATGACCGGCTCGATGCAGCGGGCACTCGGGGAGATGGATCGGCGCCGTAACCTCCAACTCGGCTACAACACGGCCCACGGGATTACCCCGACATCGATCATCAAGTCATTGGAGCAGGTCCGGCTCTCGACCCACGTCGCGGATGCCCGGTCGGACCGGCCTGCCAAGGATAAGCGGGGCGCTCCGGTCGACCTTCGCGATCCGGCCAATCGGGCCAAGGCGATCCAGGCGCTCGAGCGACAGATGCGGGAGGCCGCCGCCAACCTCGAGTTCGAGCTGGCGGCGCTGCTCCGCGACCAACTCAACGAGCTCCGGGCCGCTCACGCGGGGAATGTCGCTCGCCCGGCGTCAGGTACCCCGATCCGGTCGTCGCGACGTGCCCGAGCCTAACGTGGGTGAGCTGGTGTCCGAGGGGGAGCTGGTTGCCAAGGCGTTGGCCCTCGCCCACCAGCTCGAGCCAGGGGCGGTCGTGTGGCTCGAGGGCGATCTCGGCGCCGGCAAGACCACCATGGTCAAAGCCCTGGCCCGCGGACTTGGCGTGACCGGTGCCGCCACCAGCCCGACGTACGCGCTGGTTCACCGCTACCAGGGGCGTCGCGGCCCGGTGTTCCACGTCGATTGCTACCGATTACGGCGGCCGGACGAGGCCCGCGATCTCGATTGGGAGGGTCTCACCACCGGGGACGTCCTGCTGATCGAATGGCCGGACCGGGCTGGTGCCTGGGCGGCCGCGCCGACGTGGCGGGTGCGATTGGCCCATGCCGGCGAGCCCGATCGTCGGTGGCTCGAGGTGAGCCGGTGATCGGTCTCGCCATCGACACCAGCACGGATCAGTTATCGGTAGCCGCCGCGCACGACGGCCGGGTTGCCGAGCGGTCGGCGGTCGGGGCGCGGCGGCATGCGGCGCTGCTCGGGCCTCTGGTGGCCGGGGCGTTAGGTGAGCTTGGGGTCGAGGTTCACGAGGTCACCGATATCGCCCTCGCTGACGGACCGGGCAGCTTCACCGGCCTCCGGGTTGGCGCCGCGTGGGTCAAAGGGGTTTGTCACGGACGGCAGGTCCGGGTGTGGACCGCGTCAACCCTGCTGGTCCGGGCGGTGGTCGCGGATGGGGCCGGTGTGGTGGCGAGTCTCGGCTCGGCGCTCCGAGGCGAATTCTACCTCGCGGTATATCGGCTCGACCGGGCCAATCCGATCCAAACCTTGCTCGCTCCCACCGTGGTGGCCGGCGGCGCCGACCTCGGCTTGGCTCTGGTGCCCGACGCCGTTGTCAGCGACCTTCCGGTCGGGCAGTGGGAAGCATTTGGCTGGGCGAGGTCGAGCCGGAAGATTGGCCCGCCGGAGGGCCTCCCGACCGCATCGGCCCTGCTTCGGCTCGTGGGCCGGCCTGGGGGCGCGAGGCCGGTGCTCCATCTGGGGGCCTGGGAGCCGGAATATGGGCGGCCGGCCGAGGCTCAAGCTCGATGGGAGAGGGTCCATGGGCGACTCCTGGACGATTCGACCAGCCACCCTCGCTGACGCCGCTGCGATCGCGACCGCCGAACCGGTCTGCTTCGGGGACCCGTGGAGCGCTACGGGGATTGCCGAACTGTTCGAAAACAAGGCAGTCATTGCGCTGATGGCTCCGGCCGCGGGGCCGGAAATGAGCCTTGCAGGATACGCCTTTGCACGGGTGATCGCTCTGGAGGCCGAGATATTGAACATCGCCGTGCTACCCTTGTTCCGGCGCCGCGGTCTTGGGGGACGGCTGCTCGATGCGGCGCTGACGGCCGCGGAACAACGAGGGGCGATCGAGGTGTTTCTCGAGGTTCGGGAGTCGAATGACGCGGCCAGGGCCATGTACCTTGCCCGGGGTTTCCGTCCGGTCGGGGTCCGGACCGACTACTACCGGAAACCCCGGGAAAACGCCCTGATTTTGCGACTGGACCTAAAGACTGCGTTTAATTGATACAAATGTCGTATCTTTGGTTGTTCTAAGGGGTTAAGGCCCCGCTATCTTGGGCGGAGTTGACCGATCGACACCGACCAGAACCTGAG
>JAYTTT010000344.1:0-5508 GCA_043744895.1 Gemmatimonadota bacterium | reverse complement strand
CTACCTGCTCTTCAACCACCGGGCTCCCGGCGACCGGACCAAGCCCCACGCCATCTTGGCCGATCCCGAGGTCCGCCGAGCCATCGCGTTAGGCATCGACCGCCCGGCCCTGGTGCGAGCGGTGTTTGGTCCGTATGCCGGCGTCATTGAAGGCCCCTTCGGGTCGGCCAGTTGGGTCCGGAAGCTCGCGCCGAAGATTCCCGGGCCCGATCCGGCCTTGGCTCGGAAGATCCTGGCCGGCCGCGGCTGGAAGGACTCCGACGGCGATGGGTATCTCGACAAAGAAGGCATGCCGCTAACGCTCCGGCTCAGCTACCCCCTCTCGAGCCTCCCGAGGGTCAGCGTGGCGGAACCGGTCCAAGCGATGCTCCGCGCCATCGGGGTCCGGATCGAGCTGAACCGGCTCGATGGACCGGTCTGGAACGACCGCCGAAACAAGAGCGACTTCGATATCGATATTTCTCAGACCACCATGGACCCCACGCCCTCCGGCCTGGTCCAGAGCTGGACCTGCGCCGGGATCGGCCCCGGGAGCACCAACGTCGGCTCGACCTGCAACCCGCGATTCGACGACGCACTCTCCCGAGCCATTCGGGCCTCGACCGACGCGAGCGGCGCGTGGAAGACAGCGATCGCCACCCTCCAAGCCGACCACCCGGCGGTGTTTCTCTACTCGCTGGCCCAAGTCGTCGTCCTCCACCGACGCTATCGCAACGTCTCGGTCCGGGCCGACCTCCCCTGGTCGGACCTGTGGCGCTGGTCGGTCGACCCGAGCCAGCAGCTGGCCCGGGATCGGCGTTAGGCGGAACCGCCGGTGGCCGCATGGCTGTTCCGGCGCCTCCTCCAGGCGGCTGTCACCTTCCTGGCGGTGGCCGCCATCCTGTTCGTGATGATGCGGGCCGCCCCCGGCGATCCGCTCGGCCGCCTCACCGACGACCGGCCGATGACCCCCGCGGAGCAGCAGCGGCTCAAAGCCCTCTTCGGGCTCGATCAGCCGATCGCCACCCAGTTCACCCGGTTTGCCGCGGCCGCCGCCAATGGCGACTTCGGGGTCTCGATCGAGTACTACCCCGTCCGCGTGAATACCCTGATTCGGAGCCGGCTCGGCGCCTCCTTGCTTCTGGGCGGCGCCGTGCTGCTGGTCAATTTGGGACTGGGCATTTGGCTCGGGGTGTTCCAGGCCCGCCGGCGCGGGTCGGCGATCGACCGGTGGCTTACCCGACTCTCGCTCGCGGGCTACGCGATGCCGAGTTTCTGGCTGGCTCTGGTGTTGGTGTCGCTGTTCGCGGTTGAATGGCGGCTGTTGCCGGCGGCCCAAATGACCGACCCACTGCTGGCGCCGGGCGCCGGCCTGCTCACCCGAAGTTGGGATCTTCTGACCCACCTCGTCCTCCCGGTGGTTACCCTGTCGGTCGTGACGATCGCCGCCACCATGCGATACCAGCGAACCGCCATGCTCGAAGTCCTCCGGCTCGACTACGTTCGCGCCGCCCGGGCCCGAGGTCTCCCCGAGTCGACCGTCGTCTGGCGCCACGCCTGGCGGAACGCCCTCTTTCCGATCCTCACCTTGGTCGGATTGATGTTGCCGATGCTGGTATCGGGTTCGGTCTTCGTCGAATCGGTCTTCGCGTGGCCGGGCCTTGGATCGCTCGCGGCCGGGGCCATTGCCACCCGCGACTACCCGGTCCTCATGGCCACCGCGTTGCTGGTGTCCGCCGCGGTCTTGGTAAGCGGCGTCCTGGCCGATCTCGGCTCCTATGCCCTCGATCCCCGGACCAGGACCCAATGACCGGCTCGCTCGCCGCCACCCTACGGACGGCACTCCGAAGCACCTCCGGCCGCACCGGTGCCCTGCTTCTGGCCGGGCTCCTCCTGCTGGCCATCGTCGGTCCGTGGTTCCTTCCCGACCCGACCAGCATTCCCGATCTGAGTGCCGGCGCCATTCCGCCCAGTACCGGACATCTCTTCGGCACCGATCATCTGAATCGCGACATCCTCGCCCGGGTCGCGACCGGCGCCCGGATCTCGCTCGCGATCGCCGCACTCTCGGTCGCCGTCTCCCTCACGCTGGGAACCCTCACCGGCCTGGTGGCCGGCGTTGCGGGCGGATGGCTCGATGCCGCCTTGATGCGACTGGTTGATGCGGCGCTGGCCATTCCGCGGCTCTTCGTGCTCTTGCTCCTCCTCGTCGTCTGGGACCACATCCCGCTGCCCGCCTTAATCGGCGTCATCGGCCTCACCGGCTGGTTCGGCACTGCCCGCCTGGTCCGAGGTGAGGTCATCCGGCTCCGGACCGAGGGCTACCTTCAAGCGGCGGCCGCCCTGGGCGCGGCCCCGAAGCGGACTATCTTTCGGCACCTGCTGCCGAACGTGTTCGGCGTCATCTTGGTGAGCGCCACCCTTGGAATCGGCGAAGTCATCCTGCTCGAAGCCGGCCTCTCGTTTCTCGGCGTCGGCCTCCAACCGCCAACCCCATCGTGGGGCATCATGGTGCTCGACGCACGCAACTATTTCTTGACCGCGCCCTGGACGCTGGTGTTCCCGGGCGCCATGATTTTGGTAACCGTCCTCGCCGTGAACCTCATGAGTGACGCCCTCAGGGCCGCCTTCGACCCCCGCAGCGCATGACCCAACTGCTCACGGTCGAGAAACTCAAGATCACGTTTCCCAAAGGCGCCGGCCTCTCGGTGCCGGTGGATGGCGTCAGTTTTTCGATCGACCGAGGCGAACGGGTGGCGCTCGTGGGCGAATCCGGCTCGGGCAAGAGCCTCACCAGCCTGGCCCTGCTCCGCCTGGTACCCGAACCGGGAACGATCGCGCCCGAAAGTTCGATCCGGCTCGATGGCGTCGACATCATGGGGCTCAAGGGCGAGGCGCTCCGCGCCATTCGCGGCGGCCGGATCGGCCTCGTCTTTCAAGATCCGATGACCAGTTTGAATCCGGTCCTCACGGTCGGCTACCAGGTCAAGGAAGCGGTCACCGCCCACCGCAAGATGCCCGCCAGCCAGGCGAAGGATCGGACCATCGCCCTCCTCGACGAGGTCGGGATTCCCGATCCGGTGGCGCGCTACGGCGCCTATCCGCATGAGCTGTCCGGCGGCCTCCGCCAGCGGGTCATGATCGCCATTGCGCTCGCGGGCGAACCCGACCTCCTGGTGGCCGACGAGCCGACCACCGCGCTCGATGTGACGGTTCAAGCCCAAATCCTCGAACTGCTTGACAGCCTCCGAACCAAACGCAACATGGCGTTGCTGCTCATTACCCACGACTTGGGCGTGGTGGCCGAGCGCACCGACCGGGTGATGGTGATGTACGCGGGTCAACTGGTGGAGACGGCGCCGACCGCGGCTCTGTTCGCCACGCCGGGCCATCCCTACACCCAAGCCCTGTTGCGGTCGATGCCCCGCCTGACCGGCCCGGTCGCGCGGTTGCCGCAGATTCTCGGCGCCGTGCCCCAACCATACGCCTGGCCCGCCGGTTGCCGCTTCCATCCCCGGTGCGACCAGCGGATCGATGCGTGCATCAACCAAGTGCCCCCCTGGCGGGCCGCCGGAACGGATCAGGAGGCCAAGTGCTGGGTCGTCGAAGGACGGGCCCCATGACCGGGCTGCTCCAGGTTGCCGATCTCGCCAAGCACTTCGAAAGCCGAGCCGGTTGGTTTGCCGCTCCGAAAAAAGTCTACGCCCTGAACGGGGTGTCGTTCGACGTCGCCACCGGCGAGACCCTGGCCCTGGTCGGCGAGTCCGGCTCCGGTAAGACGACCGCGGGCCGGACCGTGCTCCGGCTTCTCGACGCCGATCAGGGCTCGGTCCGGTTCGACGGCACCGACGTGCTGGGTGCCGACCGCCGAGCGCTCAAGCTCCTCCGGCGCCGGATGCAAATCGTCTTTCAAGATCCCTATGGCTCGCTCGATCCCCGGATGACGGTGGGTGCCTCGATCGCCGAGGGCATCGAGATTCATCGGCTCCTGCCCAAGAAGCAAATCGGCCCGCGGGTGGCGGGACTCTTGACCGAAGTGGGTCTCGATCCGAGTGCGGCCGACAAATACCCCCACGAGTTTTCAGGCGGCCAGCGCCAGCGGATCGGCATTGCCCGGGCCCTTGCGGTCGATCCGGCCTTCATCGTCCTCGACGAGCCGGTGTCGGCCCTCGACGTCTCGGTCCAGGCCCAGGTCCTCAATCTGCTCCTCGACCTCCAGGAGAGCCGGGGCCTCTCGTATCTCTTCATTGCCCACGACTTGAGCGTGGTCCGGCAGGTGGCCCATCGAATCGCGGTGATGTACTACGGCCGGATTGTCGAGCAAGGCCCCCGCGACGAGGTGCTCGAACGCCCCCGCCACCCCTACACCCGGGCGCTGATCTCGGCCATTCCGGTCCCCGATCCAACCACCCAACGGACCCGCATCGTCCTCCCCGGCGACCCACCCAGCCCGACGGTCATGCCGCCGGGTTGCCCGTTCGCGTCCCGCTGCTTCCACCCGGCCAAAGACGACCGTTGCACCACCAGCCGGCCCGAGCTCCGCACCCTCGGCGCGTCGGTCGTCGCCTGCCACCACGCCTGACGCCATGCCCCCACTCTGGCTCATCGACGCCTTTACCGACGCCCCGTTCAAGGGCAATCCCGCCGGGGTCTGCCACCTGACGCGGGCGGTCCCGGACCAGTGGATGCGGTCGCTCGCGATGGAAATGAATCAGGCCGAGACGGCGTTCCTGCTGGCCGAGGCCGATGGATTCCGGCTCCGATGGTTTACGCCGGCGGCGGAGGTCGATCTCTGCGGCCACGCCACCTTGGCGAGCGCTCATTTCCTCTGGGAATCGGGCGCGTTGCCGCGGGGCACGACGGCTCGATTTCACACCCGGAGCGGCCTCCTGACCGCCGCGCCGAGCCCGTCGGCCCAGATCCTGCTCGACTTTCCTTCGACGCCCCAGCGGCCGGCCACCGCTCCGCCGGGCCTGCGGGAAGCGTTAGGCATAACGAGCGGCGAGGTCTTCAGCAATCATGCGTCCCAGCCCGACTTCCTGATCGTATTGCCCGATGCGGCCGCCGTGCGACGGCTGGATCCGGACCAGGGCCGGCTTCGCCGGGTCGAGGCCCGGGGGGTCATCGTCACCGCACCTGGCGATCAACCCGGCATCGACTTCGTGTCCCGCTTCTTCGCCCCCCGATTCGGCATCGACGAGGACCCGGTAACCGGCTCCGCCCACTGCAGCCTTTCGCCGTTCTGGGCCGGTCGCCTCGGTCGAACCGAGTTGGTCGGATACCAGGCCTCCCGTCGTGGCGGTCTCGTCGGCACCCGGCTCCTCGGCGACCGGGTCGAGCTCGCGGGACACGCGGTCACCGTCCTCCGCGGTACGGTCGACGACCCGCGACCATGACCCTCCGATTCGCCCCGCTCCTCGGGCTCGGCGTCGTGCTGGCACCCACAGCCCTGGCCCAATCCGACAACGCGGCCGTCATCCGGTGGGCCATGGCCGCGAAGCACCCCCTCCGGACCACCAAGCCCGAAGG
>JAYTTT010000343.1:0-21512 GCA_043744895.1 Gemmatimonadota bacterium | reverse complement strand
CCGGCCACGCGCTGCTGTGGCTGGTGAGGGTGCTAGTGAGCAGCAGCGCCAGCCCCAGCGCCCACCCCAGCCAAGCCGGGCGGCGGCCGGTGAGCAGCCCTTCGAGCAGCAGCGCCACCACCAGGGCCACGAGAGCGCGCGCCACCCAAATGACGCCCCAGCGGGTGCCGAACAACTCCCAGAAGACCACCCCGGTGGCGCGAGCCTGGACGTACAGCGCGCCGAGGATGCCGGTAATCAGCGCGCCCACCAGGATGTCGGCCACCACTTCGAGCCAGCGGCGGGCTTCGGCCTCGATGCCGGCCCGGTCGGCCAGCCAGCCGGAGGGGTACGAGGCGGCGCTCTTGACGAGGTGGAGGACCGCCCAGATCAGGGGAACCCCGGCGACCGGAAGCCCGAGCTCTTGGAGGCGGAGCAGGATCAGCGTTTCCGGCAACCGGACGGCCGCCAGCAGCGCCAACCAGACCAGAGGGCCCTGGGTTACTGCTCCAGCGGGGGCACCCGCCGGCCCGATGTCCGCCGGTTCGGCGGCGACCATGCTCCGGGCTCGCCACAGGACCAAGGTCAGCACCAGCAGCGCGGCGATCCCTGGAACGATGCTCGCGCCTAACACCTGACGAACCGGGGCGCCCCGCCGGAGCAGCTCGAACGCCATCAACGATCCGAGGACCGCCCCAAGATGGTCGGCGGTCCGATGGAGACCGAACGCCCGGCCGTGGATCGACCGGGGCGCGGCGTCAGCGATCAACGCATCCCGGCCCGGCGACCGGAGACCCTTCCCCACCCGGTCGAGTACCCGGACGCCGATGACTTGCCACGCGGACGACGTCACCGCCATGACCGGTCGGAGTACCGTGGCCACCGCATATCCGGCCCAGACCAGCGGGAGCCGCCACCGGGGCCGGTCGGCCAGCGGGCCGCTCCACCACCGGAGGGCCGAGGAGGCCAGGTCGGCCGCGCCGTCGAGGGCTCCGAGGGCCACCGGCCCGGCACCTAACGTCCCGGTAAGGAACGCCGGCAGCAGCGGATAGACCATCTCGCTCGCGAAATCGTTGAGGAGCGAGACCGCCGCCAGGCCTTTGACCGTCGCGGGGACCCGGGGAGAATCAGCCATCAGCCCCGAGCGCCCAGGCGGCCAGCGCCGGGTGGAAGACGCCCCGTTGCAGAGCGCGCGCGATCAACTCCGGCGGCGCCGCGCCCCGGGCCTGGGCCAGGGCGTGCCACTCAGCGGCGAGAAGCACCGCGCCTACCGACTCGAGCGGGGCCACCAGGACCCGCCGGACCTGCTCCCGGCGGTTCGGCAGCCGATCAGTCAGCCGGGCCACCCCCTCGGCGGCCCCGATCCGGCCGAGTTGAATGGCCAGATCGAGGCCCGCAATCACCAGGGCGACGTGCCGTTCGCCGGGCGAGGTGTGGCCCGTGAACAGGTCGAGGGCGGTCAGCCACTCGGGCACCACAATCCGGCGCCGAATTTCCCGGGGTTCCACCGCGGCCGCGGCCCGAGCCCCCGGCCCCGCGCCGGTCACCACCGGCCGCCCGGCCTCGAGGTCGGCCGCCGAGGCCTCGACCAGCCCGATCAGCCGGCGTTCGGCCTGGGCCGCCGTCATCTCGATCTTGAACTCGTGATGGAGGTGCCAGGTGACCTGGTCTTCGCCTAACGAGCCGGCGTTAGTGGTTCCGTCGGCCATGACGTCGTGGCGGAGGAAGGTCTCCACGCCGGCCAGCGCCTCGGATGCCGCTCGGTCCTCGACGGCGGCGCTCACTTCGGCCACCAGCTCCAGGGCGACTTGGAGGTGCCCGATCGGCGGTTTCGTCACCGTGTCGCGGAGCACGGCCGCCCACCCCGGGATGGTGTCGAGCACCCCCGGATCGTCCGGACGGATGGCGATCACGGCCGCCAGCCGGTCGAGCCACAAGGCCGGGTTCCACCGGTCGGGGCGGTCATGCTCCACTCGCCGGAGCCGGACCCGGAGCGAGTCGATCAGGATGGTGCGGTCGATTTCGTCGTCGAGCGACTCGAGTTCGAGTTCCTCGACTGCATGGGCCAGGGACCGGAACGCCGCACCGTGTTGTTTGAGGGTCGGATCGTCAAAGGGGGCCAGCAACGGAGCGGGGCCGAACCGGTCGGTCCGGCCGGCCTCCACCCCGTCGAAATGATGCCAGAGGTCGAGAAAGGACCGGGCCAGATCGGGCAGCAGCATCGAACGGGTCTCGGTGGCCTACGCCCCGGAAATCTCCGAGTCGTCCGCCACGCTGAGCGACCCCGAAAACCTGGTCACCACCACGCGGTTGCCAAGCATCGAGTGGGCCAGAACCGAATTCGTGATTGTGCTGTTCTGTCCGACCAGCGAGTGAGCCAGGCTCGAATCGGCAATCCGGGTTCCCTTCTCGATCGTGACGTTCGGGCCGATCGTGGAGTTGGCGATCGAGACGCCGTCTTCGATCAGCACCGGATCGACGAACGTGACGCCCGCGAAGGTCCCCCGCCTCGCGGCGCCCTGCTCGAGGAGGACCTGGTTGGTTTCGAGGAAGGCATCGAGCTTGCCGCAGTCGTACCACCCGCCGACTTCGGCCGTCAGGATCTTCCGTCCGTGCTCGATCATCCATTGAAACGCATCGGTCAGGTAGTACTCGCCCTTATTGGTTGGCGCCGCCAGCGTATGATCGATGCCCTTCCACAACGCCTCGACGTCCTTGATGTAGTAGAGACCGATGTTGGCCAGCTTGGAAATCGGGGTCGACGGTTTCTCGACGATTTGCGTCATATACCCGGCGGAATCCGTGACCACCACGCCGAATCGCTGATAGTCCTCGACCTCCTTGGCCCAGATGATCCCGTCGGCATCGGTCCGGTTGATCACCGTCAGGTCGGCCTCGAACACGGTGTCAACGAAGATGATCAGAATCGGCTCATGGACAAACGGCCGGGCCAGGTTGACGGCGCCCGCCGTCCCGTCCTGGACCTTTTGCTCGACGTACCGGCAGGGAACCCCGTACCGGCCGGTCGAATAGGCCTCGACCTGCTCTTTGAGATGCCCCGTAATGAAGATCAGTTCGGAAACATCGAGGCCCTTGACCCGGTCCATGACCCAATCCATGACCGGCCTCCCGGCCACCTTGAGCATCGGCTTTGGGACCAGGTGCGAATGGGGACGGACCCGGGTTCCCTTACCAGCCAGCGGAATGATGACTTGCACCGTCAGGTTCTCCCATAGCGATCGGTAATCCGGACCAGGTCATCGAGTTCGGCCGTCGAAGCCTCCAACACGTCGGAATCGACGATCGCTTCGATCTGGTGGATGAGTTTGGCCGGAATGTGGAAGGATTCGCCGGCGCGGAACGGACGCTCCGTCATGGCCGATCCGGCCACTTGGGTCCGGAGGATGAGGTCACCGCGGAGGACGTGCATCGTCTCATCCTTGGCGTTGTGGAACTGGCAACTCAAGACTTGCCCAGCCTTGACATGAAGGATCTTCCCGGCGTAGCGGTCGGTCCGGGCCCAGATCAATTCATGGCCCCAAGGTTTGTCGACCCGATAGGGAACGCCACTCATGAAGCCTCCAATGGGTGAAACTCGAACGCCGAGGGTGAGGCAACGCACTCCCGCGCACAGACCCCGCAGCCGACGCAGCCTTCCTTTCGGAGCACCGGATGGCCGGCGTCGTCCTGTCCTAACGCCCGTTCGCCGATGGGACAGGCATCGACGCAAACTCGGCACGGGCTCCCTTCGAAGGTGATACACCGTTCCGGAATGAACGAGACGGTCCCCAAACGGTAGTCGCTCCACCCGTTGACCGGAAGCGTGAGCGCGCCGGTCGGGCAGGCAGCGACACACGGCATGTCCGCGCACGCGACGCAGGGCTGACTCGCCGGCTCGAGGTATGGCGTGCCGGCGGCGAGTCCGCCCGAGGTCGGCACCGTGAGGATCGCATGGACCGGGCACACCGGCGAACAGGCCCCGCACCGGGTACACGCGGCCAGGAACCCAACTTCGGGCATCGCGCCCGGCGGTCTGGTGTATCGGGCCTGCAGGATCCGCTCTTCGGTTCGTTCAACCAGGCCCCGGAGCCACTCTCCGAAGCTGTCCCGAATCACGGCCCGACGGTCGCCCGACTTATCCCAGGGCTTCACGGGCGATAGATCGGGAAGACGCCGTCAACCAGGCGCTCCAGCAACCCGCTGAAGAGCACCCCGATCCGGGGCTTGTCCGGACCCTGGTCGGTCGGATTCCTGGGGTCGTCGACCGGAGCGGTATTGAACGCGGCGATCACGCCGGCCTTGGTCAGCGGATCGATGTAAAAGAACGCCCGGAATGCCTTCTGGCTTCCGGTATGGCCCACCAACCTGATTCCCTTCCGGTCGAGCAGAAAATACGCCAGACCGATCGATCCTCCCTCGGGGCCGCCTAACGGCAAAACTGGTTTCCACATCTCCTCGAGCGAGGAACGGGCCAGCACCCCCCGGCCCGCGTCCGGTACCCCCGGCGCCCCGACCAGGAATTGGAGGTACTTCACCATGTCGGTGATCGGGGCGTTGAGGCCGCCGTTGGACACGGTGACCCCGGTGTCGAAGTCGAGGCCGTTGGCCACCGGGACTCCCGCCTTGACGTCGTAGTTATTGGACCGCTGGGCCAGGAGGTGGTACGGCGTCAGGTCGAAGTAACTCGATGACATCCCGAGCGGTCGCAACAGGTTCTTCTCGACGTAGACCTCGTAGTCCTCGCCGGTCAACCCCTCGATGGTCCGGCCGAGGAAGATCACCCCGGGGTTCGAGTAGCTGTACTTGGACCCGGGCGGGAAGAGGATTTCGGTGTAGGGCATCATCGCCACCAACTGCGACCACTTGGTAGGCTCGAACGGGTGCCAGGGTTGGTCGCCGCCCCAGGGCCAGGTCCCATTCCGAAAGCCGGCCGAGTGCGACATCAGCATCCGGAGCGTGATCCCGTCCATCGGCCCAAACGGGTTATGGACGGCCCGCAGCTCCGGAACGTACTTGAGAATCGGATCGTCGAGGCTGAGCCGGCCCCGGTCGCGCAGTTGCATGATCGCGATCGAGGTGAAGGTTTTGGTGATCGAGGCCCAGTGGTAGATCGTCCTCTCGTCGACCGGCCGCTTGGTGGCCAGGTCGGCCAACCCATGAAACTCCTGGGCCACCACGGTATCGCCGTGGAAGAAGACCATGCTGCCGCCGACTACCCCCTCATCGTTCAGGGTCCGGTGGAAGAATTCTTGGACCGGCGCCCAAGCCGGCCCGAACCGGTCCTTGACCCGTTGCCCCAGCGCAACGGACGAGCCGAGGCTCGTAAGCGCCACCGCCACCGGGGCGGTCTTTCGGAGAGAACCTCGAATCGTCATGGGTCAGAATCTAACCGCTCGTCCCTTGGTTAGACCCCCTGCTCCCGGTAGTATTTAGTGTTCCGCCAACGACCACGCCGCTCCCCGGGCTTCATGCTGATTGCACTCAGTCTCCTGTTGCAGGTCGCGGGGGCTCAAACCGACTCAGGCCTTGGGCACCGAAGCGGCCGAATCCCCCGCGCCATCACGGCGGTTCGCACCGACACGCCGCCCTCGATCGACGGTCGTCTGGACGACCCGATCTGGGCCCGGATCACGCCGGAAAAGGGCTTCCGGCGGGACGTCCCCAGCGACGGCAACCCCGCCACTCAGGAAACTGAAGTCCGGATCGCCTATGACCAGACGGCGCTCTACGTCGGGGTCCGCCTCTACGACGACCGCCCGGGTACCATTTCGAGGCGCCTGAACCGGCGCGATTCCTTCAGTGCCTTCAACGATGCCTTTTTTGTCCTGATCGACTCCTACCACGACCACCGCACCACCTTCGAGTTCGGGGTGACAGCATCCGGCGAACGCCGGGACGCGATCGTCACCAACGACGGCAATGGCGGATTGGACGGCGGATACGACCCGGTGTGGGCGGCCGCAACCAGCATCGATTCCCTCGGGTGGGTCGCCGAGATGCGGATTCCCTTCTCGCAACTCCGGTTCTCCAGTGCGACCGAACAGGTCTGGGGAATTCAATTGCGGCGGGATAACGTCCGGGCCGGCGAGGAGGTCGACTGGCAATGGTCGTCGAAAGCCGAACCAGGCCAAGCCTCGAAGTTCGGCCACCTCCTGGGCCTCAAGAACATTCCGGCCCCGAAACGGCTCGAATTCCTGCCTTACACCTCGAGCCAGGCCCAGTTCACCCAAGGTGTCGCGCCAGGCAACCCCTTCAACGATGGCAGTACCGGCTCCTTCACCGGCGGGCTCGACGCCAAATACGGCATCACCAGCGATCTGACCTTGAACGCGACGATCAATCCCGATTTCGGCCAGGTCGAAGCCGACCCCTCGGTGGTGAACCTGACCGCCTTCGAGACCTTTTTCGAGGAACGACGACCCTTCTTTGTCGAGGGGTCCAACATCTTCGGCTTCAACACTGGCTTTGGGCGGGACCAGTTGTTCTACTCCCGGCGGATCGGCCGGATGCCCGGCCAGTCGGCGTCAGGGAGTGCCACGTTCGTCGACGAACCCGGCAGCTCATCGATCCTCGGTGCGCTCAAGCTCTCCGGCCGAACCAAATCCGGCTGGTCCATTGGGGTCCTCGACGCGGTCACCGGCCGTGAGCAAGCGCGAATCGCCAACCTCGGCGGCCCCACCACCACGGTCCCGATCGAACCCGGAGCAAACTACGGAGTTGTCCGACTCAAACGCGATTTCGCGGGCGGCTCCAGCGGCTACGGCTTCATGGGTACCGCGGTCAACCGGAACGGCACCGCCGCGGATTTCCCAAGCCTCACCAAGTCGGCCTATGTCGGCGCGGCCGATTTCTTCCATCGATGGAAGCAGAATTCGCACCAGGTCAGCGGATCCTTCGGCTTCTCCCGCATCGCCGGCCCGCGCGAGGCGATTGCCGGAGCGCAACTGGCGTCGGCCCGTTATTACCAACGCCCCGACCAGGATTACGTGTCCTTCGATCCGGCCGCGACGACGTTGGCAGGAACCAACGGGCAACTGCTGGTCGAAAAACTCGGCGGCAGCTGGACCTATCAAATCGGCGGGAACTTTACCTCCCCCGGCTTTGAACTGAACGATGCCGGATTCCAGCAGGAAGCTGATCGAATCCGGCTCGCCGGCCTATTTATCCGCCAGTGGGTCAGCCCTGGCAAGCTCGGACGATCCGGCTCGATCAGCCTCCAGACAAACCAGCTCTACAATTTCGGCGGCGTTCGCCTGGCCCCCCAAACCGGTTTGGGGGTGATCTTGAGCCGGCATAATTTCCACACCATTTACCTCAACTTCGATTATCGGTTCAAGGGGCTCGACGACCGAACCACCCGCGGCGGCCCGCTGCTCAACGGGCCGAGCAACTTCCGGGGCAGCCTCCATTACGTCACCGATGCTCGGAAGACCATCTCGACCACGATCGGGACCTCGATCGGGGTCGATGACGACCGCTCCTCGAGCGCCAGCGTCTTTGCCCAAATCGATGTTCAGAACCAGGGCCGGATCACCTTCCAGATCACCCCGAGCTACCAGCAATCCCGGTTTCGGTCGTTCTACCTGGGCCAATACGCCGACCCAACCGCCACCGCCACCTTTGGCAACCGATACCTGTTCGCTCCACTCGACCAGGACGTCCTCGGCATCAGCACCCGGCTCAACTACTACTTCACGCCGTCGCTGTCGCTCCAGTTGTATGCCCAACCGTTCGTCGCCACCGCCGATTTCCGGTCGCCCAGCTCGTTGGTGCAGCCGAGGAGCTACGCCTTCCGCCGCTACGGCACCGGCGGGTCGACCGTGGCGACTGACCCGGCCAACGGCGCCACCACGATCGATGCCGATGGAGCCGGCCCGTCTCCATCGTATACCTATGGCAATCAGGATTTCCGGATCCGGTCGATTCGGAGCAATTTGGTGCTTCGGTGGGAGTACCGGCCCGGATCGACCGTGTTTCTGGTCTGGAATCAGAGCCGGTTCAACGCCGGCAGCGATCCGAGGTTCCGGCCGTTCCGGGACCTCGGGGACATCTTCTCGGACGACATGCAGAACGTGCTGCTGGTGAAGGCGAACTACTACTTCTCGTTCTAACCGCTACTTGAGCCAGTAGTCGAACCACTGGCGGAGCCGGCCGAGCCGGTCAACCAGCAGCCACGGCTCCCCGGTCCGCGACAGGTCATGGGTCGATCGCGGATACCGGATGAATTCGGCCGGCACCTTCTGCTTCTGGAGCGCCATGAACCATTGCTCCGCGTCGGCCATCGGCGTCCGATGGTCCTCTTCGGACTGGACGATCAACGTCGGAGTCCTGACATTGTTGACGTGACGGATCGGCGAGAGTGAGTCATAGAGCGCGGGTCGTTCCCACGGCATCCCGTAGAACTCGAACTCGGTCAACCCCGGCACATCCGATACCCCCCACCACGACCACCAATTGCTGATCATCCGGTCGGCCTCCGCCGCCTTGAACCGATTGGTGCGGGTCGTCACCCACGCGGTCATGAACCCGCCATAGGATCCGCCGGTCACCCCCATCTTGGTCGAATCGACGTCGGGCCGCGCCGCCGCGATATCCACCGCCTTCATCAAGTCCTGGTAGTCCTCGAGCCCCCACCGGCCTCGGGTCGCATAGGTGAACGCCGCACCGTAGCTGTTGGAACCCCGCGGATTGGTGAACAACACCCACTTGCCCGCCCCGCTGATGTTGTGGAACTCGTCGAACCAATTTTCGCCATACGCACCGTGCGGGCCGCCATGGATATAGAAGACCAGGGGATACTTCTGGCCCGGCTGGTACCCGAAGGGTTTCTGGAGCCAGCCCTCGATCTCGAGTCCACCAACGCTCTTGTAGGTGAACCGCTCAGCGTCGGGCCAGGAAATCTCCGCGTTGAGCTTTGCGTTGAAACTGGTCACTTTCCGCTCGCCGGTGCCGTCGGCCGCGGCCAGATACAATTCGGTCGGTGAGGTAATGGACGTGGAGACGTACGCCATGACCTGCCCCGCCGGATCGAGATCGGCACTGGGAAGCCGGCGCCGGCCGGCGACGATTTCCCGTCGGGCCCGGGTGTCGGGATCGAGGGTAAAGATCGCGTCCCGCCCGCCAATCGCGGCACCCATCAGGATTTTCCCGTTCGCCAGCCACTGGAACCAGCTGGGCTCATAGACCCAGTCGCCCAGGAGGTTGACCGACGGACCCCCGGCGGCCGGAATCATCCAAATCCGGCTCGCGCCGGTTTGCCCGATTTGCGAGGTATAGGAGAGCCTCGACCCGTCGGGCGACCACGCCAAGTTCCCCTCAGTTCCGGCCCCAGTCGTTAGGCGGCGCGGTTCGCCCCCCGCGGCCGGGACCACGAAGATGTCGCCGTCATTCCGGGGCGCCTCGGAAAGCTTGGGATCGTACTTGGCGCGGCGGAGCGAATCCTGCTCGGCCCGGGCCAGCGAATCCGACCGGAGCTTGGAGTCGGCCACGAAGGCGATCCACTGCCCGTCCGGCGAAATCGTGACCTCCCGATGGCTGTAGGCCGTGGTGGTGAGTTGGCGCTTGGCCCCGCCGTCCACCGGGCGAACCCAGATTTGGCCCGGATTCCAACGCGGGGCCTGTTTGGGCGCCGGAATGAACCCGGGGCCGTTGAACTTGTAGCCCAAGTCGATGATGTGGCGGCCATCGAACCGGGCCGGATCGACCGGCGTGGTGATGGCCCGATAGGGCGGCCGCGCCATCGGCAGCATCTTCTCGTAGGGATCCTTGGCGCTGGAATCGGCCTTCCATTCCACCGTGTCGGCCCAGGCCACCGTCCGCCCGTCCTTGGTATAGGAGCCGTTCGGGAGACTATCGACCTCGGCGGCCTCGCCGCCCGGCCGATCGATGCGAAGCCCCCAAGTGCCGGCCTTGCTGTTCGGCCGGGACGATGAGAACAGCAACATCTTGCCGTCCGGCGACCACCGCGGCGCGGAGCTCTCAGTGCTGGGCGAGGTCATCCGGATCGGCTCGCCGCCGCCGGTTCCCACCATCCACACTTCGGCATGCCGCTTGTTGTCGGTCTCCCGCACGGTCACGGCCGTAAACGCCACCCACTTCCCGTCGGGCGACACCGCGGGCCCCGACACCGTCGTGAGCCGGTACCAGTCTTTCGGCGTGAAGGCTCGGCCCTGAGCCACCAACTCGGCGCCGAGCCCGACGGCCAAGATCACGCTCGCGCCAACCATTCGTCGCATCATGAGGAACCCCTCTAAAACGTGGGACTGAACCCGATGGTCCATCGGAATCGGAACGCGGCGTCATCCCGCGCCCCGCCGATGGCCCGATCAGGATGCGAGACGTAGACCGGCAGATCGAATCGCGTGACAAACGTAGTCTGGCCGATGGTGTGGGTGAACCGGACGCCGGCGCCAGCGTCGCCCACGATCCGGCCCGACCCATGGTAGGAGAAGAATCCGTCGGTCGCCGCGACATCGCCAAACAGGGCCAGGCGAGTGTCGCGGAATAGTTTGGCGTTGGGGCGCCGGAGCACCGAGCGGTCGGCCTCGACGTTGAGCGCGGCCATCCGGGTCACCGCCACCCCGCGGGCCATCCCCCGGACGTTGGCTCCGCCGGGCGAGTGGAAGTGGACGTCGTCGGTCAACAGGGCCTCGCGCGAGCGCACGAACGGGTTGCCCAGTTGCTGGTACGGGTCGGCTCCTGAGAGGAAGAACCACCGCTGGCGAACCGGGTCGGAGGTTTTGCCCTCGACCAGGCCCCCGAACGCCCGAATGCCCAAAGCTCCCCACTTGCCTAACGGCCGCTTGGCGGTTGCCTCGGCCGACACCCGAAGGTACGGCTGGGTGTCGTACCGAGACTCGGTATCGAAACCGGCACCCCGATTCCGGTACTCGACCCCGGCGGCCGTGGTGAGCGAACCCGCGACCGACCACCCGCCCCGCCGGCCACCGGACCGAATCCACCCGGTCGCCTCGACCGTGCCGGCGTTGTCGTAGAGCGCCGGATCGAGGTAATCGACGTCGGAGGTCGCCAGCCACCGCACCGAGGCACCCCGGAAGGTGGTCGGTCCGAAGCTAAGATGGCCTTTGGTCTGTTGCTCCACCTGCACCGCCGCACCCTGGCGGCCTTCGAAATGATCGACCTCAAGCTGCGTCCATAGCCGGGGCCGGTAGGCCCAGGTCGGGTTCTTGAGGCGAAAGAGCCAGTGGTTGGTGGCTCCGTCCCGACAGCAGTTCTTGGTCGCCACGACGTGCTGATAAGTGGCCTGATTGAACCGGCCCAGGTAGTTGCTCCGGCTCCGGGCTCCGATCATCACTCCACCGGCCTCGTTGTACCAGACCACCGGGATCAGCGCATCGGCCGTCCGGTCGCGATAGCTCCGGGTCGAGAACAACCGGTCCAGGTAGACCTGGCGCCGGCCCGTTGGCCCGCCCCATCCGAACAGTCCACGGGTCTTCCGGTTGTTGGTCATGTTCCAGTCGTGCGACCGGGTCCGCGGGTCGATCACCACCTCGCGCGGCCGCCCCCGAGTCACCACCTCGACCCATGATTGCTCCGCTAAGCCCTCCGCCCGCACCATCGCCGAATCGACCTTCGACCGGACCAGCACCTCGACCGGGAAAACCCCCGGCTCCTTCCGCCGCACTTCGACCCGTGCTACCCATTGTCCGTCGGCGCGCCGCTTGGCCTTGACCCGGCCCAACCCGTAGTCATAGAGCGTGGTGCCGTGGAGCCACTGGGCAAAGAACCCCGCCAGATCCCGTTTGGACACTTCCTCCGCCACCTGCCGGAACGCCCCCTCGTCGACGTGCTTGAGCTTCCACCGATCGTAGTAGGTCCGGAGGATCCGCTTCATCACCTCGGGGCCGACGATCTCGCGGAGTTGGTGGTAGAACAACTCACCCCGGGAGTAAATCATCGTGTTGTAGGTGACGAAGTCGCGGTATTCATTGCTGACGTAGCTGGTCGGTTCCGACCACCCGTCGAGATCGAACCCGAGAACCCCGCGCTCCAGGGCACGGTACTCGTCGAACTCGTCCTCGGGGCCCTTGTTACCGCGCTCCTCGAAATACCACGCGGTCTGGAAGCTGGTGAACCCTTCGTCGAGGAACCCTTCCTTCCACTCATTGTTGGCCAGGATGCCCATCAGATAATTGTGCCCGCCTTCGTGGAGGATCAACTCCTGGCTGGCCGAACCGTTATGCATCATCATCGGGAACTCGGTTCCCCCGCCCTCGATCCGATGGACGTTGGTCATCTGGGGCCACGGGTATTTCCCGAACACGGAATCGAGCCACTCGAGCATGACTTCGGTCCGTTTGACCGCGATGTTGCCGCCCCAGCTCCGTTCGTCACCCGGCTGATAGAGGGTGTGGACGGTCACGTCACCGAAGCGGCCCCCCTCGTACCGATAGTCGGGCCGCATCGACAGCGCGAAGTGATGAACCTGCTCGGCCCGCCACACGATCGTCTTCCGGTTGGGGCCCCTTGAGCGGCAGGCCACCGCGCTATCGACCGGGGCCACGGTCGGATAGAACCGGCGCCGGTACTCGACCGGCCGAGCCGGATTCTGATTGGCACGCTCCCACCCGGGGTCGCCACACAACGGTACCCCGGTCGCACCGATCACCTGATCCTCGGGCACGTCGAGCACCACCGTGAAGTCACCGAAATCGCCGTAGAACTCGCCGGCCGGATAGAGCGGATGCTCCTGCCAGCCGTGCTTGTCGTACGCCACCACTCGGGGATACCACTGGGCAAAATCAAAGGCCCGGCCCCGGCGGCCCTGGCGCCGCGGCACCGTCGAGGGGCGAGCCAGCCAGTCGAGCTCAGCTTCCATACTGGCCCCGGGCGCAAGGGGCCTCGGCAACCGAAACCGGACCACGGTGCTGTCGGGGGCAAACGGATAGATCGGGGTGACCAATGCGCCCATGACCCGGACGTTCGACACCTGGTTCATGCCGAAGTCGGGGTCCTTCAGGTCGTTGAAACGGCGCCGCTGCTCGGCGCTGTCGGCGTCGGACCAGCGTGACCCGGGCCGAAAGGCGTTGAGATAAAGGTGGAACGCTATCGTCGTCAGGGTGTCGGGCGAGTTGTTCTGGTAGGTAACCCGCTGGGTGCCCCGAAGCAGGCCGGCCGATTCGTCAAGCGAGGCTTCGATGGTGTACGACAGGTGCTGTTGCCAGTACGGCGGTGGTCCGGCTTGCAGCAGCGCGAGAAGCGGAAACAGCATCGGGCCCGGTTGGTTTGTGGCACCCGAATCTTAACCACCGTCACCGAGTTAGGAGCACCTTCTTGAGACGAACCAACTTCCGCCGGACCGAGCCGTCATAGACCTTGTCGCCCACCCGCACAACGGTCCCACCCAAAATCTCGGGATCGACGGTGAAGGTGGCCAGGACCTCTTTGCCGATGGTCCGGGCCAGCGACGCGGCGAAGGCCTGCTCGAGCGCCGGATCCGGCTTCCGAGCCAAGGTGACCGAGGCCCGGACCCGGCCCAGCTTCTGGTCGACCAGATCCCCATAGGAGGCGGCGATCTCGGTGAACCGATTCTGCCGCCCCCGTTTGACGACCGCCATCAGGTACAACACGAACTCCCTGGGCGCGCCGACCGCCGTGAGGGCACGCCCCACCAGATCACTCTTGAGTGCCTTGGTCACCTTGGGACTGACCAGCACCGCCTGGGCCTCGGGCGACGAAGCCAACGCACTCGCGGTGGCCCCGATCAACCGACCGTACTCCTCAAGCCGGCCCGACTTGGCCCCGAGCTCAAGCAGTGCTTCGGCATAGTTGAGCGCAACGGAGGAGCCGGCCATTAGTGGGTGGTCTCCACCTTCGCGAGGTAGTCGAGCACGATCTTCCGGTCGGCGTCGCCATCGAGGCGCTGCCCGATGACCTTGGAGGCCGCGCCTAACGCCAGCTCGACCGCCTCTCGCCGCAAATCGGCGATGGCTTTGTCGCGCTCGGCGGCAATATCCCGCCGGGCCCGGTCCATCAACGCGGCCTGTTCCAGCTTGGCCTTCTCGAGACCCTGGGCCCGTTCCTTCTCGACCACGGCTTTCGCCTCGGCCAACAAGGATTGCGCCGCGCTCCGGGACTCGGCCGTGGCCTTCCGCTGGCTTTCGACCAGCGATTTGGCCTCGGCATTCATCTTTTCCGCCTCGGCGAGCTGGGCCGCAATCGTCTTCTCGCGTTCCTCGGCCCGGCTCACGATCGTGACCCAGAACGTCTTCCGAAAGAAGAACAGGAACACCAGAAAGATGATCCAGGTCCAAATCATCACCCCTGGATTGACCGAAAACGGCCCGCCCCCACCCTCGGCTTCAGCGGCAAGGACCGCCGCGAGCATTCCGAGCGTCATGTTGGCTACCGATTAGAGAATCTTGAGCAACAACGCGAACACCAGCGCGATGATCGCGGCGCCTTCCAACAAGATCGCGAAAATGAACGGCCCGCTGGCGATTTCCTTCGCCGCCTCCGGCTGCCGCGCGATCCCCTCGGCCACGCTACCACCGATCCGCCCCAACCCGATTCCGGCTCCGAGAATCGCCAACCCCATCCCGATCCCGGCCCCGAACAACCCGAGGTTCTTCGCCGCGTCGGCCGACATCCCGCCCGTTTCCTGCAACATCGCCAGCATGTTCAACATGATCGTTTCCTTGAAGAATCAGGGAGCCCAAATCTCAAATCGCGCCCCTCGAGCCCCAAGCCGGTGCCCCCGTGCCGACTCATCCCGAGGTACCCGCCAATGCCCAGAAGGCAGCGAGCCTCGCCAGCCATTCAGCCAGCTACAACCGGAGCGCCGATAGCGCCACGCCGCCCCGTCCCTTCCCTCCGAATGCCGAGCGCCGAGCGCCGAGTGCCGAGTGCCGAGCTAATGATGCTCCGTCTGCATCAGCCCAATAAACGTCGCCGCCAACAGTGCAAAGACATACGCCTGAAGCCCCGCCACCAGCGTCTCCAGCAACATGATCGTGGCGATCAGGACCGCGGTCGGGATCCCGATGATCCAGCTCCCGAAGAACAAAATGATCCCGATCAGCGACAGGACCACGAAATGACCGGCCGTCATATTCCCGAAGAGCCGGATCGCCAGCGCGAACGGCTTCACCAGCTTGCTCAAGATTTCGATCGGGGCCATCCCGATGGTGAGGGCGGCCCCGCCGGCGCCGCTCATCCCGTCGATATGGGGAAAGATCGTTGCCAGGTATCCCTTGGGCCCGAGCTTGATGAACCCGCCGATCTCCACAATGAGGAAGACCATGATGGCCAGCGCCGCGGTGACCGCCAAGTTGCCGGTTGGGGTCGCACCCCACGGAAGCAGGCCGAGCACATTCATGAACAGAATGAAGAAGAACAGGGCCACGATCAGCGGCGCGTACTTGGCCCCATTGACGCCGATGTTGGCGATGACGATGTCGTCCCGGAGCCAGAGCACGATTTGCTCGATGAATCCGGCAAACCCGGTGGGGGCTTTCTGGTGGGCCCGCTGCCGGATCAGCCCCCGCTTGGTGATGGCCATGACCAAGAGCCCGAGGGCGGCGGCAAGCCCCATGAAGATGACGTGTTTGGTCGGGGTCAGATTCAGCGCGAAGCCGCCAATTTGGATGTCGTGCCACTTCTCCCAGGACAGTTTCCAGAACGGTTCCATCCCGATCGCATACTCGTCGGATGTGTGGTGGAGAATGATCTCCCCGATGTTGACCTTGGTTGGATCAGTCATCGAAACCGTCGCACCTCGAAAAAGAGCAGTGGCACCAGCACCGCCAGATAACCTAACGCCGTAGGGACCGGCGGAAACCGGTCCCGGTCGAGCAGCACGGCGATGCCGACCGCGATGACGCCGAGGAGCCGGAGACCGGTGCCCACGGCCCACCGGGACAAGAGCCCGCCCCAGTCTCCCGCGCCGATCTTGGGACCCGCCCAGGCCATGGCGATGGCCTGGAACCCGGTGGCCATCAGGCCAAACCATCCGGCCGCGATCATGCCAACCGGCCCAGACAGGGCCCGGAAGAGCAACGCCACGACCAGCGTTAGGGCGAGTCCGAGTCCCGCGGTTTGTCCGACCACGAGCGCATCTTGCCTTTGAAGTTCGGATCGGCCCGGAATTCTCGGATCACGCTGACGCCGCCGAGTACCCCGCCCACGACCATTCCAATCAGAGTGAACAGCGGAGACGTGTGGACCAAGCGGTCGAGCGCGCGCCCGCCCAGCAGGAACATCACGATCGCTCCGGCAAACCGGAGGGCCGCGGCGAGGTACTTGGTCCCATCGCCGAAGCCCTGACTCGGCCCCTGACTTCGCATTGGCGCCAAAGATATTCGCTTGTGAAATATTTCGCAAGCAGACTTGTCGGTCTGACAAGTCTTTATGCAGTAAGAGATTAGGGGACTTCAGGCCGGGTCAACCTTCGGACGGGTCGGAGGACCCTAATCCGCTCCAGTGACGGTAGCGGATTCCGGTCCCGGCGTTCTACCGCCCCGGTCAGGGTGCCCGGCAGACAAAATTGGCGGCATCGTCAGTCGACCCCGTGCCCTGGTAGGCCGCGACTTTCGGATAGGCGCAGAGCGGCCGGGTCAGCTTGGTCTCGCCCGGCCGAAGGCCGGTGGCAATGATCCGCTCCGGCGCCACCCCTGTTTCGACCCAACGATCGAGCGCGGCGACGATATCGCGGTCCGGGTCGGTCGCGGCGACCCCCGGGCCGTCATTCCCGAACGATGCGGGTCCGATTCCGCCGCCACAGTGCCCCATGCCCGGAACCATGAAGAGGCGATAGAACTTGGGCACCGACGGGCCCAGCTTGGCGAGGACCTGCTGGTAGTACTCGATCGACCCGGTCGCCGGGATGGCCGCATCACCCCAGCCGTGGTACTGAATCATCTTGCCGCCCCGATCGCGAAACGGGCGGAGGTCGGGGTCGGTCGCGTCGAGCACCGGCGCGAGTTTGGCAACGGCGGTGGCGAGGTCACGATCGAAATCGATGGTCCGGTAGTCCCAGTCGGGCTTCTCGAACACCATGCTCTGGTAGAAGGTGGTCCCGAACCAGGCGATGAAGGGGAGTGGCTGCTGGGTGCTGGCGACCATCCAAACGTTCCAATTGCCGTTGACCCCCTCGGTGCCGGGCACCGCGCCGGCGTAGATCCGCTCGCCGGTCCGGGGATTCCGGGGCCCCTGATAGAGCTTCCGGAGCGCCACCAGCTGAGGGGCCGTTAGGCAGTCAGGCCGATCCTCGCGCGAGCACTGGAGCGGCCTCGGATCAAACCGGCACCGCCGCGGGTCCTCGATCAGACCGTCGGTGACCCGGTCGAGCCGGTCACACGCGGCCGCCACCGCCCGCTGAATCAGGCCGAGCTTGGCGACCGGGATGCCGGACCCCTCAGTCTCGGTCAGCGCCTTCCAATTCCACACGCCGGAGGTCAGCAGGCGGGTCCAGTTGTTGGCCGGCGCGCCGACCACGATTCCCTCGAAGTCGGCGGGATAGCGCTGAGCTTCCATCAGCGCTTCGCGCCCGCCGTCGGAACAGCCGACGAAGTACGACCGGCTCGGCGCCTTCCCATAGAACGCCTCGACCACCGCTTTCGCGTGGACCGCGGTCAGATGGACCGCCCGGTGCCCGAAGTCGATGACCTTCTCCGGGTGACCGGGCGCGAAGGCCGGGCTCTGACCGACGTGACCATCGTCGGTGCCCGCCGCCGCGAAACCCCGCTTCAAACCGTCCGCGAGCGACGCGACCGGAACACTGCCGGCGTATCCGCCGTTGCCCGCCTGCTGAAACTTGCCGTTCCACCCAGCGGCGGCCGGGAGCCACACCTCAAATTTGATCTCGGAATCTGGGGTGGGCCGAGCTACACCCTGGACCCGGCAATAGGCCGGCAGCCGCACCGCCGATCCGGGTAGCCCGTCCGCCGGCGGCGTGAAGACCCCCGCCGCCACGTCGGCGGCGGCGACAACGACCGCCCCCACCAGCCGGACCTCCGTGAGCGTGGAACAAGCCCGCTGGGCAGCCGCCGGCAAGACGACTCCCGCGAAGAGGACACCGAAAGCAGCGGCAACACGTCTCATCGAACTCTCAGAATAGTCAGTGCCACAAATGTACCTGCCCGCGACACCGAGTGCCGAGCGCCGAGCGCCGAGCCCAAACCCTTGCCCCGCCCTCTCCGCAACGTTTGCTTTCGCCGTCACGTAGGGACTATCCACCGCTTCGATTCGAGCTCCATCCTCATGGCACTACCCCAGCGTGTTCCGTCCGGCGATGTCGAAGAACTCCGCCGTCTCGCCAGTGCCATGGTGGCGCTTCGGGCCCAGGTCGCCCAACGAATCGTTGGGCAGCAGGAAGTGGTCGACGGCGTCGTAACGGCCATCCTGGCCGGGGGTCATGCCCTGTTGGTGGGGGTGCCCGGCTTGGCCAAGACCTTGATGGTCCAGACCGTCGCCGAGGCGCTGGAGTTGTCGTTCAACCGAGTTCAGTTCACCCCGGACTTGATGCCGGGCGACATCACCGGCACCGAAATCGTCGAAGAAGATCCGGCCACCGGACGGCGGGCGTTCCGGTTCGTACCCGGGCCGATCTTCGCGCATGTGGTGCTGGCCGACGAGATCAACCGGACCCCGCCGAAGACCCAAGCCGCGTTGTTGCAAGCCATGCAGGAGCATCAGGTCACGGCGGCCGGTAAGACCTACGCGTTGCCCGATCCCTTCTTCGTGCTGGCGACCCAGAATCCGATCGAGCAGGAGGGCACCTATCCGTTGCCGGAGGCCCAGCTCGACCGGTTCATGCTCGATTTGCGGGTCGGCTATCCGAGCAAGGCCGAAGAAGAGGCGATCGTCGAGCAGACCACCGGGTCGCGAAAGGTCAAGCTCGAACCGGTACTCGACGCCGCCATGCTGCACGGGATGCAGGATCTGGTGCGCCGGGTTCCGGTTTCGAAGGGGTTGATCGCGGCGGCGGTGACGCTGGCGCGGATGACCCGGCCGGTTGACACCGAGGCACCCGCGCTGGTGAAGGAGTACGTCGAGTGGGGGGCGGGGCCTCGGGCGTCGCAGTACCTGGTGCTCGGTGCCAAAGCCCGGGCGGCGATGGCCGGGCGGCCGATGGCGGATCTCGACGATGTGACGGCGATCGCGCCGTTCGTGCTACGGCACCGGGTGGTGACCAACTTCGCGGCCGAGGCGGCGGGCCGCTCGAGCGACGATTTGATCCGGGAGTTGATATCTGGGACTGCCTGGCAAACCCGCCGGACGTAGCGGCGCGGGCTACAGCGCGGTCCGGCGGAGGAGTTGGGCGTTCATGGCGACAATGACCGTGCTCAGGCTCATGAGCACCGCGCCAACCGCTGGAGTCAATAGGATGCCTCGACCGGCCAAAACCCCGGCCGCGAGTGGAATGGCGACCACGTTGTAGCCGGTGGCCCAGATCAGGTTCTGAACCATTTTTCGATAGCTGGCCCGACTCAGCGCGATGATCCGCGGCACATCGCGCGGGTCGCTTCGAACCAACACAATGTCGCCCGCCTCGACCGCCACATCGGTCCCCGCTCCGATGGCAATTCCCACATTGGCGGTGAGGAGGGCCGGAGCGTCGTTCACCCCGTCGCCAACCATGGCGACGTTCTTCCCTTTGGCGCGGAGGCCCTCGATCAAACCGGCCTTCTGCTCCGGGAGCACTTCGGCGAAGACGGTGTCGATGCCGAGCTGTTTGGCGACGCTGTCGGCGACGACACGGGCGTCCCCGGTGAGCATGACCACGTCGATCCCCTGGCGATGCAGCGTATCGATGGCAGCGCGCGACTCGGGACGGATCACATCCGCCACGGCGAAGACGGCGAGCACGTGCGAGCTATCACCTAGATAGACGACGGCCTGGCCCCGTTGCGCGGCAGTGGTAACCACGGTGATCAGGGGCGCAGGCAGCGTCCAGCCCCGTTCCCGAAAGAGCGCCGGGCCACCGACCAGCAGGTCGCGTCCATCGACCCGGGCCTTGACGCCCCGGCCCGGCAGAGCTTCAAAGCCCTCGACCTTCGGCACCTCGACTCCACGACGCTTGGCTTCCAGGAGGATCCCGCGGCCGATCGGATGTTCAGAGTCGGCCTCGAGCGCCGCCGCCCATCGGACCGCATCCTCATCGGTAAGACCGGCGGCCGCGAGTTCCACGACCCCGAGTTCCCCACGGGTCAGCGTCCCGGTCTTGTCGAAGACGATCGTATCGAGCAGCCGGGCCTCCTCCAGGCCGCGGCGGTCGCGAACCAGGAGTCCGTTTCGGGCACCCAAGGTCGTTGAGATGGCGATCACCAGCGGGATCGCGAGCCCGAGCGCGTGCGGGCAGGCGATCACCAAGACCGTCACCGTTCGCTCGATGGCGAACGCCGGCTCGGCGCCCAAGAGCAGCCAGGCTACCAGGGTCACGGCACCCGACGCGAGTGCCACGAGGGTCAGGACGAAGGCCGCCTTGTCGGCGAGCGCCTGGGCTCGGGAACGCGACGATTGGGCCGCCGCCACCAGCCGGATGATTCCGGCCAGCGCGGTCTGGTCGCCGGTGCCGGTGACCTCGACCCGGAGGGAGCCCGAGCCGTTGACCGTTCCCGCGATGACCAGGTCGCCGTCCGCCTTCTTCACCGGAACCGACTCGCCGGTGAGCATGGCCTCGTTGACCGCGCTGACCCCGGTTCGGACGACACCGTCGGCAGGAATGCCGGCGCCGGGCCGCACCAGCACCAGGTCGCCGGGGTGAAGGGCGGAGATCGGCACATCGGCGGTTTCCTCACCGCGAAGCCTCACGGCTACGGCCGGGAGGAGCTTGGCGAGTTCCTTGAGCGCGCCCTGGGCCTGGGCGATCGATTTCATCTCGATCCAGTGCCCGAGCAGCATGATGACCACGAGCGTCGCCAATTCTTCCCACAGCGGCATGCCTTGGAAACCGAGGCTCACCGCCACGCTGAAGAGGAAGGCGACCGAGATCGCGAGGGCAATGAGCGTCATCATGGCCGGGAGCCGGGCCTTGAGTTCGCCGATGGCGCCTTGGAGGAAAACCAGCCCCCCATAGAAGAACACCGCCGTACCGAAGGCGGCCGGAATCCAATCGGACCCGGGAAATGCGGGCGGGGCGTATCCGAGAAGCCGCGGGGCCATGTGGCCCCAGACCAGGATTGGAATGGTCAGGGCGAGCGAGAGCCAGAACCGGTCGCGGAACATGGCCACGCTGTGGCCGGCGTGTTTGTCGTGATTGGGAGCGGGCGACGAACCGGCCAGTGGTTGATGACCATGGTGGGCACCATGCTCCGCCGGATCGGGTGTCATCAAGTTGGGGTGACCACCCATGCCTCGATCCTCCCCATCAAGTGTTGGGTTACCCTCAGTGGATCGTAGTCCCCGCGGGGGCTACCGCCATCGCCCCAAAGACTGAGCACTCGCAGTCCTTACCGGCCCGACAACTCCTGATATACGGTCCGAACGAATCGTTCATGCCCGCCCGGCCAGTCCTTGGCGTATGGCTCGGTAAGCTTGGCGGTGAGGACCTGCTCGACGGTCTTGCCCGCGGC
>JAYTTT010000342.1:0-5559 GCA_043744895.1 Gemmatimonadota bacterium | reverse complement strand
CCCCCTTTCAATTTTCGCGCTGGTGTTTCATGGCCGGGATTCAGGGGCCCTGCCCAGGCCCGGCTTCCTCACGTCGGAGGGACCACCACCTCGACCTTGGCGTCCAGGTACGCTTGACCGCCGCGGTCCCGGCCCCGAATCGCAATTTCATGCAAACCGGGTGCGGCCGACCGGTTGAAGATGAAGCTGCCGTTGTCCGGACAACCCTCGTGACGGAGGAACCCGCTGAGAAAGACGGGCTCCCCAGTGGCAAAGGTGGTTATCTCGGTGCCGTCCAGGAAGACCCGCACATCGTTATCGATGGCGATTGAAATCCTGATCGTGGACGCCCCGGTTGGAACGACGAACTGCCGCCGGACCAGGATGTCGGTGCTCAACGCCCAGGCCGTGGCGACGTTGGCATTGAGGTCGCACCCCGAGTTCGCGGTGCCGAATCCGCCGTTGCCGAGACCGAAGCCGGTGCCTAACCCGCCGAGGAAGAAGCTCGGTTCCGCGTCGAACGGAACCACTTTGTAGAGGTAGTTGGTTCCCAAGTTGCCGAACGGGAGTGTGGCGGGAGCCACGCCGGTCGCGGTAAAGGCCTGCGAGCCGGTCAGCAGGGTGACCGGTGACCACGGCGCCAGGACGCCGGGATCAAAGGGATCCTGCACCGACATGAACGGGTCGATGCCTGGCCGGGGCCCGTTGTTATCGGCCCCGGCAATGCCCCGGCCGCTGGCCGTGAGGCTGTTGGCGCCCGCCGCCACCGCCCAAGACACTTGGGCCAGACCGGCGCCGTTTGTCAGCACCGGCGACGTCCCAACGGCCCCGGTGCCGACGAAGCTCACCCGCGCCCCTTGAACCGGGTCCCCGGCCAAGTCGGTGACCAGTACCGCTGGATTGACCGGCAGGGTGGCTCCGGCAAAGGCCGCCTGACCGTTGCCGGCCGAAATCGTCATCTTGGCCGGGAGCGCGAACTGGAAGTCGCTGAATCCCTTCACCAAGCCGCCCCCGCCTCGATCGAGCGCGAGGAGCGGGGTTGGGCCGATCAGGCCGGCCAGCTGTTCGCCCGCCGCTCGATAGCGTCCTTGCGCGAAGTATCGGAGCATGCCCTTGACCCGAGTGGAGAAGGCCGCCACGGGGGGGGCGCAGACTGCGGCGGCGTGGGGCAGGGCTTCCACGGCCCCAGTCGTCAGCAGGCGATGGAGGGTGACGCGCTCGGACTGCGCCGCGGACAGCGCCGAGACATCCGGCGGATAGTCGCAAACGAACACCGTAGCCGGCACGGTGAGGGCCTGGGTCAAGGCCGGTTCGAGCGTGATTCTGAGGCAGCCGCCGAAGGTCGGCAGGTCGGTGACCCGGGGATTGAAGTTGGCACAGGGCTGCACGGTGACGACCACCGTCTGGGGCTGATCGGGTTGGGGCGGAATCGCGACTCCGCTCGGTGCGAAGAGCGGGTTGGTCGTGAGCACCACCGTCCCGCCGGCGCCGAGATTCACAACGGCGCTGGTGCAGGGGTCGGTGCCACCGGGGTTGTCGCAGAGGGCCCGATTTTCGATCCGGAACTTGATCTGGGCCGTTTGTCCGTCCTTGCGGGCCACGAATTCGCCGGTATTGACGTTCTTCAACTCTCGGCCGCTGCTCACCGTGTGGACATCGGCGAACCCGATAAGCCGGGCTCCGACCAGTACCTTGGCTCGGAAGAACACGTCGCTCGAGACCGGAACCTTCCACTTGGCATGGTAGTGGGCACCGTTCTCGCCCTCGTCCTCGTCGTCTTCCCGATCGTCGTCCGCGTCGCCGTTTCGGGGAGCATGGAGCTTGACGACGTCGCCGGTGGTCCCAAAAGGAAAGGTGACCGCGTAGCCGCCCGTCTTACACGGGGTACTGGCGAGCACAGCGGATTCCGGGGCGGTGACCGGAAGGTCGAGCGCGCAGATGGCCACGGTCGGCTGGAGGGTGCGGTTGAAAGCGCCCCGGGTCCAATTCGGGTTGGTGCGCGGATTCGGTACCAGAGGCGGAAGGAAGAAGAAATCCGGGTTGCCCGCGCTATGAGCCCCATCCGAGATGACAAAGGACGGTTGCTGCTGTTCTGGTGCAGTCCCCGGGTCGACTCGACAGCCGGCCAGGAGGATGAGCGCGCCAAATAGAATACGTCGATCCATGGATGGGGTCCTCGAATGTGGGGCAAGGGGTCGGCTGGTTTTCAGCTTGACCGATTATAGCCGAAACCGGCGAAAGTGTTAGGGGCTGCGAGGTGCCAGATCTTGCACCTTCAAAGGGGGTGGCAATACCCCTACTTCCGGCTCAAGAGCGCCTTGAAACCGGGGTTGTTCTGGAGGTCACGCCACCACCAATGGACATTGTCACCGACCTTGAACGAGTGGTCGGGATTGATGTCGACGTAGCGGCGAAGCAGCTTCACCGCCACGTCGGTTTGTCCCATTTGGGCCCGCATGATCGCTTCGTAGGCGAGGAGTTCCTGATCGGGGTCGACGTCGGGTCCGGCCCGACCGGCGATCAGGACCCGGTCGGCACTGTCCGCCAGCCGGGCCGCCGGGCTGGCCTTGGCCGCCCGGCCGATGACCCCGCCCACGATCAATTGGGTCAGGTGTTGCTGAAAAGGCCGGGTATCTGGTGCGGACAGGGAATCGACCCGGGCTTTGATCCGCCAGGCTGCCGCGATGTCGGGTTCGATGTTGGGCGGGAGCAGCAACCAGAGCTGGCATTCCGAGAACCGCACGTCGCCCGGGAACCGTTGCCGTCCGACGGTACACCACCGATCGGCATCCTGGAACAGGTCGGTGTCGTAGGAACTCCAGAACAGGCGCTGCAAAATCCGGTCGGCGATATTCAAGTAGGCGTCGGCCTCGTAGGCTTTCCGGGCCGCGGCGAGCGCGGAGGACACCGGCTCGGTCTTGTCGGCATAATAGACGAACGTCAGCTCGGCAAACGCCGAGGCGAGGTTGGGATCCCGAGCCGTGGCGGCCTCGAGGTCCTTGCGGGCATTGGCAAGGAGCTGCGACCGGACCAACGGATCAGCGGTCCGGCCGATCCGCCATTCGCCGAAGGAAATGGTTCCCCGGAGGGCGAGCGCAGCAGCCAAGTTCGGATCGAGGGCGAGCGCCCTCCCGGCGGCCGCTTTGGCGTTGCCGATCAGGCGATCGCGAACCGCGGGGTCCTTCTCCAGCCGGGCGTACTCGAGTGCGATCTCGCCTCGCACGATGATCGGGTCGACCCATTTGGCGTCGCCCGCCTCGGCTTGGCCAAGGAGGGAGTCGGCCGCGGCGTAGAGGGCTGCGGCACCCGCCGGGTTGGTCGCGGCAAGGCGGTCGGCGTCGTTGCGGTTCTTCTGGGCCCGCCGGAGCAGGGTCCACGCGGCTAGGCTGGTGGCGCGAGCCCGTCCTTCCGCGAGTTGGATTTCGGAGCCGAGCAACTTCTGAAGGGTTCGGGCCACCTCCGCCGCCACCGAGTCTTCCGCCGCGAAGAGCTGTTCGCGGGAGACTTCGAACCCCGCCCGTTGGCCGAGATCGTTTCCGCCTCGGTCGAGAAGCCGGGTGCTGACCCTGACCCGCAGGCTACCGGCCGGCTCGACCGACCCGACCACCAGGGTCCCGGCCTGAACCGCCCGGGCGATGCTGTCGGGCTGGGCCTCGGAGCCGCGATAGGGGCTCACACCGTTTCGCGACACGACCGTCAGGGTCCGAACCTGGCCCAGTCTGGAGATCAGAGCCTCGGTCAACCCATCGGCGACCGGCCCCAGCGTTTTGTCCGGGCTCAAATCTTCGAAGTAGAGCACCGCGACCCGCTTGGCTAACGGGTCGGTGGCGGTGGTACCCGACCCCCCTTTGCCAAAGGGGAGCCCGCGGAAGGCGGCGACCGCTGCGAGAACGAGGACCAGCGCGCCGCCGGCGATCATCGCCGGCCGTTGCCACCGGGGACGTTCGGGCTGGGAGGCCGGGACGGCCTGGGTCGGTACCCGCCGCGATGCCGTGGCCCGAATCGAGGATCGCCGGCTGGCCGTCGCGCCCAACGGCATTCCCAGCATCTCGGCGAATTGCGTCGCCGTTTGAGGCCGATCGGCGGGAACCTTGGCCATCGCGGCGAAGATGGTGTCTTCGACTTCCTCGGGAACGGTGTTGCGGACAATCCGGATGCTGGGCACCGTCTCCATGGCGTGACGCGCCATCAGCGCATGGGCGGTTTTGGCGGTGAACGGAGGCTCACCGGCCAGCAGCTCGTACAGCATGCAGCCCAGGCTGTACAGGTCGGAGGTCGGTCCGACCACCTCGCCCATCGATTGCTCGGGTGCCATGTACACCGGGGTTCCGACCGCCATGCCCGTCTGGGTCAGCTTCTGGCCGCCGCCCTCGGTCACGGCTCGGGCGATGCCGAAATCCGCGACCAAGGCGTGCCCTCCGGCGAGCAGCACGTTTTCGGGCTTGATGTCGCGGTGGACGACCCCTTGGGTGTGGGCGTATCCGAGTGCATCGGCCACTTCGAGGACGATCTGGATCGCGTCGTCGATCGGCAGCGGGCCGTCTCGATCGAGCCGGTCGCGGAGCGATTCGCCCCGGACGAAGGGCATCACATAGTAGAGGAGCCCATCAACCTCGCCCGAATCGAAGAGGCCGAGGATGTGGGGGTGTTGGAGTTTGGCGGCGAGCTTGATTTCCCGCTCGAACCGGTCGGCGCCGATGGTAACGGACAGGTCGGGGTGGAGAACCTTGATCGCGACTTCGCGGTCGTGTTTCAGGTCCTTGGCGAGAAAAACGGTCGCCATGCCACCCCGTCCGAGTTCCCGCTCGAACGCGTACCGATCCGACAGGTGACTCTCGAGGCGCTCAAGAACGCTAGCCACGGCTCCAGTGTTTTGCGAAGGTGAGGGAACGCCGCAAATATGGCCTGGATCGAGCGCGGCGCAAACCCGCGCGCCCTAGTGCCCGACCGTCCGTTTGAGGCTGTTGCGGGCCATGATCGCGCCGATCAGGGTCAGCATCCCACCCAAGGTCAGGGCCGCGCCCGGGAAGTAGAACGGCGCCGACGGACCGGTGAACCAGGCGAAGGTGTTGGCCATCAGCGGCGGACCCACGATCGCCGTCAGGCTCATCAGGCTGGTGAGGGCTCCTTGAAGCTCTCCCTGCTCGTTAGGCGGCACTTGACCTGAGATCAGTCCCTGGATGGCCGGCCCGGCAATGCCCCCAAGGCAGTAGACCACGGTAAACGCGAACATCATCCAGGTTGCCGTTGCGGCGGCATAGAGAAAAAACCCGAGGCTGTAGAGCCCGAGCCCGGCATAGACGCTCCGGATCTGCCCGAGCTTCGGAATGATGACCCGGATCAGCCCGCCCTGGACCACCCCGACCGCGAGTCCGACCATCGCAATCGAGAGGCCCACCATCCGCTCGTTCCACTGGAACTTCTCGATCGTGTAGTAGGACCAGTTGCTCTGGACCGAGTGGGCGGCGATCTGGACCAGCACCAAGGACGCCACCAAGCCCAGAATCACCGGATAGCGGCGGAGGTTCGCCAGCGAGGCCGCCGGGTGGGCCCGCTTCCACTCGAACCGGCGCCGGTGTT
>JAYTTT010000341.1:0-5560 GCA_043744895.1 Gemmatimonadota bacterium | reverse complement strand
CGCGGGCAACTATACGACACCCGGAGCAACCAGCGCGTTCGACCAGTCCATGACGTTAGCGAGCACCGATTTGAAGCCGCGAATCGATGGCAACGTCCTCCGCCAAACGATCCTTTTCGATAGCACGCCGGGCGCCCGTGACACACTCAACGCCGCGGCACAGTCTCAGGTCACCAACATCATCGCCACGTTCAACGGGGCCGCCGGGACTCCGGCGACGGGCACGACGCCCGCAGTGCCACCAACTCCCGGTCATCGCGATTGTAAAGTCGAACTCATCGGGCACGCGAGCAGCGTCGGCTCCTCGTCGTCGAACCGGGCTCTGGCGGGTCGCCGGGCGGCCGCGGTCCGGGCGGCGCTGGTGGCCGGCGGCTTTCAGAACGTCGTGGCCAGAGTTCACACTACCAACCTGGGCTCAGCCGGGGCCCATGCCGGCGATGATGCCCGAGATCGTCGGGTCGATGTGGTGGTCGACAGCGGGGCCGCGCAGGTCCTCGCGGTTCATGAATTCGGGCACGCCCTCGGACTCGGCGACGAATACGCCAACACGCCGCTCTTTGGCTCGACGAGCGGACTCGCGGTTGGGCAGGCCGCTGACCACGACCCTCAGGTCCGGGCCATGCAGGATGATGCCGGAGCCCGGCTGCCGGGGGCGATCGGCGAGGTGAACGACAACATCATGTCGGGGGGAAACACGATTCGCCCCCAGCACTACGCGACCTTCCACAACGCGTTGGTTCAACTGACCACTGAACCGGCGTGGGCGCTGGGCCCGAAGTACCCGCACCGCTGATGGATCCCAAATGGCTGCTCCCAGCCGTCGGGTCGGTCGCAATTCTCACCCTTGCCATTGGGAGCACGCTAATGAATAACGGGCCGGGAGCCCCGCAGGCACCGACACATCTCGACGCCATCGTCGAGCTGTCCGTGAGCGGCGGGTCGCCCACGACTAGCTCGGGTTTCCGAGTACTCCCCACCGGCGAATACCAAATCGCCCTGGCGTCGACCGATGGGCCGGCTTCTTCGTGGCGAACGATCTGGGTGTATTCCGACCAGGAGCGGAAGGCCGTCCAAGCCGCGATCGACGCGGCCGACGACCCGCCGCTGCCGGCTCCGGTCGGGTCGGGGCCGGTGCGAGACGGAGGGACGGCGCGGTGGCGGCTGCGGACGACGAAGCGAACCGCTGAAGTCGTGATCACGGGCTATCCGGTGGCGCGCCTGCCCGCACTCGATCGCCTGTACGCTGAGCTGCAGCGACTCCATGCCTGGCCGGCGGGTGGCTCCGTGTGGCGGGTGTCGACCGGCGGGTCGATGGTCGTTCGCACGGCGCGGTGCGACGCGCTCACGCTTCCCGCTCTTCAGACCGTGATCTCGGCACTCTATCCGTCGGCTCAGGACGACACCCCGGGCCGAGCCGAGGCCGACGATCTCGAGCCGGCCCTGATCGACGTGACGTGGTATGCGGACGGACGAATCGTCGATCGGCTCCGAGTCTTCCGCGATGGGCGGAGGCACGGTCTCCGTGACGGCAGCCTCCGTGACCTACCCAAGTTGGCCCAGCGAGACCTGGGTACGCTCCTCGATGCCATCAGCGCGACGCCGTGGCGTTCGTTGCCCGAGCCGCTCTGCGAATCGACTCGTTAGGGCCGAAGGGAGCCGCTCCCGCCTACTCGGCCCGGCCGCCACGGCCCAGTGCGGCAAGGTCCGCGAGATCCTTGGGCCCAGGCGTGAGCAAAATCGGCCACGCCGCCAATGCTGGTTAGGATGTCGATGCGGTTGGGCGGAAGCCCGAACTGAAATACAGTATCCGGTTTTTCGAGGTCCGTTGGCCGGAGATCGAGGGACTCGAGCGGCGCGCCAAAAGACGCGAGCGCCCGCCACACCCTGACCGCATTCTCGCTCGATCGGTCGATCCAGACGTCGAGGTCCTGGGTGCCCCGAGGGATCCCGTGCGCCGCGAGGGCATGGGCGCCGACCACGAGGAACCGAACCTCCGCCTCGGTCAGACGGTCAGCCGTTCGAGCCAGTCGTCGGTCATGGCCGGATGATGCGGATCGGAATCTCCGACCGACGATACGTCGGTAGCGGGAGGCCGGTGAGTTCCCACATCCGGTCCCGTAAGGTCCAGACCATCTCGAGGCGCTCGGTCAGCGTGGTGGAGGCGGACAGGTCGTCGTCCGGTTCCTCGCCGAGCCGGTAGACCCGCACCGGCCAGGGGGAGCGGTCCGGACGGGGGGTGGATTGCGGTCGATCCATGGGAAAAATGTAATCGCCCCATGAGCGAAAACACGGGGTGTCCGCGCTTGACAAAACCCCGTGGAGACGCGATCATCTGCTGCCTGGCCCCGGTCGCGACCGGCCGCCGATGTTCCGGGGCCCTCCCTTACATCGATGAGGCTCCATGCTCCCAAGCTCGGTCCATCATCTCCGGCTCCTTCTCGAAACCGCCGATTCCCGTCGAGCCGGTGGCGCGGTGTTCATCGGGGCCCGCCTCGAGCCCCACTACGAGGTCCTCGGAGTCTACCTGACCCACGCCTCCGCCGAAGCCGCCGTTGCCGCCGCCATCGGCGGCGGATACTCGGTCTGGGGGCCACTCGAGACCTCGGCCGATGAAGTGGCTCCATCGGACCGACGGCTGACCCAAATCGCCCTTTCCTTCCAGGGGGTGCCGGCGCCGGTGGTGATCGATCCGGCTGACCCGTCGGAAGGCGATGCCCTCATCTGGTCACTCTCCGCCTTCGACAAGTTCTTCGCCCCGTACTACCTCAGGACGCTCGGGGTCGAGGCGGTGCGGCGGATGCGCGATGAGGTCAAGTCAGTCGGATGGCGGATCCATATCTTCTCCATCGGAACCGACGACATCGGGGCCTTCCGTTAGCCCGAACCGCGGGATCAAGGCGGGCTGAACAGGGCCTTGAACTGGGCGTTCTCGCGGAGCCCTTCGAACAGGGGGTGGGCCCGCACGAACGCCTTCATCTGGGGGAGGAGCTTCACGAAGCGGGCGATCAGTGCCACCGCCTCGCCCGACCGCCCCTGCGCGACCTTGAACGCCGCTTCGTAGATATCCATCGACGGTTCCGCCGGAGTCCGACTCTTTGCCCGGCGCGCTACCGCCGCCCCGCTGTCCGCCAGCCTGGCCCGGACCAGCACGGTCGCCACCATCATTTCCCAGTTGGCACGTTCCCGTTGCCGCTCGACCGCGGACCGAGTCGATTCGAGCCGGGCCAAGAGTCCCCAAGCGCCGGCCGGGTCCGGCGGCGGTCCGCCCGGTCTCATCTGCAGCATGAGCTCGTAAAAGGGAAACTCGAATCGGGCCGGAAACCGCCTTCCGCCTTGCCGGCACCACCGCAGCGCATCCTCGACTCGGCCCAGTTCGAACGAGGACGAGCAGAGATGGAACAGGACGTCTGCAGCGTCTCGCAGGAACGCATCGGCCCGATAGGCCTGCTGGGCGAGCTGATTGGCCTCGGCGAACTCGCCGCGGACCCGCAGCAGATGACTGAGAGCCGCCCAGGTCCGGGCCAGATTTGGGTTGCTGGGGACCGCCGCGGCCCGGAGATCCCGCTCGGCCAGAGTCGGCAGCGAAGTATCGGCTCCGGGCACGTTGACCCAGCTTTGGAATCGCACCGTTCCCCGAAGCTCCAGACCGACCGGAGACTGGGGCGTCCGACCCAGCACGTGGTCGGCCTGCTGGATCCCCAGCCGCGTCCATGGCTCGCGCAAACGAGCGCTGTCCTCCGGCAGCATCCTGATCCGGTCGACGGCGAGCCACCCCCGCGCCAGAACCGGATCGGCCCAATCGCGGTCCTCGCGCTCGACCTCCCGCAGCAGAGAGTCGGCCCGATCGAAGGCGCGAACGGCTCCGTCCACCTCACCGCGCTGCAACAGGTCGGCCGCGCCTTCCCGCAGGCGTTCCGCGGTTTGAAACGCCTCCCACGCTGCCAGGTTCCGCGTCCCGGCCCGTTGTCGCTGGTACTCGATCTTCTCCCCCAGCCGTTCCCGCAAGAAGGCCGCTATCTCGGTCGTAATCTGGTCTTCGAGTTCGAACAGGTCACCAACGGAACGATCCCATTTGGCAGTGGCGAACTGGTCGCCGGAGGCCGCGTCGGTGAGCCAGACCCTGATCCGCATGCGGTCGCGGGTTCCCGACACTCGGCCCTCCACCACCGTCCCGACCTGGAGGGTTCGGGCGACGCTGTCGATCGGCGCCCCAGCCAGGGTCCGCCCCGCGCTCACCGACCGCACGTGCAGGGGTCGGAGGCGCGACAGTTCGCCGATCAGATCAACCGTGAGCCCGTCGGCCACCGAGACGAGTTGGCCGTTGTCGCTCTGATCCTGGAACCGGAGCACCGCCAAGTGGAGAGGATCGAGGCCCGCGGTACGATTCGACGCCCGGGGCCCCCAGGGTCGGGCCAGCCACAGCGCAGCGGCGGCCACCACCACCAAGGCCGCCGCCCCGGCCCCACGACGCCACGCCCTCGCCGGCGCCGGAGCTGGACCGGTTCGGAGTGCCGCGGCAAACGATTCGGCGGTCTGGTATCGATCCGCGGGGGACTTCTGGAGCGCCCTTTCAATGATCGCCTCGAGGCTGGCGGGGACTCCGGGCCGGATCACCCGAAGGGACGGGACCCGCTCGTGAATCTGCCGCATGGCGACTGATTGGGGCGTCGGCCCGCTGAATGGTCGCTCGCCGGCCAGCATCTCGTAGAGGACACAGCCCAGGCTGTAGAGGTCGCTCCGGCTGTCGATTCTCGGTGCCCCCGCCGCTTGCTCGGGGCTCATGTACCCCGGCGTCCCGATCACAAAGCCGGATGACGAGTTGGTGGACTCGCCCGTCGCGCTCACCAGCCGCGCGATCCCGAAATCGGCCACCAGCAGCCGATCGCCGTCGAGCAGGATGTTCTCCGGCTTGATATCCCGATGGACGATCCCAGCCGCGTGCGCCGCCGCGAGCGCGCTCGCAACCGCCAGCGCCAGTCGAATCGCCTCCTCGACCGGCAACTGGTGCCCGCCGTCGAGCCGCTTCCGGAGCGTCCCGCCCGCAACGTAGGGCATGACGTAGTAGAGGGCGCCGTTTGCCTCGCCCGAGTCATAGAGAGGAAGGATGTTGGGATGGCTGAGCTTGGCCGCAATTTCAATTTCTCGCCCGAACCGGTCGGCGCCGAGGATGACCGCGAGTTCGGGACGAAGGACCTTGATCGCGACCAGACGATCGTGGCGAACATCCCGGGCCAGATACACCGTCGCCATGCCACCATGGCCTAACTCGCTCTCGACCCGATAGTGCTCGCCGACGAGCGAGGGAATCGGGAAGGCAACCGGTTTCATGGCCCCCTCGGGTGCACGATGACCATGCGGAGATTTAACCCGCCGGCCCAGACACCGCCATCCGGAGCGCCCGGGGGTTCTCCGGGTGCCGCCTGGCATGTCGTGTGCTAGCTTTTCCTGACTCCATGGCCTGGTTCTCCTACGTCGCCTAATTCCCCCAACCGGACCGGTTGCCCGAACTGTGGCGACCAGGTCTGGCCGGACGACCTGTTCTGCGCCCGATGCGGGATCG
>JAYTTT010000340.1:0-21609 GCA_043744895.1 Gemmatimonadota bacterium | reverse complement strand
AGCGTTTCCGGATCGGTATCGTCGGGGCGTCGTTCGAACACTGCCCGGACGTCCGGGCTCGCGATCAGGACCCCGTCGGCGAGCCCCTCATGGAAGTGGCGGTAGGTATCGGAGCCCTCCCGGTCGAGCGTGGCCGTATGGGAGGCATGCTTGATCGTCGCGACCCGTTTTTTCCGGCGGTGAAATTCGCGCGCGAGGGCCACGAGGAGCGTGGTCTTGCCCGCGTTCTGGAGGCCGACGATCGAGATGATCCGCATTGGGGAGGGAGAATACCTCAGTCCCAGGGGCGGGGAAAGAGGGAGCGTCCGGTTGGGAGCGGCGGGGCCTGGTTGGCCCGATCGAGGTCGGCCGGCGTGTTGACGTTGAAGAAGATCCACTTGGGGTCGCCGAATGGCTCGATCGAGGCCCGGTTGACTACGTCCACCCGCACGTCCTGGTGGAAGCCGATGGCGCGGAAGTCCTGCCGGGCCATCGCGGCTTCGATCGGCGCCAGGCAGGCGAGGCCGTAGCCGGCACAAAGGGGTTCCAGCCCCCGGGGCCCTCCGCTGGTGGGAAGGACGGCGTCGAATCCGGACAGCCGGGCGCCGAGGAGCCGGAGCAGTCCGGCCGGGAGAAAGGGCATGTCCCACGCCGCGCAGACGATCGGACCTTGCGCAGCCAGGAGCGCCGCGTGGAGGCCGCCTAACGTTCCGGCCCCCACAATTCGGTCGGGCACGATCCGGAGGCCCGGGTGCCAGAGCGCTGCATCCGGAGCGTTCGCGACCAGCCACGGCGGCTCACCGAATGCCTCGGTCATGGCCGCCACCAGCCGGTCGAGCATCGTGACCCCGCCGACCTCAAGCAACCCCTTCGGTCGTCCGCCGAAGCGGAGCCCTTGTCCGCCGCCGAGGATGACGCCCCGCGGGCGATCAGAAGAACGGGTTATGGAACGCGTAGCCGAGGCCGGCGTGGATCATCGGGACCGGGGCCCACTCCTTGAGGGCCTGCCCGGCCAGAATCGGCTTGGCCGGTCCCAATCCGTCGGGGTCGGTGCTCCGGTAGGTGGCCGGATAGGTCAGGCTCCAAAACACGGCCCGGGCTTCGACCCGGACGTACATTCGGCGGGTCAAGAACAGCCGGGCGCCCGCCGACGGGGCGAGGTAGAACTTGGTGCCGAGCTTGTAGCCGCTCACGTCGGCGGCCAACTTTTCGCCGAAGGCCAATCCCAACCCAACGTTGGCATACGGGGCAATCGAGTGCCACGTCTTGCCACCCGTCAAGTTGAGCTGCAACGTGCCCTCGGCGAAAATGACCTGGTGCCGAAACGGGCCCCGAACCGGTCTGGTAACCGAATCGGGGTAGGCGATGTTCCGGTCGAGGCGGGCAAATCCACCGGCCAATCCAACCGACACCGCCCGGTCGGCGAGGAACTCGTGGCGGAGCCAGGCCACCTCGCCGTTGTGAGGGCCGACCCCGATCGTGCCGCCCTGGCCGAATGCCTTCCCGACCGACAGCGAGATGAATTGGCTATAACGGAGATCGCGGTACGGCGATCGAGCCGGGTCATGGCCCGCTTGGGCCCGGACCGGCTGAGCGAGGAGAACGAGGGCCGCGAGGACCGGCAGAACAACGTTAGGCTTAAGGTGCACGGGAGAGACTCCGACCGGTCATGTCCGCGGGTTGTTCGAGCCCGAGCAGCTCGAGAACCGTCGGCGCCACATCGCAGAGGGCTCCCCCGGAGCCGAGCTCCCGGATCGGAGTGCCCACCGCGACGAACGGGACCGGATTGGTGGTGTGGGCGGTATGGGGTCCCCCGGTGACGGGGTCGACCATCATCTCGCAGTTGCCGTGATCGGCGGTGATCAAGACGCGGGTGCCGGTACGTTCGGCCACCGTGAGGATCCGACCAAGACACTGGTCGACGGTTTCGACGGCCTTGATGATGGCACCCGGTACCCCGGTGTGGCCCACCATATCGGCGTTGGCGAAGTTGCAAAGGAAGAACGCGTGATCCCGCCGTTCGAAGGCGGTCGAGAGGGAATCGGCAATGCCGGCGGCGCTCATTTCCGGCATCAGGTCGTACGTAGCCACCTTTTGCGACGGGATCAGTTGCCGCTCTTCGCCGCGGTAGGGCGGCTCGACGCCACCGTTGAAAAAATAGGTGACGTGGGGGTACTTCTCCGTTTCCGCCGTCCGGAACTGCGATAGCGACGCGTCGGCCAGCACCTCGGCCAGGATCCTCGCCAAATTGAACGGTGGAAACGCCTGGGGCAGCGGAAAGGTCCGGTCGTACTGCGTCATCGTCACGCCGTGGAGCGCCGGCCGGCCGGCGACGTCGAAGCCGTCGAAGCCGGCGATGAAGAGCGCCCGGACGATTTGCCGCATCCGGTCGCTCCGGTAGTTGAAACAGATGACGGCATCGCCATCCCCGAGGAGGGCCACCGGCGCCCCGTCGCGGTGGAGCACGATCGGCTTGACGAACTCGTCGGTTTCACCGCGATGATAGGCGTCGCCGATGGCGGCCACCGGATCGGTGGCCACGGTACCGGCTCCGTGCACCATCAGGTCGTAGGCAAGACGAATCCGCTCCCACCGGTTGTCCCGATCCATGGCGAAATACCGCCCGATCAAGCTGGCGATGGCGCCCCGGGTCCCGGTGATTCGGGCAATGTCGGCGGCCAAAGTGGCCACGAACCCCTGGCCCGACATTGGCAAGGTGTCCCGCCCGTCGAGGAAGCCATGTACGGCGATCCGGGGCACATCCAGTCTGATGCCGAGCTCAAGGCAGGCCAGCAGGTGGGAGTCGATCGCGTGGACCCCGCCGTTGCCGAGGAGGCCAACCAGGTGCAGCGTGCCGCCGGTGTTCTTGAGGTGCCGGCCCAAGTCGAGCATCTGGGGAAGGTCAAAGAAGGCACCGGTCCGAATCCACTCCGAGATTCGGACCAGATCCTGAGGGACGACCCGCCCCGCGCCCAAATTGAGATGGCCGACCTCACTGTTGCCCATTTGCCCGGCCGGAAGCCCGACCGCGAGGCCGCTGGCATCGAGGAGCGTGCGAGGGTATGAGTCCCAGAGCCGGTGCCACACCGGAGTGCGGCCCAGCTCGATCGCGTTATCCGCGGATTCAGGTCGGTAGCCCCACCCGTCCAGGACGATCAGCGCGACGGGGGGCGTTCGGTTTGACATGCTCTCTGGCGCCGTCTACTATGCGAAATCGTGTTCAAGCTGCCTCAATCTAGTCCGGGGCTGGGTCGCCTACCAGCCTGTCTCATGCTCGCCGTGGTCGGGTTTGCGGCCGCCGCGTCCGCGCAACCGCGACTGCGAGCGTCCAGCGCGGCCGCCCTTCTCAAAGACCCTGGTGGCATTCGGCTCGGCTCCTTGGTGGCGGGGGTGCGCTATCCAACCGGGCGCACCAACGGCGCTCACCTCGAGGCAACGGTCGAGGGTTGGATGCCGGCTGCCTCGACCCAGACCACCGCTCGGGATGGCTTTGACCTGACGGTCACGGCCGGCTCCGGCGGGACCATTCGAGCCTCGCCCGGCGGTTCGATCATTGCCCGGGTCCAAGAAGGGACCCTGCTGACCAAGGTCTCGACCCGGGGCACCTGGGTTCGGGTCCGGCGATCGGGGTGGGTGGCCCGAGCGTCCCTCCAGGGCGAACCGATCGCCGCCGTCGAGAAGCCGGCCACCAAGCGCGCGCCGGCCCCGGTTACCCCCCCACCGTCGCCGACCCCCGCGCCGGGGCCTGCCCGACGAGACTCGACGATGCCGGTCAAGGCGCCCCCGACCTCGGTGAGCCCTCCGGGAGATGCTCAAGGTGCAGTGAACGTCTCCGGCGCGGCGACCCTGCGCCAGGGAGCTATCCTCTCCGCCACGCCCGACGGCAAGCCGACCGCCACCCTGGCCCAGGCCGGCGACGTGGAGGTCGTGGAGCGGACCCGCGATTGGACCAAGGTTCGGTTCGAAGCCTGGGTCCGTAACGCCGACATCGCGGCCGAGGTGTCGTCCGGCCCGAAAATCACTGCCGTCATGCTGCGCGACCAACCCCAGAAGTTCCTCGGTCAGTCGGTAACGTGGCGGGTCCAGTATCTGGCCGTGCAGGAAGCCGACGCGCTCTGACCGGAGATTCCCCGCGGACAACCATACGTGCTGGCGCGCGGTCCGCTTCCGGAAAGCGGCTTCACCTATATCATCGTCACCAAGGAGCAGGCCGCCGAGTTTCGTCAACTCGCCCCGCTCGATGAGGTGGCCATCGATGCCGTTATTCGGGCCGGACGGACCAAGTACCTGCCGACGCCCGTTCTCGAACTGGTGAGGGTGGTGCCGCGATGAACGATGCCTTGACTCAGCGAATTCTCCGCCGCCTTGAATTACTGAGCGATGACCGGGGCTATCAGATTCTCGACTACGTCGAATTTCTCGAAAGTAAGTACGCCGAGCGGGTCGCCCCGACGAACCTGTTTGCCCGGATGACCGAGACGGTCGAGGATGTGATGCGGGCCGGGAAGCTCCCGGTCAAGGCCATCTCTGGTACCCTCGGGATCATGGACAGCGCCAGCAAGGTGATGAAGGGCGTGGCGGCGGCGGCCCAAGCCGTCGTCGACGAAGCCATTTCCGCGGCCGAGACGAAGCCGGCGCTGAAACCCGCCGACCCCCCGGCTTCCCAGAAGGGCGCCAGCTAGCCCGCCGATCGGCTTGCCCCGAAAGGGTCGCTCCTCTAGGTTTGCCCATGGCCCACCTAGGTGTCTCCCTGCCGTTCCGTTGCCCCGCTTTTCAAAGCGATTTGCCATGAGCACCCTCCGCCCCGGGGTTGCCCTTACGTTCGATGACGTCCTGTTGGTGCCCCGGCACAGCACCGTTCATCCCCGCGAGGTCTCGACCCAAAGTCTGTTCACCCGAGCGATCCCCCTCAATATCCCCTTGGTCGCGGCGGCGATGGATACGGTGACCGAAGCCGAAATGGCCATTGCCATGGCGCGGGCCGGAGGGATCGGGGTCATCCATAAGAACATGACCATCGACCGCCAGGCGGCCGAAGTCGATCGGGTCAAGCGGAGCGAGAGCGGGATGATCATGAATCCCATCACCCTCGGGCCCGACCGCCCGATTCGGGAAGCCGCAACCCTGATGAAACGGTTTCGGATTTCGGGCGTGCCGATCGTCGATGGGCAGGGCAAGCTGATCGGGATCATCACCAATCGCGATCTCCAGTTCGAGCGCGACTTGGACCAGCCGATCGAGGTCGCGATGACGAAAGAGGGGCTGATCACCGCCCCGGTTGGGACGACCCTCGACGAGGCGCAGCGGACGCTGGCCAAACACCGAATCGAAAAACTCCCCGTGGTCGATGCCCATGGCGTGCTCCGAGGCCTGATCACGGTCAAGGACATTTTCAAACGGCTCCGATATCCGGACGCCAACAAGGACCAGCACGGCCGGCTCCGAGTGGCCGCCGCGCTGGGTGCCAGCCCGGACACGCTGGCGCGAGCCAAGGCGCTGATCGATGCCGGCACCGATGTACTGGTGGTCGACTCGGCCCACGGCCACAGTGCGGGCGTCCTCGATATCCTGGACCAGCTCCGAACCCAATTCCCCGAAGCGCAACTGGTCGGCGGGAACGTGGCCACCGAGGCCGGGGCCCGGGAAATGGCCCGTCGAGGGGTCGACGCGATCAAAGTCGGGATCGGGCCCGGCAGCATTTGCACCACTCGAGTCGTCACCGGGGTCGGGGTCCCCCAGATCACGGCCATTCTCGAAGCGGTGCGGGGTGCTGAAGGGGTGCCGATCATCGCGGACGGCGGCATCAAGTACTCCGGCGACATCGTCAAAGCCATCGCCTGCGGCGCGGCGTCGGTCATGATGGGGTCGATGCTGGCCGGCACCGAGGAAAGCCCGGGAGAATCCGTGCTGGCCGAGGGCCGCCGGTTCAAGATGATTCGCGGCATGGGAAGCCTGGCGGCGATGCAGGACGGGTCGGCAGACCGCTACTTCCAAGATGGGGAATTGGCACCATCCAAGATGGTGCCTGAAGGCATCGAAGGCCGAGTTCCATACCGCGGCCCGGTGGGGGATGTGGTCTTCCAGATGGTGGGGGGCCTTCGGAGCGGCATGGGGTATTGCGGGGCTTCCGATATCGCGGGGCTGCAGCGGGATACCGAGATGGTGCAGATCACGGCCGCCGGACTTCGGGAGTCTCACCCGCACGACGTGACGATTACCCGAGAAGCACCCAACTATAGCAAGTAGGACGGCCGGTCCGGCCGCCCTGGAATCGAAACGGCGCGCCGTCGAGACGGTGCGCGCCTGGAGAAATGTGTGTCAGCAGCGGAATGGGTTTTTCTACTAGCGCGGTATGCCCCGGTCGCCGGGGGCCTCGGACTGATCATTGCCGTCCTGGTGTTTCGGTCGGTCCTCGCGAAGCCGCCTGGCACGGGCGAGCTCTTGATGATCTCCGGCCGGATCGAACAGGGTGCGATGACCTTCTTGCGACGCCAGTACAGTGTGCTCGTGCCGGTGTTGCTGGTGGTCGCCGGGCTGCTGTGGTTCACGGTCGGGTGGCGGGTCGGCGGCACCTTCATCTTCGGAGGGGTCTGCTCGCTGGTCGCGGGCTTTATCGGGATGCGGGCGGCAACCAAGGCCAACGTGCGGACGACCGAGGCGGCCCGAACGGAGGGTAGCGCGGCGGCGCTCAAGGTGGCGTTTGGCGGCGGCGCGGTGATGGGGCTCGCAGTCGCTTCGCTTGGGCTCCTCGGGCTCGGGTTGATGCTCGACCTGTTGCTGGGCCCGACGTCGGGTACCTTGCCGACCGAGGAACAGTACAGTCGGTTTTCCGAGATCATCGCGGGCTTCGCGATGGGCGCGTCGTCGATCGCATTGTTCGCCCGGGTCGGCGGGGGCATCTACACCAAAGCGGCCGATGTCGGCGCCGACTTGGTCGGCAAACTCGAGGCCGGGATTCCGGAGGACGATCCGCGGAACCCGGCGGTGATCGCGGACAACGTCGGTGACAACGTCGGTGACATCGCCGGCATGGGCGCCGACATCTTCGAAAGCTACGTCGACGCCACGGTCTCGGCTGCCATTCTCGGCGCCACCGGGATGGCCCTCGTGGGGGCCGCGCGGCTCAACGCCACGCTCCTTCCGTTCGCACTGATCGTGGCCGGATTGGCCGCGTCGGGCGTCGCCCTCGCCACTATGAAGATTTTGGCCCGGGGCTCGGCAGCCCGGGCCCTTCGGCTGGTTCAGGCCATCGGCGCCGTACTTTTCTTGCTGTTGGCCCTGGTCTTGGTCTGGTCCCTGCCGGTCGGCGAGCACACCGGTGCCGGCTTCTACTCGGCGATCATCGCCGGCACGGTCGGCGGCGTGCTGGTCGGTTTGATGACCGAGTGGTACACCGCCTCCAAACCAGTCTTCCGAATCGCCGAGGCCTCGAGGACGGGGCCGGCTACCAATCTGATCGCCGGTCTCGCGATCGGGATGGAATCGGTGATCGGACCGGCGCTCGTCATCTGCGCGGTGATCTTCGTGGCCAACAGCCAGGGCGGGCTGATGGGTGTGGCGCTGGCCGCGGTGGGGATGCTCGCCACCACCGGCGTCATCATGACCGTCGACGCCTACGGCCCGATCGCCGACAATGCCGGCGGCATTGCCCAGATGGGCCACCTGGGCAAGGAGGTCCGCTCGATCACCGACGAGCTCGACGCGCTCGGCAACACCACCGCCGCCATCGGCAAGGGCTTCGCGATCGCCTCGGCCGTACTGACCGCCGTGGCGCTGTTCGCGGCCTACGCGACCGCGGCGGGCCGAGCGCTGGGGCATCCGCTCGAACTCAACCTCCTCGATTTCAGGGTCATCATCGGGCTGTTGATCGGCGGAGTCATTCCGATGCTGATCGGAGCCCGGACCATGACGGCGGTCGGCAACGCGGCTCAAGAAGTCGTGACCGAGGTCCGGCGCCAGTTCCGGGAAATCAAAGGACTGTTGGAAGGGACCGCGGAGCCCGATACGGCCCGGTGCGTGGACATCGCGACGACCGCCGCGCTCCGGGAAATGGTCGTGCCCGGGCTGATCGCCGTGCTGAGTCCGGTGGCCGTCGGCTACTTTCTCGGCACGGCCGCACTGGGCGGGCTGCTGGCTGGTTCCATGGTCATGGGGGCGCTGATGGCCCTGATGATGGCCAATGCCGGGGGTGCATGGGACAACGCCAAGAAGTACATTGAAAAGGGTCTTCATGGTGGCAAGGGGTCCGATCCTCACAAGGCCGCCGTGGTGGGCGACACGGTGGGCGACCCGTTCAAGGACACCTCGGGGCCGGCTATCAGCATCTCCATCAAGGTCATGGCGGTCGTTTCGCTCGTGATCGCCCCGTGGCTGGGCTCGTTGGGCCGGTAGGTCGTCCGCGCCTCTTTCCAATTTGCCGGTGAGGGTCTATGGGTTTGTTGAGCACCAAATCGATCTCGTCGCTCACGGCCGAAGCCGAATCGGCCGGCGAGTCCGGACTGAAGCGGAGCCTCGGGCCGGTCAACCTGATTACCCTCGGGATCGGTGGCATCATCGGCGCCGGGATCTTCGTCCTTACCGGGATTGCCTCGGCGCTGCACGCCGGCCCCGGGGTTGCCATCTCGATGGTGTTGGCGGGCATCGGGTGCGGGTTTGCCGGACTCTGCTATGCCGAAATGGCGAGCGCGGTGCCGGTGGCCGGCAGCGCATACACCTATTCGTATGCGACCCTCGGAGAATTCGTCGCCTGGATCATCGGGTGGGACCTGATGCTCGAATACGCCATGGGGGCCGCCACGGTCGGGGTGGGATGGTCGGCGACCTTCGTGAGCTTCCTCAACATGATTGGTGTCTCGCTCCCCGATTCGTTGATTTCGGCGCCCATCAGGTTCTGCACCGCGGCCCAAGCGGCTTCCCAAACCGCCGGATGCGCGGTGGCGGGATGGAGCGCCACCGGCGCGATCGTCAACCTCCCGGCGGTCTTCATCATCCTGGCGATTACCGCGATCCTCGTGATTGGCATCAAGGAATCGGCCAACTTCAATTCTGCGATCGTCGTGATCAAGGCCGGCGTGCTTCTGTTGTTCGTCATGTTTGGTGCCCTGTACATCAACCGGGAGAACTGGCACCCGTTCATTCCGCCCAACACCGGTGAGTGGGGAACGTTCGGGTGGTCGGGGGTTCTCCGGGGAGCCGGGTTGATCTTCTTCGCGTTCATCGGGTTTGATGCCGTCAGTACCGCCGCGCAGGAGGCCAAGAATCCGAAGCGCGACATGCCGATCGGTATTCTGGGATCGCTCGTCGTCTGTACGATCATCTACCTCGCGGTGTCGGTCGTATTGACCGGGCTGGTCTCCTACAAAGAGCTCAACGTCCCTTCGCCGGTCATCACCGTGGTCGAACGGATTCCCCAACTCGCCTGGTTCCGACCGGTGGTCACGGTCGGGGCCGTACTGGGTTTGGGATCGACGATTCTCGTCATGCTGCTGGGCCAGACCCGGGTGTTCTATTCGATGTCGCGGGACGGGTTGCTGGGTGCCTGGGCCGGCCGAATCCACCCAAAGTTCCGGACTCCGTATCTCTCGACCATGGTCACGGGTGCGGCGGTCGCGGTCTTCACCGGGGTCCTCCCGATCCAGATCCTCGGTGAGCTGGTGAGCATCGGCACGCTCCTCGCCTTCGTCCTGGTCTGCGCCGGGGTCTGGATCCTTCGGCATACCAGGCCCGACTTGGAGCGCCCGTTCAAGACCCCGCTGGTGCCCTTCGTGCCCCTCATGGGAATTCTCTGCTGCCTCGGGCTCATGGCCACGTTGCCGCTCGACACGTGGTTGCGGTTGGTGGTCTGGCTCGCCATTGGTTGCGTGATCTACTTCAGCTACGGACGCAAACACAGCAAGCTGCAACGGGAGCTGAACGGGGAGACCTAGGCATCCCCCGGGCGCCCCGGTCGAGAACGAACTGTTCTTCAATTCGAAGTTGCAGTCTCACTCACTCTAGGCAAAGGACTGGGCAAACGATGTCGATATTCCGACGCAAGTTGATTGCCGATTTGCAGGCCGAGGCGGCGAGCGAAACCGGGCTCAAACGGGCCCTCGGGCCGTGGAGCCTGACCCTGCTGGGGATCGGCGCAATCATCGGGACCGGTATCTTCGTACTGACCGGGACGGTCGCGGCGCAGAACGCCGGGCCTGCGGTGGTGCTCTCGTTCGTCCTCGCGGGGACCGCGGCGATCCTGGCCGCGTTGTGCTACTCCGAGTTCGCCGCGTTGGTTCCGATCGCGGGCAGCGCCTATACCTACGGCTACGCGACGCTCGGCGAACTGTTCGCCTGGATCATCGGCTGGGACTTGATCCTCGAGTACGCCCTGTCGGCGACCACGGTCGCGGTCGGCTGGTCGGGGTACGTCGTCTCGTTCCTGAACCACGTCGGCATTCACATCCCGGCCGCCCTGTCAGCGGCGGCCGGAACGCAGGTGTCGATGGCCGATGGAAGCACGGTCACCGCGGTGTTCAATCTGCCCGCCGTCATCATCGTGTTGCTGGTGACCGCCCTGCTGGTGAAGGGCATCAAAGAGTCCGCCCGGGTCAACGACACCATCGTGATCATCAAGGTGGCGGTTGTGCTCCTGTTCATCTTCTTCGCATGGAAGGGAATTCAGGCCGCGAACTGGAAGCCGTTCATCCCGGCCAACACCGGGTTACGGGAACACTTCGGTGTGAGCGGCATCGTCGCCGGCGCGGGCATCGTGTTCTTCGCCTACATCGGATTCGACGCGGTGAGTACGGCAGCGCAGGAAGCGAAGAATCCCCAACGCGACATGCCGATCGGAATCATCGCGTCGCTCCTGATCTGTACCGTACTCTATATCATCGTCTCCGCCATCGCGACGGGCGTCGTCCCGTACGGCCAACTCGACGTTCCGGACCCGATTGCCAAGGTAGCGGCCGCGGCCGGACTCGGCTGGATGACCCGCGTCATCGAACTCGGCGCCATCGCCGGCCTCTCCTCGGTCATCTTGGTCCAGCTCCTGGGCCAGTCGCGGGTCTTCTGGTCGATGGCCAACGACGGCCTGCTGCCCCCCGTGGTCAACAGGATCCACCCCAAGTTCAAGACCCCCTGGATCACCCAGATCTTCCTGGGCGTGATGGTCGCGATCCCGGCCGGGTTCCTCTCGGTCCGCGAAGCCGCCTCGCTGGTGTCGATTGGAACGCTGCTGGCCTTTGTCATCGTGTGCGGAGCGGTGATGCTGCTCCGGTACCGCGAACCCAATCTTCACCGGCCGTTCAAGACGCCGTTGGTCTGGTTCACCGCGCCCGCGGGCATGATCTTCTGCTTCTACCTGATGTCCGCGCTGCCATGGCGGACCTGGGAACGGCTGTTCATTTGGCTGGCCATCGGGTTGGTGATCTACTTCGCCTACGGAAGGAAACACTCGAAATTGGCGAGGTAGGGTTTCTCGGCACTCGGCACTCGGCGCTCGGCGGTGGGTGCCGAGTGTCGAGTGCCTAGTCCAACAACTTCGTGATCGTGTAGATCGCCAGGCCGAGCAGCCCGCCGACCAGGGTGCCGTTGATGCGGATGAACTGAAGGTCTTTGCCGATGGCCAGCTCGATCCGGCGCGAGGTGACCATTGGATCCCACTTGGCTACCGTGGTGGCGATCAGGTCCGCCACCGACCCGCGATACTGCTCCACCACCACCAGCGATTGTTCCAGGATGAAGGCGTCGACCTTGGCGAGGAGCTCCGGGTTGCCGGCCAGGGAACGACCGAAGGCCGTGATGCCTTGCTCGATGGCGCCCGGGCTGGCCTCGCCGGTTTGGTCCTCCTGGTCGATCTTGGTCGCCGCCCGGAGCGCTTCGTGGCGGAGATAGTCATAGATCGAAGCGGTAAACTCCTCCATTGCTGGGTCGGTGAGCCACTGGTCCTTGAGGGCCTCGGCCTTGGCGATGGCCTCGGGTGAGTGTTGGAGCCGGTCGACGAACTTCTCGAAGGCTTGGTCGAACTTGGCCCGGAGCGGGTGCGCCAGATCGGCCCCCACGGCGCGGAGCATTTCTTCGATGGTCGTGAGGATCTTTCGATAGATCTTGTCGTCGACGATCCCCGGAATCCACCAGGGGCTCTGGGTCTTCACCCGGTCGCGGATCGTGTCGCGGTTTTGATCGACCGCGGTGGCCGCGATCTTGACGGCTTCGCTCAACAGTTCCTGATGCTTGTTGCCCGCCCGGACGAGTTTGAGCGCCTGTCCCAGCACCGGCGCGACCTGGGTGCTTCGGATCCGGCCCACGATACCAGCGTGCACCAAGCCCCTGAGCTGCTCCTCGGGAAGGGCGTCGACCGTTCTGGCGAAGCCGGCCGCCACCTGCTTGGCGATCTGCCGGGCGTTCGCGGGCTCACTCAGCCAGCTCGCCAACCCCGCGGCGACATTCCATGCTTTGAGCCGCTCGGCCAACACGTCGCGGGACAGGAAATGATTCTGGACGAAATTGCCCAGCGTCCGACCGAGGCGGTCCTTCCGCACCATGATGATCGCGGTGTGTGGAATCGGAATGCCGAGAGGATGGCGGAACAGGGCGGTGACGGCAAACCAATCGGCCAAACCGCCGATCAGGGCGGCCTCGGCCGTGGCTCGGACGTAGCCGATCCAGGGACCGAGCGTGTGGAAGTAGCTGGCCGCCAAGAACACGATCGCGGCGATCACCAGCAGCGCCGATGCCCGGAACTTCATCCGGCTGAGTTGGCGCTGCCGCGTGGCGTCGTCGAGGACGGGCGGCGCGGCCGGCGGCGCTGGCGTGGTCAAAGTCAAGCGGGCTGAGCTCCGGCAAAGACCCGACTCAATTGGGCGCCGGCCACGGATCGGGCCGACGGAAGGACGTCGGTCCAGCCCGCCGCCTTGAACCCGTCGAACCAGGTGTAGATCATTGTGACGATCCCGAGGCCAGGGCCGGAAGGTCGCGGGCGCCGAGGGAGTAGTCGCCGGTGGGTGACTGGGAACGGGCAGCCCACAACCCGATCGCAATCGACCCGGTGAGGTAGACCAAGACGACGATCACGTCGATCGAAGACACGAACCCAACTTAATCAGCAGGAGCGCACAATGGACGGTCGACGGTTTAGAAAATGGGGACTGGCGATTCTGCTGTTCGGCCTCGCGGTGATCGGTTCGTGGGCTCTCCCGGGTGCGGTCGGCCGGGCAATCGGTACCCTGGTGGGCCAGGTCGCGCCCGCCCAAGACACTGCCCCTGCGGCGGTGACGACCCAAGCGGTGCCGGTCCCGGTGGCGACCCCGACGCCGCTCCTGACCCGCTTTACCGGCTTGATCGGCATCGCCCTGATCATCGCGACCGGATACCTGCTGTCGAGCAACCGACGCGCCATCCAATGGAAGGTGGTGGCCTGGGGTTTGAGCCTCCAGGTGGTGTTCGCGATCTTCGTCCTGAGGGTTCCCTTCGGCCAGGAGGTCTTCAAACGGCTTGGCGAGGCGGTCACGGCGGTTCTTCACTATTCCTACTTTGGGTCGTCGTTCGTGTTCGGCGAACTGGGCAAGGCCGATTCGAGCCTCGGCCTAATCTTCGCCTTTCAGATTCTCCCAGCGATCATCTTCGTCTCCGCCCTTTTCGCGGTCATGTACTACCTCGGCGTGATGCAGCTCGTGGTCCGGGCCTTCGCGGCGGTGATGAGCAAGATCATGGGGGCAAGCGGAGCCGAGAGTCTCAATGTCGGGGCCTCGATCTTCATGGGACAGACCGAGGCGCCGCTCACCATTCGCCCGTTCCTGCCGAAGATGACCCGGTCGGAGTTGATGACCGTCATGACCTCCGGCATGGCGCACGTGTCCGGCTCGATCATGGTGGCCTACATCGCGTTCGGAGTCGAAGCCCGGCATCTCCTCGCCGCGGTGATCATGACGGCCCCGGGAACCATCATGCTCGCGAAGCTCTTCGAACCGGAGACCGGAACCCCGGAGACCTTTGGGCGGGTCAAGCTCGACATTCCGAAGACCGACGTCAACGTGATCGACGCCGCCGCGCGGGGAACCAGCGAAGGCCTCCACCTCATGCTCAACGTCATCGCGATGTTGATTTCCTTCGTGGCCCTGCTGGCGCTCCTCAACGGTGCCATGGGCCTGATTCATGGCTGGGCTCCGTTCTTCCCGGAAAACCTTCAGACCGTGCTAGCATGGGTTGGTCGCCCGGTTGCCTGGGTGCTTGGCGTGCCATGGAAAGACAGCGGCGTGATCGGCGGCTTGCTGGGGACCCGGGCCGTGCTCAACGAGTTCTTCGCCTTCGCCCAACTCGGAAATCTCAAAGCCACCCTCGACCCGCGGTCCTTCACGATCGCCTCGTTCGCCTTGGCCGGATTCGCCAACTTCAGTTCGATCGGGATCCAGCTCGGCGGCATCGGCGCTCTCATTCCGGAGCGTAAAGGCGAACTCGCCAAACTCGGGCTCCGGGCGATGCTGGCGGGAACGCTGGCGAACTTCATCTCGGCGGCGATCGCGGGGATCCTGATCTAGCCCCCGCGGATCTGGGCCATCCACGGCCTGCCCTGATGGAAGCCGTTCGGCTGATAGTCGCCGAGTGCCGAGTGCCGAGCGCCGAGTGCCTAGCCCTCCAACTCCCCTTCCCACCGGGCCATGACGGCCGACGCGAGGCAGTTGCCGATGAGGTTGACCGACGTACGGGCCATGTCCATGAAGGCGTCGACACCCAGGATGACGGCGATCCCTTCGAGGGGCAGGCCGAATTGGGTCAGCGTACCGGAGAGGATGACCAAAGAAGCTCGGGGCACGGCGGCGACCCCTTTGCTGGTGAGCATCAGGGTGAGCATCATCAACAACTGGGTCGTGAACGGCAGGTCGATGCCGGCGGCTTGGGCCACGAAAATCGACGCAATGGCCAGGTACAGGGTGGAGCCGTCGAGATTGAACGAGTAACCGGTTGGCAGGACGAACGAGACGATCCGCCGGGGCACCCCGAACTTCTCCATGTTCTCGAGCGCCAGCGGCAGTGCCGCCTCGGATGACGCGGTCGTAAAGGCCAGGAGCCAGGGCTCCTTGGTCCAATGCCAGAACTTCCGCAAGTTGATCTTGGCGATCATCGCCACCGGCACCAACGCCACCAATACGAACACGATCAACGCCACGTACAACGTCAAGACCAGCTTGCCCAAGTTGAAGAGGACCCCGAGCCCATTTTTCCCGATGGTCACGCCCAGCGCGGCGGCGATGCCGATCGGGGCGAACTTCATCACCAGGCCGGTGAACTTGAACATCACCTGCGAGAGGCTCTCGCAGACCTCGAGCATGACCTCTTTGGGCCGGCCCTTCACTTGGGTCAGGGCCATCGCGAACAGGGCCGAGAAGAACACGATCTGAAGGGTTTCGTTCTTGGCCATCGCGTCGACGATACTGGCCGGCACCGTATGCTCGAGGACTCCCGCCAACGTCGTGTGAGTGCCGGCGAGTTGCTTCACGTCGTCCGTTGATGCGGCGGCGAGCGCGACGCCGACGCCGGGCTTGCCGATGTGGGCGGCGGCCAGCCCGACGAACAACGCCACGGTGGTCACGACCTCGAAGTACACGATCGAACGAAAGGCGAGTCGGCCGACCTGCTTCAAATCGTCGCCGTGACCGGCGATCCCGACGACCAGGCTGCTGAAGATCAGCGGGGCCACGATCGACTTGATCATTCGGATGAAAATGCTGGAAAACGGCTTGAGGCCCTCGGCCACGTCGGTGTTGAGCCAGACGTTGTGGTCGAGGTACCCGACCACCGCACCCACCAGGGTGCCGATCAGGATCCAGTGGGTCAGGTTGAGTCGGCGCATGGCCTATTATGGACCGGAGGGCGCTCCGGGGGAAGAGGCCCCGGGTGTATTTTCCACGGGCCATGACCATTACTCTGACCGCTGCCAAGCTCGCCGCCGCCCTCGACCTGACCCGGTTGTTCGTGCCCGGAAGCCGGGTCTGCCTGACGACCCATGTGAATCCCGACGGTGACGGGCTCGGCAGCGAGGTCGGCTTGGTGCACTTGCTCCGGGCCATTGGGGTGACGGCCACGATCGCCAATCCGACCCCGACGCCGCCCCGGTTCCAGTTTCTGTTTCAGGGGCTGCCGGGTGTCGACAAGACCGGTGAGGCCGTCAAGGAGCTTCGACGAGCGGACGCCATCGTCGTGCTCGACATCAGTGATCTGAGCCGGCTCGGAATGCTGGCCGAGACGGTCCGAAGCCGCGGGGTGCCGGTTGGCTGTATCGATCATCACATCAGTTCGGCCACCCTGCCGGCCGGGCCGTCCTATGTCGATCAGTCGGCCGCCGCCACGGCTGAGTTGATTGTCGAGATCGCGATGGCCAATGAGTGGCCCTTGACCCAGGCGGCAGCCCGGGCCCTGTACGTCGGGATCCTTACCGATACCGGCGGGTTCCGGTTCTCGAACACTCGGCCCCGAACCCTTCGGATCGCTGCCGAGTTGCTCGACCGGGGCATTGACCCCGAAGCGATTTATCTCGATGTCTACGCAGGGGCGCCCGAGGGCCGGGTTCGCTTGTTGGCCGAGGCGCTCCAGACCCTGGTGGTGGAGCCCGACGTGGGGCTGGCGTGGATCACGGTCCCGCCGGGTGCCGTCGAACGGCACGGCGTCACCAGCGACGACCTTGACGGCGTGGTCGAGCACGCCCGGTCCATCGCCGGCATCAAGATGGCCTTGTTGTTTCGTGAGATTGCCCAGGGCCGGGTCAAAATCTCGCTCCGGTCGGTTGGGGACGTCGACGTCGCCCGATTCGCCAAACCGTTCGGTGGGGGCGGTCATGTGAAGGCGGCGGGACTATCGCTCGAAGGGTCGATCGGCGAGGTCCAATCCACCGTGCTCGTCGCGGCCCGGACCTATCTGGGAGACGTTTCAGATATTGACGAATAACCCCGCCCGCTGTACTATGTTGGCCGAGGCATAACACTCGGGGGTCCAACATGGTCGTCAAACGAGAATTGATTCGGGGAGCCGGGCCCGTTGCCGTCCTCCAACTCCTCAAACGGCGGGAGATGTACGGCTACGAGCTGGCCGAACTGCTGTCCCAGCGCTCCGATGGCGTGTTGGCCCTGGGCCAGTCGACCCTCTATCCCCTCCTCTACAGCCTCGAGTCTAAGGGCCAGGTCCAGAGCCGCTGGGTGGAACTGCTGTCGGGGCGGAAACGGCGGTACTACCGGATCACCGACTCTGGGCTGGCGATGCTCGAGACCCAACGGGCTCAGTGGCAGGAACTCTTCCAGGCCATGATGGGCCTCGGCCTCCTGACGCCGATCGCGATGGAGGCGCCATGAAGCATCGAGCCTTCCGGGGACGGATGGACCGGCTGAGCGTGGAGCGGCTGGCGCGGGCGGCCGGTCTGCCGAGCGGGTTGGCGGAACGGGTGGCGCGAGGGTTGGAAGATGCTCAGGCGGTCGAACCCGAGGGCAACCAGGGCATCGCGGAGTTCGCCTTTGGTGCGGAGATAGAGCGACGAGGCTTTTGGGTTGGCTGCCACCGCGCCGAGCAATTCGAAGTGGCGAATCCCCGCCTCTCGGCAGCCGGTTGCGAATCCGATGACCGCGTCCTTGTCGATTCTGAGGAACTCTTCCCGGCTGACTTTCGAGGGCTGCCCGATACCGAGCGTACAGACGGCGCACTGATGACCGTCGAGCAACTCCCGGTACGACGGCGGATTGAGGAGATCGATCGTGGCCTGGGTCACGGCCGGACCCCCGATGCCATCGACCGGGCGGCGGCCGAGCAGGGTGAGGCGCCGCAGTTCGGGCATCGCGGCAAGGGCCCGGGCGGCATGGCCGCCAACGGCCCCGGTGGCACCGAGCATGACAACCGAGAGTTGAGTGGGCATTCCCCAATCTAGCGGGCCTTCCCAGTTGAACCGGCCCCCGGTTCAAGGGCTTATATTGTGCCCACCACTATGGATGTCATGGACCGGATCGAACAGACCCTCGACTCGCTTCGACCGTACATCGCGTCACACCGCGGTACGGTCGAAGTGATCGATTTCGACGAGGACGAGGGCAGGCTCACGCTTCGGCTCGGCGGCACCTGCCACGGTTGCTCGGCGTCCTCGATCACGCTGAAGCAGGGAATTGAAACCCGTCTCAAGCAATTCGTGCCTGAGGTCAAAGCGGTCCAGGCACTCTAGCCCCATCGAGGTCCTCCGTGTCCGATTCTCTCGAGGCCCAAGTCGGTCTCGCACTCTCCCGGATCAAGAATCCCCGCCTTGACAACGATCTCTTGTCGGCCGGGATGGTCCGCGACTTGGCCGTTACGGCCGAAGGCCGGGTCACTTTTACGTTTCTCTTGACCCGGGCCGACCCAGCGACCTTGGTGCGCGACGCCAGGGCGGCACTCAAGACCATCGAGGGTGTCACCGAGGTCAAGATTACGGTCGTCGATCCGGCCGGTCCGAGTCAGTCAACCCATGCACCGCCGAGTGGGGCGGGTCCCCAGTCAACCGGGATGCCGGCGCCCCCAACCGCCGCGGAATTCCCGGGTCTTGGCAAAGTGATCGCCGTGTCCTCGGGGAAAGGGGGGGTGGGCAAGTCGACCGTCGCGGTGAATCTGGCAGTGGCCCTCGCCCAGAGCGGGAAGCGGGTCGGAGTGATGGATTGTGACATCTACGGGCCGAACGTGCCCCGGATGTTCGGGCGATACGAGCGGCCCCCGGTGATTGCTGGCCGGATTCAGCCGCTCGAGTCGTTCGGCGTCAAGTTGATGTCGATCGGTCTCCTGGTCGATCGGGATGCGCCCGCCATCTGGCGGGGTCCGATCATCATGAAGGTGATCCAGCAGTTCCTTCGTGATGTCGAATGGGGGGAACTCGATTTCTTCATCGTTGACATGCCACCCGGCACCGGTGATGCCCAATTGTCGCTGGTTCAATCGGTCCAGGTGTCAGGGGCGGTGATCGTGACGACGCCGCAGGAAATGGCGGTGGGCGACGCCCTTCGGGGCGCCAAGATGTTCGAGCGGGTCAACGTCCCGGTGTTGGGGATCGTCGAAAACATGAGCGGCTATACCGATCCCGATACCGGCAAACGGATTGAGTTCTTCTCCGCGGGCGGTGGCCAGCGGCTGGCCGCTGAACTCGGGGTCCCCCTGTTGGGTCAGATTCCGCTCCAGCCGGGCCTGGCCGAAGCGGCCGACGCCGGGTCGCCGGTGGTGTTGGACAACCCGAAGAGCCCGGCGGCCATCGCGCTGCTGGCAACGGCCCGCGCCATTGCCCGGGAGGCCGGGGCTTTAACCATGACGCTGCCGGTGATCAACCAGTAATCCGACTGTCGGCCATTCTTACCAGTTCGCCGCTTCGAATTCAAAACCGAGCGATTCTCCCCGCAATCGCTCCGGGGTCCACCGAACCCGCGCCCTGGTACCGAATCAGGATCTCCCCCCGCTTCCGGGCCGCGACCGCCTCGAGCCGCTACTTGGAGTTGGGCCGCTTGACGGCTGCGACGCCCTGCTGAGGGGTGGCCCAGAGATACTCGTCGGTCAGCATTTCGGTGGGGAGGTACCGTCCGGCAAAGCTGGGCTGAATGCCCGCCCGGCTGAGCACCGCCGCGCCGAGCCCAACGGTGCCAAGGAGCCAGGTGGCAATGACTGCGGCCCCGAGGATCAGGGTGCCCGCCACCGGGACCCAGCCGAACACGACCCAGGTCAGCCAAACGGAGCCACTCGCGCCCAGTCCGACCACGAGATAGCGGAAGCTGTTCGGCGACAGCGCGTCGCCCCGCGCCAGCCGTCGTCGGGTGTGGGTTTCGCCCATCGCGTGGGACACGGCCAGGAAGCCGCCAAGCACCCCGCCAATAACCAACAGGAGGTAGACCGCCACAACGAAGGGGACCAGAAGCACGCCCACCACACTGAGGACCAAACCAACCACCAGCATCCCGAAGGTCGGCACGATCAAAACCTGCGACAGGAGGCCGACCAGGAAGGAGCGCAAGAAACTGTGACTCACCGTATCCGACACAACCTCGAGGTTCGGCTTCCCAAACAGCACCAGGCCGAAGCCCAGAATTCCCAAGGTGACGAAGGAGCCGACCACCCCTGCCAGGTTGGCGGCCGTTCGAGCGATCGGTCCGGTTTCACCGACGCTAAGCTCGAGCACTCGACACCGTGCCGGCCGACGGCGTTGCCAAGCGGCGAAGGGCCGTCAACCCACCCAGATACAATCCCAGGACCACGATGGCACCGGCGGCAAGCCGAACCGGTGTGGCGGACAACTGCCGAATGGTTTCGAACCAGGGCGCCGTGGCCAACGCGGCAAGGGTCTGGTGCCAGAGCACGGTGCCGGAGTTCCACAACGCCGCTCCGGTGCCGTCGAGCCACCGGTCCAGGAGCGATCGGTTCGTGGCCGACCAAGCGACGCTCGCGACCATACCGGCGGCGGTCGCGATCACCGCGGCGACCCGCCGGCCGGTCAACGTCGGGAACGAGAGGACCGGTACCGGCACGGGCGCGGCGAGCTGCACCCGGGTCATGATCCGGCTCGCGAACCCGTCACCCGGCCCATAACTCGGCAGTCGATTCATCATCGACAAGACCTCGCGATCGAGAGCGGCCAAGCGGCGGCAGTCCTCGCAGGCCTCGAGATGGAGCCGCATTTCGGAGCTCAGCGCTTCAGTGTGAAACGCGTCGAGATCGTCAGCGGTGAAGTGCTTCATGGATGTCGGTTTCATAGGCAGGTTCTTGTACGGCACCCGAGTCGGTCGAGTTTCAACGTTCCAAAACAAAACGGATCGCGACTGGCTTCATTCAAATCTCACATCACGAAGCAGGATCCGAAGTTCATTGCGCGCTCGGTGGATGTAGGTCTTCACCGTCCCTAACGGCAGGTTCAGCATCTCGGCAATTTCCTCGTAGCTGCGCCCCTCGACATGGCGGAGCAGGATGCAGGACCGGTACTCGGGACGGAGCTTGGCAATCGCCTCCTCGATGGTCCCACCGAGTTCTCGGTTGGCCACCTCATCAAGTTGGTTCTCGCCGCGCTCGCCGATCTGCAGGGCGGTGGCCTCGATCAACTCGGGGGTGTCGGCGTGGGGCGAGCCTTCGAGCGAAAGGGTGTCGAGCTCCCGCTTTCTCAAGTGATCGATGGCGGCGTTGTTGGCGATCTTGAAGACCCACGACGAGAACTTGAATTCGGGCCGATAGGACTGGATGGCGTTCAGGACCTTGATGAAGGTCTCTTGGGCCAGATCCTCGGCGAGCTCCCGGTTGCGGACCATTCGGAACACCAGCGAGAACACCGGCCGTTCGTAGCGGCGGATCAGTTCGCGGTATGCCTCGTCCACCCCGTCTTTGGCGAGGGACACGACTTCCTGATCGGATTGCTCACGAAGAGATCCGGGACGGATAGGCGGCTCCATGGTGCACGATGAAACGCGAAGGAAACATAGAAACTTCGCGCCCGTGCGGCCAGGTCAGAAAAAGCCCAACCGGGGGCCGAGGAAGGCCATCAGGGCCGTCATCACCACGACCCACGCGGCACTGATGATCAGGCCTGGTTTCAGCATGTCGAGCATTCGGTAGTAGCCGCGGGAGTAGGTCACCAGGGTCACGGCGTCGACCGGGAGCAGGAAAGCGCAGGACGCCGTGAAGATC
>JAYTTT010000339.1:0-5597 GCA_043744895.1 Gemmatimonadota bacterium | reverse complement strand
GCGCCGGTGCGCCGGTGTCATCGCCACGGGCAGCCGGCGATCTCGGTCGATACAAAGAAGAAGGAGTTGGTGGGCGACTTCAAGAACGCGGGGCGCGTGTGGCGGCCGCAGGGAGACCTGGAGCGCGTCCGCCATCGGAGCCACGCACCCGGGGAACGGTATCATTCCGAATTCACTAACCACCGCACCCTACGCCGACACGGTAGCCGCTGAAGCCCCGTCGTTTCAGTATTATCCCGACGGGCAGGTGTCGCTCGCGAGCGGCTGCGACTCGGGCCCACAGCGACAGCAATCGCTTTTCCGAGCGGCCGAAAGATCGGTAGGCCTTCCTGGAGCACCGCCACAGCGCAACGCCCCGTACCGAACGGCCCTCCTGGAAGTCAACCAGCACGCTGAGGCCCCGATTCCGGACCAGCGAGCCCGCGTCCCGATTCTCCGCCAGCCTCAATCCTCCTCTCATGAATCGTTCAACCCGGCCCGACGGGCGGGCTTCGGTACATCGAGGCGGTCAGGTCATCGAAAAGAACGGTGGGGTCGGACGCTGACCCCCTGAGGAGCATCAACGACCGATGGCTTATGGCAGGTTCCCGTTCACGATGAGGGTGTCAGGAACCGCGCCGTTCCGGTTTGCTTTCACGGCGACAAAATTGTCACCCACGTCGACACTATCCCGCCCCGCCGCCGTAGTGCGATAGAACCTAACGACGACGCAGGCGCGACCGGGCGACCCAAGATACTCGACAACCCGCTCATAGGCCCCCTGGGCGTCGGCGACGACGAGCGGCGAATCCGTTGTCGGCGATCGGCACACATCCTTATACCCCCAGATCTTGAGTTCAGCCAGCGCCACTGGCTTGCCACCGGATACAACAGATCCGCGAACAACAGCGAAAACCGTCGTGGTCGGGACGGGGGGGGGCACGGGGGGAGGGCCCGGATCCGCTGTACTACAAGCGACCATGTTGATCAGCAGGCCCGCGACTGCGCTGGGACCCAACCAGTTTGCCCATCGGGTACCCAGCTGGCTCCTTGCTGCGTTCGCCCCTCGCGCCGGTCGAGGCTGCCCGATCGAGGGCGGCGTTCGATCCATCGGGCTCTGACTACGCACCTCAGTTGCGAACCCCATCAATGTTCCAGACATAGTCGTTGCTCATATTTGCGAGCGACCAGGTGGCGACCTGCGAAAAGGCCGGGGCAGTCGGACTCAGCCGAACAGTCGTACCGTTGGCGCGGTTCTCGAAACACAACCTGAAGTCGCGGAGATCGGAGGCGCCAATCCAGCTGCTTGCGGGTTTCGCCTGGCAATTGTCGACCACCGACGAAAGAAATGTGTATGGCGTTGCGAGGAAATCGTGCTCCGTCGGGGTATCTGCCGTAGGATCTGTGATGTCCAGGAAGAACGCCGCAACCGCTCCCTCAATCTGGTACCCGTTCGGAACGTTGCCGTAGTTGGTTGACTCGAAGTCGAAAAACGCCGCGGCTGACGGCTGGGCGGCCACGGTGTGCGCATCCGCGAACCCCTCCGAATACGCACACTTGGAGTTGGTTACAGTGTTCACAAAGTGTTCGAAGTTACAGTTGCCGTACCCAGCGTCACCGTTGGCGAACGCGTTGTCGAGGTAGGCGTGTCCGAACTCATGGGCGGTGACAAAGTATTTCTCGAAATCGTTAGTGCCGACTTGCCCTCCGATAGAGGGTACGAGAAGGGTCCAAAACTGGTCGAATCCGAGATTCGAACCTCAATCCAGGGTTGTAGGCGTCCGTACTTTGCAAGTTCATTATCCGTGACCGTGAGCAACCGTTCGTAAACGGCGGCGGCGTCGGTCTGAAAGTACATGTTGATTGTGCCATTGCACGAACTGGAGTAAGCCGGATAGAGAGTCGGCGCCGTATTTGCTCGGCTGTCGCTGACGTTGAATCGAGCATGGACCGTCTGGATCGTGACGGTGGCTGCTTCGCCCGACAGTAAACAAGGCAATCCGCCGTACGTCCCACTCGTGTTCGTCCTCGTGGTCTGGGTCAAGAGAGTGGCCCCCGTTGCCGGGTTGTAAATGCGCATCAGTACGAGGACATCGCGCATCGCCAGGACTTGATTCGGGCCTTCAAGATAAGTGACCGCTCCACCAACGCAGCAGCCTCGCTGCGGACCGCACGTTGGGTCGCCGGGTTCACAAAGCTGAATTGAAACCGTCGTATCACTCGGCTGCATCTGCGTCGTGAATCGCCCTGGCCTTGGGTAAACCCCCAGCGGAATCCGACGCGCGTCGAAGTACGAGGTGAGCAATCCGCCAGCCCTGTCAATGAGCATCCAGGCAATCGCGGCTTCTCCCCTCGATGGGAAAACCACGGACTGCTCCCCAGAAATCTGGGTTATCGCGCCCTGGAGTGTGTAGTATCCCTCAGATGGAAATACAATCGTACGTCGAAACGAGCGTGTCATCCCTGAGTCAATCGGCGTGATCCAGTTCGCGAGCGGTCCATCCATTACACCCGCTCCTGCGGGGAGACGGTCGGGCGCGAACAACTCGACCTTTGCCCTCCGCACCGCCTTATTGCTAGATACGGAGACCGTCACTTGCATCGCAGTTCCTGGACGGAAGGGGCCTTCGACCGCCAGCTGGACCTGAAACGAGGGTGAACCGTGACTCTCAAGGAGTCCGGAAGCAGCGATTGGAGCCGCCCCCACGGCGGCATCGATCGAAGGGAGAGTCGGCAATCCGCCCTGATCGGGCGTTTGGCATCCTACAGTCGCGGCAGCGGTCAGCAGTGTTGGGAGGGTGTGGCGAAGAATGAATCGCACGGACGTCCAGCCACAACGGAGTTGAAGGCATACGGTCGCTCCTAGCCTATCATGACTGTCCCGACGGTTTCGGTTCGCGTTGTCAGTCCATTTCCAACGTTTGCGTGAGCGACCCATTTGTCAAGATGGCGACAATCGGTCATACGACCAGGATCGGCTCAGCCGGCGTGCCAAGTCCGTGTCCCTGGGCACCTTCGACCATCCCCATGATCTCGGGCACCTGACCCAAGCCGGTGCTCCCGACGGACCATGTGGACCGACGCCCCGGCGACCGCGGCCGCCGCGATCAGCTCCTGGGTGGCTTCGACGCTGCTGCCGGGCTCCTTGACGCTCGCGAACCGGTGGTGCACGAAGTTGGTGACCCCCCGCTCGGCGCCCACGCCGAAGAGCCAGACGATCTCGCCCCGAGTCGCCCCCGGCGTGTATTGGATTCCGTAACCGATGCCGAGCCCGCCTTGGTCGAGCGCCTGGCGAATCCGAGCGGCAATTCGCTCGATCTCCTCGGGCCGGGCGTTGCGATAGAGAAACGCCGGCCCGGCGGCCACCGTGTCGGCCAGGACCGCTTCCCGCGCCTCCCCGTGGCGCCGAAGTTGATCACCGCACGGCCCACTCGGGGCGCGTACACACGGCTCGACCTTGCCCGTGCCGCCTTCCAGCTCGAGCGCGGTGGTCACTCCGTCCCGCGCCTGGAGCCGGCTGCTGACGAAGTCCTGACCGGGGGCATGGAGATCGATGAAGCCCGGGGCCACAACGAGACCCGCGACCTCCACGGTCCGCCGCCCGGTGACCGGCGCGCTCGAGATGGCCGCGACCTTGCCTCCGTTGATGCCGACCCAGCGGCTCGCGTCGAGTCCCGATTCGGGGTCGATCACTCGGCCGCGGGCGAGGACGAGGTCGTAGGTTTGGGCGGCGAGCGGAGCGGGGGCGAAGCCCGCGAAGGGGCGCAAGGAGCAGCAGCAGAAACGAGAGACGGTGCACCAGGCATTCACCGGTCGAAGGGACGCCCAATAGTCACCGATCGGAGGGACTATGACAAGCCGGCCCGCAGCCGTGAGCGCGCCTTCCGGTCGCGCCGACGACGGGTTAACATCTCGTTCGCACTCTACGCCTCGAACCTCGGATCCCCATGTCTCGAACACAGCTCGCCCTCGCGGCTCTCGTGGCGCTTGCCCCGTCGCCGGCCCGCGCCCAGCTCCGGATCCCCCCGATCGAAGTCCACACGATGATCTCGAAAGAGGTTGGCGACTCCTTCGAGATCCGCGTCGCGCGGCCACCGATGCTCCCGGGCGAGACCGGTCGCTTCCCGGTCGTCTACCTCACCGACTCGCACGGCGCTTTCATCGTTTCCGAGGACGCCCTCCGGTTGATGATGATCAGCGACGTGCCCCGCTTCATCGCCGTCGGGATCGGCAACGCCGGGGCGAGCGGCATCTTTCAGGCACTCGAGATCCGGACCCGGGACCTGACTCCGGACGCCGTCCCGGCCTGGGGCGGGATTGGCATACCGGTGATCGGCCTGATCAAGCCCACCGTCGCATCGGGCGGCGCGGACAAATTCCTCGCCTTCATCCGGAATGAGCTGATCCCGTTCATCGACTCGAAGTATCCCACCGATCCGCGGGATCGGGCCTACTTCGGCGACTCGCTCGGCGGCCTGTTCGGCTGCTACGTCCTCTTCACCGCTCCCGACACCTTCAAGCGCTACATCATCGGGAGCCCGTCGCTCTGGTGGGCCGACGAGAGCACCTTCAAGCTGGAGGAGAGCTACGCGAAGAGCCACGGCGATCTCGCCGCCACGGTCTTCCTGGGCGTCGGCGGGCTCGAGGAGCTACCGCCGATGGCCGCGAGCCGGATGGTCACCAATACGCTTCGACTCGAGCGGGCACTGCGGGCCAGGAAGTATCGCTCGCTCGAGCTTACCTCTCGAGTCTTCTCGGACGAATCGCACACCACCGTGGCGCCGATGAACCTGATTCGAGGGCTGGTCGCCGTCTTTGGAGCGCCGGCGCCGGGACAGGGCCTGATGGAGCGGTTGGCGACGGGGGGGCGGCCATGAAACGACGAGATCTGCTCCGCGGACTCGGCGCGGCCGGCGCGGTAACGGCGGTCGGCCGGTCGGGAGAGCCGCTGGCCGCCGAGGCGCACCAGAGCAAGAAACCGTGGCCGGTCCGCGGCTCCGAGGCGTTCGAGATCGAGTCGAAAGAAGTTGGCGACACCATGACGGTTGGCGTCTGGCATCCCGACCCGCAGTTCCTCGCCGCCCGAGGGCGGGCGGCGGGCGAGAAGCTCGATGTGGTGTATGTCCTCGACGGGTCCTGGGCACTCGGTATTGCCGCCGCCGTGTGCACGCTCCAGCTCGCCGACCTGATTCGGCCGGGTTTCCCGCCACTGCTGCTTGTTGGGGTCGACTATCCGGAGGGCCGGCCGAACGCTCGCAGCCGCGACTACACCATGAAGGACTCGGTCCCGAAAGCCATGGCCCAGGCCCTGGCGGCCAACCCGGCGACCGCGCCAGGCGGGGCCGACAAGTTCCTCGCCTTTCTCGAGGCCAGCGGCGGCATTGGGTTTTACGAAGAGATGGGCCGGAATTTCGCCCGGCTCGTGGGCGTGTTGGACGGGTGCCGGAACGCCCGCCTGACCCACCATGCAAAGCGCTATCCGGGCCATACCCACCCGGAGCGCGTCCGCGTGCATGACTTCGTGGTGCCCGCGCAGGGGAAGGCCATTCCGTACGGCGGGTACGATTTGCAGCGCAACGAAGGGTGGGTCAGCGTGGGCATCGATCACGATACGGCGC
>JAYTTT010000338.1:0-5603 GCA_043744895.1 Gemmatimonadota bacterium | reverse complement strand
GGCAGCCGGTTCTTGAGATGGAACATGCCGAAACGAACCAGGTCATGGGCGCTCGAGTACACCGCCGACGCGCCGACGTGGTCGAAGGTATAGAATGGAATCGGCTTCTGGTTGGCGTCGTATCGCTCGGCGGCGTACCCCTCCATGCCGGCCGGGATGTCGATGGCCGTCCGGGTCAGGCCCAGGGGCAAGAAGACCTCGCGCCGCATGAAGTCGGCGTACGGCACGCCCGAGGTCCGCTCGATGATGTGATCGATAATCCCGAATCCCAAGTTTGAGTATTCGTGGAGCCGGCCCGGCGGGAATACCAGGATGCCGTAGCGGCTGATCGCCTCGTCCATCGTCGGCGGGCGGTAGCCTTTGTCGGCGTAATAGAACTGATAGTGCAGGGGTAAGCCGGCCGTATGGCTCATGACCCGCCGCACCGTCGCCCCGGAGGCATCGCCGGCTAAGCCGGTCAGCTTGCCCAACCCGAGATAGTCGTTGGCCGGTCGGTCCAGTGCCACTTTGCCCTGATCCACCAAGACCATGAGGCCGGTGGCGGTAAACGGCTTCGAGATCGAGGCCAGCGAATACATCGTGTGCTGGGTGGCCGGGATCATCTTCTCCCGGTTGGCCCATCCGAAGCCCTCCTCCCAGATGATCTTGCCGTCCTTGGCGACCGCGACCGCGACCGACGCCGTGTTGGTCGAGTCGAGGAAGCGTTGGATGGTGGCCCGGACCGGCGCGAACCGGTCGGCGGTTTGGGCGGGCAGGGTGGTGGGGCCTGCCAGTACCAGGAGCAGAAGGGCGATCGACCGGGTCATTGAGGAAGGTCCTATTGGGAGTCGCTTGAAGTTACCTTTTGCACCCGATATTGTATACATCCCTCTGCCCCTGGCTGACGATGACCGGATTCACCTGGCTCCCTTTGCTTGGCTTGGCCTTGGTCGCCCCCGATCCGGCGCCGAAGGCGGTTGACGCGATCTTCGCGCAGTACGACCACACCAACACACCGGGGTGCGCCGTGGGCGTGTTCCGGAACGGTCAGACGATCTATGGCCGGGGCTACGGGATGGCCGACCTCAATCAAGGCATCCCGATCACCACGAGCACCTCGTTCTATATCGCCTCGACCTCGAAGCAGTTCACGGCGATGAGCATCGCGCTGCTGGCCGAGCGGGGAACCATTTCGCTCGACGATCCGGTCCGCAAATGGGTGCCGGAGCTTCCGGCCTTCGCCGACAAGGTCACGATTCGGAATCTGGTCCATCACACCAGCGGGATTCGCGACTACCTCGGGCTCTGGGGCCTGTCCGGGCGCTCCTTTGCCGACGAGATCCCCGAGGAAGTGGCGCTCGACCTGATTGTTCGGCAACGGGCGCTCGACTTCGAGCCGGGCAGCCGGTACTCCTACTCGAACTCGGGGTATTTCCTGCTGTCGCAGGTCGTCAAGCGTGCCAGCGGCCGGACCCTACGCCAGTTTGCCGAGGCGAACATCTTCGCGCCCCTTGGGATGAGCGAGACCCGTTGGCACGATAACAACACCGAGATCGTGCCCCGCCGGGCGGAAGGGTACCAGCCCGCGGCCGGCGGCGGTTTCGAGATCGTTCGAACCAGTTTTGCGCTGGTCGGCGACGGGGGATTGCTGACGACGATTCGCGATCTGGCCAAGTGGGACGAGAATTTCTTCGGCAACCGGCTCGGGGCACGCGGCGCCGGGCTGATCGACCAAGTCACGACGCCCGGGCGCCTCAACAGTGGCGAGATCCAAACCTATGCGTTCGGTCTGAGCCCGCACCAATACCGCGGCCAGTCGGTCGTCGAACACGGGGGTTCGTTCATCGGGTTTCGGGCCCAGCTGCTCCGGTTCCCGGTTCAGCATTTCTCGGTGGCGGTGCTGTGCAACGACTACACGGCGCAACCGGAACGGCTGGCGGAACAGGTCGCCGATCTCTACCTGGCCGACCAGCTCGGCCCGGTGGCGGGGCCGGGCGTCAAGGCCGTCGGGGTGGTCGTCGCGGCCGACCGGCTCGATCGTTGGGTCGGCAGCTATGAGCTGGTGCCCGGAGCGATTGGCCGGATCACGAGAGATGGGGCGTCGCTTTCCCTCGCCGCGTTCGGCCAAACGGCGGCCCTGACGGCAATCGATGACTCGACGTTCGACGCGACGCCCTTCGGCGGCCGGATGACGTTTCAGATGACGCCGGCCGGGCCGGGGCTGGTGGCCAAAGGCCTCGGGATCCTCGAGCCGGTGGTCAAGCTCGGGCCCCCTCCGGTGTACTCGGCCGCTGAGCTCCAGGCGTTCGCCGGACGATATGCCAGCGACGAGCTCGATACCTGGGCGATGATCGAGGTCAAGGGAGACACCCTTCGGGCCCGAACTCGGTGGGACGCCTGGCGGCCGTTGCAGCCCGTGGCCAAGGACCGGTTTGCCGCGGCTGGGGCGCGAGTGCAATTCGACCGGGACCGCGCCGGGAAGGTGGTCGGGTACCGGGTCAGCGCGGGCCGGTCTCAGAATCTGATTTTCGTTAGGCGATAGCCGGCGGGTTGGCGCGATTGACCCGAACGGTCATCCAGAGCAGGGCGGCCACCACGGCTACCCCGGCCCAGACCCCGAGGAGGCCGGTCCAGCCGAGCGGGTCGCGCATCCGCGGCACGGCCCAGATCGAGATGACACCGCCGAGGTTGCCCATCAGGTTCAAGACGCCGCCGGCGGCACCGGGCGCCTCCCGACCCAACGCGGTCGCCGTGGTCCAGAAGGGGCCTTCAGCGGCGTTGATGCAAGCCACCGACAGCGACAGGGCGCCGATGGCCAGGAACGGGTTCGCCAGACTGGCTCCGATGATGACGAACGAGGCCGCCGCGAACAGCGCGCCCATGGCCACTCGCCGGGCACCCTGGCCCTGACCGAGGGTTCGGCCGAGCCGGTCGGCGGCCCAGCCACCGAGCGGGGCCAGCAGAAACGCGGTGAACGGGGGAATGCTGCCCCAGACGCCACTGGCCAGGAGGCTCATCCCGCGGCCGTCGGTGAGATAGCGGAAGAACCAGAAGATGAAGACGAAGAACACGGCGGAGTGAAGCAGGTACGCCGTCGATAGCAACATCAGGTCGCGGTGCTTGAGGAGCGACAGAGCCTGTTTGGTCTGCTCCCTGAGCGGAAGGGCGGTTCCAGTACCGCGCTTCGGCAGGGGTGCCAGCCAGAACCAGAGGCCGGCGGCGGCAAGCCCGACGAATCCGCTCGCGATGAAGACCGACCGCCACCCGGCTTGCACCATGAGCGGGGCGAGCGTGAGGGGCGCCAAGGCGGAGCCGAGCATCGCGGTCGAGATGAAGATTGCGTTGGCGGTGCTCCGCCGCTCGGGCGGAACGGCCTGGCTGATGGCCATCGAGCCGGCCGGATAGGTGGCGGATTGGGTGACGCCGAGGAGTACGCGGGCGGCAAAGAGTGAGAGAAATACTCCGGTTCCGCCGCCGAGCAGTCCGGTCGCGAATGACGCCACGGCCCAGCCGACGACGGCCAGGCCGAGGACGACCCGGGCTCCGAGCCGGTCAGCCAGGAATCCGGCCGGCACCTGGCAGAGGGCGTACGCCAGCTGGAAACCCCAGGCGCTGATGGTGCCCATGTCGGCCATGGTCAGGCCGAGTTCGGGGGCCATCATTTCCTGGGCGATAGTGATGTTCGATCGAAGGGCGTAACCGACGAGACTCAGCAGCGACAGCAACACGATCAGGCGGGTCGGTTGCCGGTTGGTGACGGTCATGAACAAAAGTGGTCTCCGGATCGGCGAAGTGCAACCAGGGAGCGGTCATGAACAAGATCTTCGTTGGGGTAGTGGGGGCGGCATTGGCCACGGGATCAGCCCGGGCGCAATCGATCGCGATCGAGCAGATCACCGGAGCCCCGTTTGCCCAGGCCTTGGCAGCCAACGGCGGAACCGTCGCCTGGGTCCACAACACCCGGGGGGTCCGGAACGTGTGGGTCGCGACCGGTGCCGAGCTCAAGGGCCGTCAGTTGACGAGCTACACCCAGGACGACGGCCAGGAAATCGAGGACGTGGTCGTGTCGCCCGACGGCAAGACCGTCTTCTACGTCCGAGGGGGCGACCCCAACCGGCGGGGTGAAGTCCCTAACCCAACCAGCGATCCGAACGGCCAAGAGCAGGCGATCTGGCGGGTGGCGGTGGCCGGCGGGGTGCCGGTCAAGGTGGCCAATGCGACCGGGCCGGTGGTGTCGCCTCGAGGGGATTGGGTCGGCTACACCAAGGCGGGGCAAGTGTGGGTTGCTCCGGTCACCGGACCGGGAGAAGGCAAGCAACTGTTCAAGGCGCGCGGCGCTGCGGGTGATTTGGCCTGGTCGCCCGACGGCGGGAAGCTGGCCTTTACGAGCAACCGCGGCGACCACGCCTTCGTCGGGGTCTTTGACCTCACGGCCAAGGCGATTCGGTGGATCGCACCGAGCCTGGATCGGGACGGCGCCCCGACCTGGTCGCCCGACGGGGCGCGGCTGGCCTTCATTCGAATCCCGGCGGGGTTCGATCCGCCGCTCTTCGGGCCGATGCGAACCGGCCGGCCGTGGTCGATCTGGGTCGGCGAGGCGACTTCCGGGGGCGCCAAGCAAGTCTGGCGGGCGCTCGAGGGGAAAGGGAGCGCCCTCCACCAGATCGAAGGGCCGAGCCTGATGTGGGCCGCGGGCGATCGGCTGGTGTTCCCGTGGGAGCGCGACGGCTGGGCTCACCTGTACGCGGTCGCCGCGTCGGGCGGGGACGCCGTTCTCCTTACGCCTGGTGAGGGTGAGGTCGAATACGTCGCGCTGACGCCCGACCGTCAGGCCGTGGTCTACAACAGCAACATCGGCGACATCGACCGCCGGGATCTTTTCCGAGTCAGCCCAGCCGGCGGAGCGCCGGTGGCCCTGTTGAAAACCGAGGGCATCGAATGGGCGCCCCGCCCGATGAGCGACGGCCGGATTGCGTTCCTCCGCTCCGACGCCCGGCATCCGTCACACGCCGCCGTGCTGGCCGAGGGCCAAGTTCGGGCGCTCGCCCCCGAATCGATGCCGGCCGACTTTCCGGCGGCCCGGTTGGTCGAGCCGAAGCAGGTCGTCTTCTCGTCGGCCGATGGGCTCCCGATCCACGGCCAGTTGTTCCTGCCGCCGGATCTCAAGCCCGGCGAGCGACGGCCGGCCATCGCCTTCTTCCATGGCGGCTCCCGCCGGCAAATGTTGCTCGGCTTCCACTACATGTTCTACTATCACGGGACCTATGCCATGAACCAATGGCTGGCGAGCCAGGGGTACGTGGTACTCTCGGTGAACTACCGGAGCGGCGTCGGGTACGGGATGGAATTTCGCGAGGCCCTGAACTTCGGGGCCACCGGTGCTTCGGAATACCATGACGTGATGGGTGCGGGGGGCTATCTTCGCGGGCGCTCCGACGTCGACAGCGCCAAGATCGGGTTGTGGGGCGGGTCGTACGGCGGGTATTTGACGGCCATGGGGCTGGCCAAGTCGTCGGACCTGTTTGCCGCGGGGGTCGATATCCACGGCGTGCATGACTGGAATTCGGGGATTCAGAATTTCCGGCCGGATTACCATCCGCTTGAGAAGCCGGAGTTTGCCCGGC
>JAYTTT010000337.1:0-5638 GCA_043744895.1 Gemmatimonadota bacterium | reverse complement strand
GACTTCTTAGTCTGGAATGCCAAGGAAGAGAACAAGTATTACCAGTACCACTACTACCTCGACAACTGCTCCACCCGGATTCGAGATGCGCTGGATCGGGTCGTCGGGGGCCAGCTCAAGACCTGGGCTCAGTCGGTCGCGACCGGGTCGACCTATCGCGACCATACTCGCCGGACCACTGAAAACAGCCCCACGACCTACACCCTGCTAATGCTCGGGCTTGGGCAACCGGTGGATCGGCCGATTTCTGCCTGGGAGGAGATGTTCCTCCCGATCTCGCTCCGACCCTACCTCAATCAGCTGACCGTGATGGACCCCGATGGCCGTCGGCACCGGCTGGTCAAGGAAGAGCGCCACTTGGTGGAGAGCCCGCTCTTCTCGGTCCGCGACCAGCCCTCAAGGTGGACCTTCCGCTACCTCGCGGTTGGGGTCTTGGTCGGAGGTCTGCTGCTCGGTTTGGGACGGCTCGGGCGCCGTTCCCTCAGAGGACGGTGGGCGTTTGGCGTCGTCTCGGTGGGTTGGACCGTGGCTTCAGGGCTCGGCGGCTTCGTGCTGGCGGCTCTCTGGGCATTTAGTGCCCATCGCTTCAGCTATTGGAACGAGAACGTGCTTCAACTCAACCTCGGGGCCTTGGCGCTGGCCTTCCTGCTGCCCCGCGCGATTTGGCGAGGTCAGTCCCGCTATCGGCAGGGAGTCAAGCTGGCGGCGGTGGTGGCCGCGATTTCTGCCCTTGGGCTCATGTTCAAGGTCTTCCCCCAGATGGGCCAAGCCAATCTCGACATGATCGGCCTGATTCTGCCGGTGCATCTGGGGGTCTGGCTCGGGCTCAGCGCCCTTGGCGCCGGACCCACGACTTCGTAGCCTCAGCCGCCCCGGAGCCGCTTGAGACCATCCCGGGCTTCAGCGTACTCTGGGAAGGCCTTGATCGCCTGATCGTAAAACTCGATCGCCCGCTGCTTGTCGCCCTTGTCCTGATAGAGCAGGGCCCGGCTGTAGAGGGCCAAGGCCTCGGTCGGAACGTTTCGGGCTTTCACGGCCTGGGCCTTGGCTGCGGGTAACGGCGGCAGCTTCGCGCCCTCCATGACCCGTTCGCCCACCGACTGGATGATTCGGAACATCTGTTTGCGGTCGGTCAGCTTCGGGTCGCTCTTGACGACCTTGATGATCTCGCTGGTCTCGACGTCAATGATTCGGGCGTCAATCCGGAAATCTCCATAGAGGTCGATGAAGGTGCCGGCAATCATGTAGCGAGCCCCGACCAGCTTGCCGAGCTTGGCGGCCGTCTGGGCATCGACACTGTTTGACGCCGTGAGCCCTTGCTCATCGAGGAGTTTTTGGATCTGCTCCCGGTCGACGAGGCGAATCGCGGGGTTCTGCGAGAGCTCCGACAGGAGCATCCCAGCGATTCCTTTTCGGAGCGCTTCGAAGTCTTCCTTGTCCTTGCCGTAACTTCCGCCGTTTTCAAACGGGAGTACGGCGATTCCGGGCCGGGTATCCTGCGCCTGGGCCACCCCCGCGGCGATCGTGGCCATCAGCACGAACTGAGTGATGCGTCGCATCTTCGGTCCTTGGGTTAGCAACTGAGGGTGGTGCCCTCGGCTGCGACGACCAACTCGAGAGTGCCACCAAGGCGCTCCCGGCACTGCATTGCCTCTTCAAGCAACCGCTCGAGGGTGGCATCGTCATGATCCGGGTCGTGATGGAACAGCACCAGCCTCCGGACCTCCGATTCGAGCGCCAATGTGGTGGCTTGGACGGCGCTCGAGTGCCCCCAGCCCGGCCGCGCGGCAACCTCAGTCTCGAAGTACATCGCGTCGTGAATCAGGGTATCAGTCTTACGCAAGAAACGTACAAGATCGGGCCGAATAATGGCGGCGGCGGGCGCAGCCAACTCGTTGTCCGTCATGTAGCTGACGGTTGGCCCGCCGGCGGCGGCCTGGACGGCGAACCCCAGTGATGATCCTGGGTGACACAAAGGGACAGTTCGGACCAAGAAGCCGGGCAGTGACAATTCCGGTGCCTTGATTTCATCCACTTCAAGCGCCGAACCGATCGCCGAGAGCGGGATCGGAAACACCGCCGGCGCCATTTGGGATCGCAGGGTGGCTGCAAGGGGGGCATCTGGCGACCGAGGTCCGAGAATCCGAATCGAGTTGCCGGCGGTGTGCAACGGGCCGAAGAGGGGGAGCCCCTGAATGTGATCCCAATGGGTGTGCGATAGGAGGACCACGAGATTGAGCGGGGTCTCGGCCCGGCGGGCCATTTGTTTTCCAAGGGCTCGAATTCCGGAGCCGGCATCCAGAATCAGTTGGTGACGCTGGTCGTCCTCGATCGCGATACACGCAGTGTTGCCGCCATAGCGGACCGTTCCGGGGCCGGGAGTCGGGATCGAACCGCGGGTACCCCAGAACGTGATCGACAGGGACACATCAAGCTCGCTTGGCGGCTGTTCGGAGTTGATCAGGATCTTTGAGAACGATTTCCTGCCGGTTCATGGAAATGACGCCCTGAATCGCAAGACTGCGCATCGTTCTGGAGACGGTCTCCCGGCTGGCCCCAACCATCTGGGCGATCGTTGCGTGGGTCAATTTCCGGGCGATTCGGTTGCCGCCTTCCTCTCGGGCCATGTCGAGGAGGAGATGAGCAATCCGGCCGTTGACGTCGAGCAGGGCCAAGCTGGCGATGGTTTCGTCGGCGCGGCGAAGACGACGAGAGAGTTCGCCGAGGAGAGCGATCGCCAACTCTGGGGAAGCGCCGAGCCGGGCCCGGAAGTCCTCCCGGCGAAGTTGCCAGAGGCTGGAGTCGGCCATCGCGATGACGTGAGCCGAGCGGGGCTCATCGTCGAGGAGGGCCATTTCGCCAAAGAAGCCCCCCGCCGACAAGACTGAGAGGATGACCTCGCGGCCATCTTCACCAAAGACCGCGACCTTGACCTGTCCGTCGGCAATCAGGAAGAGGGTATCCCCGGGGTCGCCTTGGGCGACGATCGCGGTACCTTTCGGGAAGACTCGCTCGCGGAGTAAGGTGGCTAGGGCGCGGAGTTCCTCGCTGCCGAGATGGCGGAACAGAGGGATTGCCTGGAGGAATTCCGGGGTCGGGATCGCCATCGGTCCAGCATAGGGTATGACGGCTGGGCTCGCAAGCCGGACCCGCCATCAAGGCATTTTCGGGACACCATGAAACCATCCATCGTTGCGGTTCTGCTGCTGCTTGGGTCGGCCACCGTCTTCGGTGCCGCCGTGGCTCAGACGGTTGGGTCGGCGTCGATTGGCCCAATGGTCGGCCTTCAGGTGCGCGGGGCGGACCGGGAGGCTGTGGTCGGGGGCCATGCCAGTTTTGGCTTCAACGCCGGCCCTTGGTTTTTGGGACCGGAGTACACGTTGGTGCAAGGATCCCGAACTCGGGTCAGGGCTATTGGCTTGGTCGTCCGACTCGCTGGTCGCGGTGAGCGGCTCCGGCCGCTTGTCGGGGGCGGCGCTGGGAGCTACGGGTGGAGCAATCGGTACGAATTTTTAGTGCCGAGCGGCCAGACGGTGGTCGATTGGGCCGGTATCAACTACCTCTCTGGGAGCATTGGGGGCGGGGTGGAACTGGGCTCTCGGGGCCGGTTCAACCCGATGGTGGAGGTTCGCCATCACGGCAACATTCAGCGGGGGGATGCTGGGGCGGCCGGCCGGGGCCTGGTGACGGCGGCGGTCGGGGTCCGATACCACTGGTAGCGGGACGGATCCGACCCTTGCTGGAGGCCGAGTCGGCCGCTAGATTTAGGGGCTTTCCAGGAAGCGACAACTTCTTCCTGGGTAACGGTTTAGCCTCAGGAGTATGGACATGAAGCCGAATCTTCATCCGATGTACAACAAGATCGTCGCCAAGTGTGCGTGCGGGAACTCGTTCGAGACCCGTTCGACTTCGGCCGCGATCAGCGTGGAAGTCTGCTCCGTCTGTCACCCGTATTACACCGGCAAGCAGCGGTTGCTGGATACGGCCGGGCGAGTCGATCGGTTCCGCCGGAAGTACGGCGCTGCGGAGGCTGCACCAGCCGCGAAGGAGTAAGTCGTGGAGGCCAAACTCCGCCAAGCGCTCCAGCGCTTGGAGGAGGTCGAGCGCGAGTTGTCCGAGCCGGACCTCGCGAAAGATCCCGCCCGGTTGACAGCCCTTGGGCGCGAGCATTCTCGGCTCGCGCCCATTGTGCGTCTGGGCAAGCGCTATCTCCAGTTGGATGATGAGCGAGCCCAGGCCCGGGAACTGGTCGCGGCGGATGATCCGGAATTGTCGGCGTTGGCTTTTGCCGACGCCGAACGCTTGCGCGGGGAACTGGCGTTGCTCGAGACCCAGCTGGAAGATTTGCTGGTTCCCCCCGATCCGTTGGAAGACCGGAGCGCCATCCTCGAGATCCGGGCAGGCACCGGCGGAGACGAGGCGGCGTTGTTTGCGGCGGACCTGCTGCGGATGTATACCCGGTTTGCTGAACGCAACGGACTCAAGGTCGAACCGATGTCCGTCAGCGACGGAACGTTAGGCGGCATTCGGGAGGCGATCGCGGTCGTCAAGGGCCCCCAGGCGTACGGACTGCTCCGACGGGAATCAGGGGTCCATCGGGTCCAGCGGGTGCCGGCCACCGAAACCCAAGGGCGGATCCATACCTCGGCGGCGGGCGTCCTGGTCTTTCCGGAAGTCGATGAGCCCGAAGAGGTCGAGATCAGTCAAAACGACCTCAAAATCGATGTCTACCGGTCGAGCGGCCCCGGCGGCCAGTCGGTCAACACCACCGACTCCGCCGTCCGCATCACCCATCTTCCGACCGGCATCGTCGTGGCGATGCAGAATGAGAAGAGCCAACTCCAGAACCGCGAGGCCGGAATGCGCGTGCTCCGTGCCCGCATCTTGGCGCGCTACCAGGAAGAGGCGGATGCCGAAGCGTCGCTCGTGCGTAAGAGCCAGATCCGCACGATGGATCGCTCCGAGCGCATCCGCACCTACAATTTTCCCGAGAATCGTATCGCCGACCACCGCACCGGATACAAGTCGTACAATCTCGACGCCGTGATGAACGGGGCGCTCGAACCGGTCGTGGAGTCATGCATCCAGGCGGATGAGGAGGCGCGCCTCGAGGCTCTGGGCGACGACGCCGGGTGACCTCGCAGACCATCACCATCGCGCGCGCATCCGCGATCGCTCTGCTCGCCAGGGCTGGCGTGCCCTCTCCCGAGGCGGATGCCGACCTCCTGATCGGGCATGCGCTGCATCTCAGCCGCGGCGCCGTGCAGGCAGCATCCGTCACCGGCCGTGAGATCCCACCGGAGGTGGCCTCCGCAATCGAGTCTCTGGTGGCTCGGCGCGCACTTCGGGAGCCCCTTCAGCACATCACCGGAGTGGCTCCGTTCCGGGCTATCGAGCTCGCCGTCGGGCCCGGAGTCTTCGTTCCGCGCCCGGAATCCGAGCAGGTCGCGCAATTCGCCATCGATCAGCTCAGAGCATCCGCATCCCCTTCACCGATCGCGGTGGACCTGGGCACCGGCAGCGGGGCGATCGCGCTTGCGCTGGCAACCGAGGTTCCCCACGCGACGGTGTACGGCGTCGAGAATTCGGCACCGGCCTTCGTGTGGGCCACTCAAAACTTTCGCGAGGTCGCCCCAGA
>JAYTTT010000336.1:0-5669 GCA_043744895.1 Gemmatimonadota bacterium | reverse complement strand
GCTTGCTGAAGCCGATCTTGCGGCCAAGGGCTACGGCAAAGATGCAGACGTTGACCGAGTGCATAAAAGTGTACTCGTCGTAGTCCCGAAGCGTCGTCAGGCCGATGATCGAGGTTTCGTTCACCAAGACTTGGTCGACGATCATCTGCACGGCCCGCTTCACCTTCTTGAGGCTCGAGGTCCGTCCCATTCTGACCGAATTCACGACTTCCTTGGTGACCGCCACGCCTTGCGCGTAGGTCCGCTTAGCCATCTCCTTCGCTTCCCGTTCTCCCCCGATGTCCTCCGACGTCTCGGAACTCGGTTCGAGATCGATGTTCGGGACGTTGGCCGAGCCCAGCCGTTCGATCAGCGCGACGTAGCGGTCATCCAACGGCTGGGCGCCCAAACTGAGCAGGATGCTGAGGAACGCCAGCCACTCGCGCCGCTCAACCCCGGTATGCACCCGCAGCACCCCGATATCGAACGCCCGGAACACTGAGAGCACGCCGCTGAACGCCGCAAAATTGTCGAGCTCGAGGCGAAGCCGGACCGAATTGAGGAAGAGAAAGTCGCCCGACAACCGCAATTCGATGTCCGTTTCGACCACCAGGAACGTCGCGGACGCGTTGTGCAGCTCGTCGAGCGTCTTCTGGACCGTCGCATTTTCAACCGGATACAGCTTGAGCGACCGGAGGGTCGAGTGCAGCGTCAACAACAGCCCGCGCCCCGAGGACCGAATGAAGGCCTCGTCGCCCGATTCACGTGCCCCCGGGTGCTTGGCTCGGTGTTCGTCCGTCACTCGCCCCACTCCCGCAAGGCCCGGGCGGCCGCATTCCGAACCGAAAGCTCTTTGTCGTTGGCCGCGCGCTCCAGCAGGCCGCGGGCCTGCTCGTTCTTGATCTTGGCGATCGCGTAGGCCGCGCAGGTGCGGGTCTCCGGTGATTCCTTCCGCTTGAACAGCCCCTTCGGCTCGAGAATGTCGCCGAGCGGCCCCAGACCGGCCAACCCCGCGACCAAGGCATACGCTTCGAAGAATTGCCGCTTTTCGGCCCGCTCGAGCTCGTGCGGGGCTTTCCCCTGGACCACCGCTTCGAGCCGTTTCATAGCCCCTTTGAATCCGCGGGCCGCCACGACGCTCACCGCCGCCAACCGAACCGCCCGATCGGGATCGTCGAGCCCCCGCTCCAGCAGCGTCAAGGCACCGGGGGTGCCCAAGGTGCCCAACGCCTCGACCGCGGCAAGGCGAATCGAAGCTTCCTTGTGGCCGAGCAGATCGCCTAACGGAGCCACGGCGGGCTGGAGTCCGATCCGCCGGCACGCCTGGATGGCCGCCAGCAGCCCCGCCGACGTTCGATTACGGAGCAACTCCATGAAATCGTCCAAATGGGCCCGGGCGATCCGATCGGCCGCCGTCTCGAGCACGACTCGGGCCCGCGCGTTCTTCACCTGGGGGAGATAGGCCAGCAGCGGTTCGAGTGCCGGAACCCGGAGTTCCTTCAGCAACTCGGCCATGTCGTCGTCCTGCGCCATGCCCGCCGCCTCATCGACGACCTGGAGCATCTGAGCCAGAATGGCCGGCTCGCTGAGACGATTCTCGAACGAATCGAGTTTGGCGCGAACCGCCGGATCGAGCGCCCCCGCCCGGGTCCCGATCAGGCGCAGTTCGCGAAGAATCCAGGCCACCGTCCGGAATTCGCCTCGGCTGAGCAGGTTCGGAAACATCGATTCGAGAATCGAAACGACCTCGTCTCGAACCGCGAGGACCGGCTGGGTCTCGAAGACATCGAACAACGCCGCGAGGGCCGACGTCCGAATGTCCCGGGTGTACTCGTCGTCGACCTGCTGCTTCAGGGTGTTGATTTCGTTTTCGTCGAGGAAGTACAGGGTCGAGTCGAACTCATCCAAGTCAATCATGCCAGGCCCGATCGTCCCGAGTTCATCCCGGACTTTTTGCTGCGTCTGGGCTTGCTGGTGCGGATCGGGACCAGCCATGCCCATGTCGACCGCCTGAGGATCGAGGATCGCTAGCGTGTCGGTAATAATCTCCGCAAAGCGGTAGTCGATCAGCGCGAAATTGTGCTCCCACAACAGCGTGAGCAGGTCGTCCCCGGCGTCGGCCGCGAGCAACCGGGCCCGCACGACCGTTTGCAGAAACACTGCCAGTTCCGCGTCCTCCGCCCCGGGGCGGAGCGTCAGGATCCGGAGGCCGTCCTTGTAGAGGGTCCAGGCAAAACTCTCGGACTTGGTCGGCTGGTGATAGACCACCTGCTCCTCCCACATCAGGTCGGTTTCCACCGCCCGGATGGTCAGTTCCGGGACCGACGACCAAATCGGATGGAACGCCGACCGGATGCCGTCAACGGATCGCTGATAGATGGGATTGTTGGGGAGATACATCTGAAACGCCCGCACCGCCTTGACGATGGTGCGGATCAGTTCTTCCACCACGAGCGGGGGAAGCGGCAGGGCCGCCGCCTCGGCGGAATCGATGTCGGTGGTCAGTCGCTCCCCCAGTGAGTCCGGACGACCTCCACGAGCCGGTTTGAGAGCCAACGGCCGTAGAAGGGCTGAAGATAAACACTTGCCAAGTTCCATGCCCGCAACGACCTCCGTCTTGCGTTTCGGGTCGCGTTCGGGTACTTTGGGATAGTTTCGGGTCCGAAGCGAGCCCCTGAGCCCTGGAGCCTTCCCGATGGCCATGACCAAGCGTCAAAAAGAGATCTTGAGCTACCTCGAACTCCACATCCGCGACCATGGCTATGCGCCAAGTTTCGAGGAAATCGCCGAGCACTTCGGCTTCCAGTCCTTGGCCACCGTTCACGAACACCTGACCAACCTGGAACGAAAAGGCTACATCCGGCGAACCTATAATGAGAGTCGGTCGATCGAGGTCCTGCCGCCCAAGGGCACCGCCGGCGCAAGCGACATTCCGCTCCTTGGGCTGGTCGCCGCCGGCGCGCCGATCGAGTCGGTCGTGCATGGCGAAACCCTGGCGGTTCCCGATCACATGCTGAGCCGCCGAGGCCCCAATTATGCCCTCAAGGTTCGGGGCGATTCCATGATCGACGACCACATCGTCGACGGCGATTTCGTGGTCGTGCACGGCCGCCAAGCGGCCGACAACGGCGAGATGGTCATTGCCCTGGTCAATGGCGCGGAAGCGACCGTCAAGCGGTACTTCCGTGAGGCCGGCGGCTGGGTCAGGCTTCAGCCCTCGAACCCCAATGTCCAGCCGCTCCGCTTCCCCGAAACGGATGTGATGATTCAAGGAGTCGTCGTGGGGGTCATTCGCCGGTTCCAGTAGTCCTACCATCCGGGGCGGTTTCCGCCTAAATTCCAGTCCTCATGCCGCGGACGTTTCTCGCGACACTCCAGTTTGACGGCACCGCCTTCGTCGGCTGGCAGCGGCAGCGGGAAGGTCGCACGGTACAAGCAGAGTTGGAGGCCGTTCTTGAGCGGCTCGCGGGCCAGCCGGTGCGCGTGCACGCGGCCGGACGGACTGACGCCGGGGTCCATGCTTTGGGATTGGGGGTGAGTATGACCCTCCCCGATCGCTGGACCCCGGCTGCATTGGAACGAGCGCTGAACGCCCTGCTGCCGGCCGACTGTTTCGTGGTCGAGGTCCGCGAAACCGTTCAGGATTTTCAGGCTCGGCGAGCGGCGACCGAGCGGCGTTACCGGTACCTGATCGGCACCGACCGGATGTCCCGGTCACCGTTTCGCCGGCGCCGCGAGTGGCCGTTAGGCATTGTGCTCGATCTCGGCCGGCTCGAGTCGGCCGCCCGGCGGATCGTCGGAACCCATGACTTCAAGGGGTTCTCGGTCCTCCGGTCGACCCGACCTCACACCCGGTGCGAGGTGCGAGCGGCACAATGGCGGACCCGGCCGGAGGGTCAGGGTGTGGAACTCGAGATTCGGGCCAACCGGTTCCTCCACCACATGGTACGAATGCTGGTCGGTACCATGGTGGACGTGGCACTCGATCGCCGGCCACTCGCCGATATCGACCGACTCTTGACCTTGGAACCGGGGGTCAGGACCAGTCCGCCGGCACCGGCGCAAGGGCTCTACTTCATCAACGCGGTGTATTCAGACGAATGGTTCACGCTCCCATCCGGCTCCTGATCTCTTCCGTCGTCCTTGGCGCGGCCTCGGTGGGCTGCTCCGCCAAGCCGTCGATGCCACCCCTGGTCGATTCCGCCAACGCCCAGCGGGCCGCCCAGAACCAGGCCGTGACGACCTCCCGCCGCACCGCGATCGTCGACGCCGCGGCCCGGGTCGCCCGGTCGGTCGTGTCGATCAGCGTGCTCTCCCGGCGCCAGGTGTCGGCCGGCGAACCGATGGATTTTTTCTCCTTCTTCGTGCCCCAAACCCAGGAGCGGCAAGTCCAGGGATACGGCACTGGTTTCGTGGTCCGCCCGGGCGGCATCATCGTGACCAACCAGCACGTGGTCGACAATGCCGATTCGATCACGGTATCGCTCGCCGACGGCCGGGATTTTCCGGCGAAGCTCCTCGGCGAGGACCCGACGACCGATATCGCGGTCCTTAAGATCGCCGAAGATCTTCCGGTGGCGGCCATCGGCAAAAGCACCGACATCCTGATCGGCGAGTGGGTCGTGGCGTTAGGCAACCCCTATACCTACCTGCTGGGCAACTCCGAACCGACCGTCACGGCCGGGGTCGTCAGCGCCACCCGGCGGAACGTCCTCCCCAACAACAATCAGTCGGGGCTCTACCTCGACATGATCCAGACCGATGCCTCCATCAACCCGGGGAACTCCGGCGGCCCGCTCACCAATTCCATGGGCGAAGTCATCGGCGTCAATTCTTTCATCTTTACGAACTCCGGCGGATCGATCGGCTTGGGATTCGCCATTCCGATCGAACGGGCCATCCGGGTGGCGGACGAAATCGTCAAGAACGGGTCGGTTCGCCGCGCCTGGACCGGCCTGTCCGTCGGCGACGCCAACTCAATGCGGGACTGGAAGAGCGCCGGCGGGGTCCGGATCGCCGACGTGACGCCCGCGGGGCCGGCGGCCCGGGCGGGGCTCGAACCGGGAACGGTCTTAGTCGAGGCCAACGGGCGCCGGCTCCGCAACTACCTCGACTGGGAAGCGGTCAAGCTCGATCTCCATGTCGGGGATACCGTCGGGATTCGATTCAAGCGCGGCCCGACCGGCGCCGTCGAAACCCGCCGGATCGTCACCGGCGATCTGCCGAGCGTCACCGCCGCCCGGGTCAGCGTCATCAGCGGTCTCGAGCTCATTACGGTCACGCCGGGGGTTCAGGCCGAACGACAGCTCCGCTCCGACCGCGGCGCCCTCATCTTTCGGATAACCGATGAAGTGAGCCGCGCCACCGGCCTTCGAGAGGGCGACGTGATCCGGTGGATCAACCGGACGCCCGTCGCCACGGCGGCCCAGGTCAAGACCGAACTCACGGCCCTGGGGTCGCGGCAAGCGTTTACCATCACCTTTGAACGGCAGGGCAATCTCGCGTCCACCACGCTGAGCTTCCGATGAACGACGCCCGCTACCAGTCGCCCCTCGGCACTCGCTACGCGTCGGCGGCCATGCAGCGCCTGTGGAGCGAACGGCACAAGGTCGGGCTCTGGCGCCGGATTTGGCTCGCGTTGGCCGAAACCGAACAGGAGCTCGGCCTCGCCATTCCCGCCGCGGCGATCG
>JAYTTT010000335.1:0-5725 GCA_043744895.1 Gemmatimonadota bacterium | reverse complement strand
CCGAGCCGGCGTGGCGTCGCGGCGCCGGGCCGAGGAGTTGATCGAGGCCGGCTCCGTGACGGTCGATGGCAAAGTGGCGACCTTGGGCAGCAAGGTCGATCCTGATCGGCAGCGGATTTCGGTCCGGGGGCGGAAGATCCAGATGCTTCCCAACCGGTGGATCCTGCTGCACAAGCCGTTAGGTGTGGTGACGACGGCCGATGACGAGCAGGGCCGCCGGACGGTCCTCGAACTGATTCCAAACCACAAGGGCCTCACGTACGTAGGGCGGCTAGACGTCATGACGACCGGCGTGCTGCTGTTGACGACCGACGGCGAGGCGGTCCACCGGCTGACCCACCCGAAGTACCGAATCCCCCGGCGGTATTCGGTGCTGGTGCACGGGGTGGCCACCGAGGTCCTGGCGGAGGCCGCCAAGAAAAGCGTGGTCGTCGATGGCCGCCCGGTCGTCCCCTTGTCGGTCCGGGTCAAAGGGGGCCGGGAGGGCCGGAGTTTGGTTGACATTTCCCTGGCCGAGGGTCGGAACGCGATCGTCCGAAAGTGGGTGGGCGTCCTGGGCGGTAAAGTCGAACGATTGGCTCGGCTCTCGTACGGCCCGATTCGGCTCGGCGACCTCGAGGCCGGCGAATGGCGCCCGCTGGCACCCGATGAAGTGAAGGCGCTCTACAAGGCAATCGACCTGCCGTTACCCTGATCTCGATCTGGTGAGGACGTCCGCCGCTATGGCGCAAGAACCGGCTGCACCGCCGCCCCACACTGATGTCCTTCGGCAGGCGCTCGATGAAATCGGGCGCCGGATCGTGGGTCAGCGCGCCATGGTCGAGCGGCTGGCCGTGGCCCTGTTGACGGGTGGCCACGTGCTCCTCGAGGGGGTGCCCGGTCTGGCTAAGACGCTGGCGGTGCGCACGCTGGCCGAAACCTTCAAGGCCGCGTTTTCGCGAATCCAGTTTACCCCCGACCTGCTGCCGGCCGATGTCGTCGGCACCATGATTTTCGACCAGAAGACCCAGGAGTTCCGGCCCAAACAGGGGCCGCTGTTCGCGAACATCGTGCTGGCCGACGAGATCAATCGAGCCCCCGCCAAGGTCCAGTCTGCGTTGCTCGAGGCGATGCAAGAGCACCAGGTGTCGATCGGGGGACAGACCTATCGATTGCCGGACCCGTTCCTGGTCCTCGCCACCCAGAACCCGATCGAGAGCGAAGGAACCTATCCGCTGCCGGAAGCGCAGCTCGACCGATTTCTGCTCAAGGTCCACGTCGGGTACCCGAGCAGGTCTGAGGAGCGAGAAATCCTCCAGCGGATGAGCGGCGGCGAGCCGATTCCGGTGGCGGCCGTTCTCGAACCGGCCGTCGTCCTCGAACTCCGCCGGTCGACGCTGGCCACCCACCTCGATCCGCGGCTGGCCGACTACATCGTGGATTTGGTTCGGGCCACCCGGGACCCGGCCTCGATCGGACTGGGGTCGTTGGCTCCACTCATCGCCTATGGCGCGTCGCCTCGGGCGTCGATCGCCCTGGCCCAGGCGTCGCGAGCCCACGCGGTGCTGCAGGGGCGCGGGTACGTCACGCCGCACGATATCCAGGCCCTTGCCCCGGACGTGATGCGCCACCGGATCGTCCTGTCGTTCGAGGCGGAGGCGGAAGACGTCACCAGCGAATCGATCGTGGAACAAGTGCTTGCGAAAGTGAAAGTGCCGTGACCGTTCGGGTCTCGCCCGAACTGCTGAAGCAGGTGAAGGGGATCGCGATCCGAACCCGGGGGGTGATCGACACCCTCTTTGCGGGCGAATCGCGATCAGTCTTCCGGGGCCAGGGCATGGAGTTCGCCGAGGTGCGCGCGTACGAACACGGCGACGACTTCCGCGCCATCGATTGGAATGTGTCGGCCCGGCTCGGATCCCCCTACATCAAAACCTTCACCGAGGAGCGCGAACTCACGTTACTCCTAGTGGTCGATCAGTCGGGATCGACCCGGGTCGGCGAGCCGGTTTCGAGAGCCCTCCGGGCGGTTGAAATCGCGGCCGTGCTGGCGCTGGCCGGCGCCCGCGAACAGGACCGAACCGGGGCCCTGCTGTTCACCGACCGGGTCGAGCACGTGGTCCGGCCGGCCAAGGGCCGACGGCATGCGTTGCGGCTGATTCGCGACCTTCTCGCGTTCGAACCGGTCCATCACGGAACTGATATCGCCGCGGCGGTCCGCTACACCACCAAGGTGCTCGCCCACCGGGCGGTGGTGATTTTCATCTCGGACTTCCTCGGGAGTGACTGGGAGAGACCGCTCAAGGAGCTGGCGGCTCGTCACGATGTCACCGCCATCACGGTCGACGACCTCCGGGAACAGCGGGCCCGGGGCCAAGGCTGGCTTGACGTCGAAGACCCCGAGTCGGGCCGGCGGGTCCTGATCGATGCCAGCGATCGCGCCGTCCGCGGCCGATGGGAACAAGCGGCCCGCCTCCACCTCGAGGCCCGAAATCAGCGGCTCCGGTCATCGGGCGTTCGGCACGTCCCGATCGACGTCGAGGCTGACTACGCCCCGCTGTTGCGGCGGGCGTTCGGCCCCCGTCGGCGGGGCAGGCGGCGATGATGATCTGGGCCGCGGCGTGGTTGGTGGCGCAGCCCCGCCCGGCCACGGTCGGCGATACCGTGTGGCTCAGTAGCAAGGTGCCGCTGGCCGCCCGGCAGATTCTCCGGGCCCAACCCTGGAGTCTCGGGGAGATCGGTCAGGTGCTCGGTCCGCCCGAAGTTGACTACGAGGGCGACTCCGCCACCGTGCGCTATCCGGTGGCCTTCTGGTACCCGGGCGTCCACCCCGTCTCCGTGCCCGGGCCGATCGTCGTCAATCCGGAAGGACGATCCGACACCCTGAGCACCCGATTTATCACCGTCCACGTCGCGTCGGTACTCCCCCTCAGGGTGCCTCGCGATTCCCTGATCCCTCGCGACGCCGCCGATCTCTTTCCCCAGGCTGAGCGAAGCCTGTTGCCGCTGGCTCTGCTCTGGCTGGTGGCCGGGGTCATGGCGTTAGGCGTTGCCTGGCTCCGTAGAACCCGGCAGCGGCGGGCTCCGCCGCCCGCCGGGCCGCCGGTGGCGCGGCCCTTGGTGAACCCAGTGCTCCATCAGTGGGGCCAGGCCGGCGAGACCCGGGCGGCGGCCGAAGGCTGGTCGCAACTCATTCACGCCCGGTTGTCCTCCGGCCCAGCGGATGACGCCGCAGCCGCCATCGCGACCGGGCTCGATGAGATCGGATTCCAGCCGGGGACGTTGCCCGCAAGCGTTGAACAGCTGCTGGAGCAAGCCGCCGCGTGGATCACCGCTCGGGATCGGGCTCGATGACCTTTGCGAGGCCGTGGCTTCTCTTGCTGGTGCTCGTGGTGCCGGCCTGGCTCTGGTGGCGACACCGGCGCCGGCCGACCCCGGTCCGGATCGGGGACGGGGCGATCGCGGCCCGGGCGGCCGGCAAAGCATGGGTGGCGCACCTGCCGCTCTGGTGCCGCTGCCTCACACTGGTCGCCCTGGTAGTCGCCGCCGCCGGCCCCCGGCTGCCGGGCGACCGGACCAGCGTCAAACGGGCGGGCATTTCGATCGTGATCACGATCGACGTGTCGAGCAGCATGTTGGCCGAAGATTTCGCGCCGTCGAATCGGCTGGAAGTGGCCAAGCGCCAAGCCATCGGGTTCATTCGCGGGCGCGACGCCGATCGGATCGGCCTGGTGGCCTTTGCCGGCGAGGCCCTCACCCAAGTCCCCATCACGCTCGACTACGCGGTGCTCGAACGGGCGGTGCTTGACCTCCGAATCGGCGCCTTGGATGACGGCACCGCCATTGGGAGCGGGCTCGCCACGGCGGTCAACCGGTTGCGCCGGGTCAAGAGCACCTCGAAGGTGGTGTTGCTGCTGACCGACGGAGAGAACAACCGGGGCGCCATCGACCCCCGGACCGCCGCCGAGGCCGCGGCGGCCATGGGCGTGAAGGTCTACACCATCGGCGTGGGGACCGAGGGCGAGGCCAGAATCCCGACGGGGCGGGGCTTGAGCGGTTACCGCTACGAGATGCTCCCGGTCCGGATTGATGAGGTGTTGCTGACCGATATCGCGACCAAGACCGGAGGCCGATATTTCCGGGCCAAGGACAGCGACGCCCTCAGTCGGATCTTCAGTCAAATCGACCGCCTGGAACGCTCCGAGGTCGAGACCGTTCGCTACCGGTCAGCCGATGAGAGCACTCGCCCGGTGCTGCTGCTGGCATTGACGCTGCTGGCCACGGAGCTGCTGATGGCGGCTACCGTTTCGCGGAGGGTGGCGTGAGCTTCGACTTGCCGTGGGTGCTCTGGACCGTTCCGGCGGTGGCGGCGGTGGTGCTTGGTCTGGCCTGGTTCACCCGGCGCCGCCGAATCCGGGCCGCTGCGGCCTGGTCTCCAAAGGCCGCCGCGTCCGCCTCGTGGGGATGGTTTGGGCCGTTCTGGCTGGCCCTGGGCGCGGCCGCCATCACGTTAGGCGTGGCAGGCCCCCGGTTCGGAAGCGCCGAGGTGGAGACCGAAACTCGGGCGCTCAACATCGTGTTCGCCATCGATATCAGTCGTTCGATGCTGGCCGAGGACGTTACCCCAAATCGGCTCGGCCGGGCCGTCGGTGAAAGCCGCCGGCTCTTGCAGGACGCCCGGGGCGATCGGATGGCGGTGCTCGCGTTTGCCGGCCGGAGTTACATCCTGACGCCCCTGACGCTCGATGACGGAGCGGTCGAATTGCAGCTCGATGCGCTGGAGCCTGATATCGCGAGTGAGGGCGGGACCGCGCTGGTCTCGGTGCTGAATCAGGGGACCCAGCTCCTCGAGGCCGCCAGCGAAGGCGGAGCCCGGGCCATGGTCCTGATGACCGACGGCGAGGCCCACGATTCGCTGGAGCAGATTCGGGACGCCGCTCGGCGGTTGCGCGATGCCGGCATCACCCTGATCGTGATTGGACAGGGCGGGGTCACTCCGGCCCGGATCCCGCTTCGGGACGAGGCCGGCCGGTTGATCGAGTACAAGAAGGACGCGGCCGGCACCGAGGTCCAGACCTCGCGCCACGACGAGGTGTTGCGGGCCATCGCCGACGCCGCCCAAGGCATCTTGATCCCGGCCGATTTTCCGGACCAAGCGGGGGCCGCGTGGAAGACGCTGGCATCGCTCAATCGCGACCCGGCCACCGGCCGGCGGACCGAGGATCTGATGCCGCGGGCCTGGATCGCCGCGTTAGGCGGCCTGCTGCTGCTGTTCGGCCAGGGCGCCTGGCGGCGCCGGGCGGCCCTGGTCGGACTGGCCGGCTTGGTCATCGGCACCCCGGCCACGGCGCAGCGGCCGGCGGGCGGCACGGTCCGGCTTCGGGGCGCGGACACCACCCGGGCGCTCGACGAGTTTACTCAGGCCGCCAAGTCGCGCCGGGGGGCCGATACCAGTTGGTACAACGCCGGGTCGGTGGCGCTCGCCGCCGGCCGGATGGACGTGGCGCGCGAGGCACTGGGTGCCGCCGGCGGATCCCTCGACCCGGCCGTTCGCTTTCAGGCGCTCTACAACCTGGGCCTCGCCAGCCTTCGCCAATCCCGGGCGGCTGATACCGGTAAACGGGAGGGGCTGGAACGGGAGGCCGCCGATCGGTTTCGCGAGGCCCTGATGCTGCAGCCGTCGTCGGCGTCGGCAAAATGGAACCTGGAACTGGCGTCCCGAAGAACGCCGCCGTCCCCGAACCAG
>JAYTTT010000334.1:0-5735 GCA_043744895.1 Gemmatimonadota bacterium | reverse complement strand
GTCGTTGGTCACCAGCTTGCCGGTCAGGTCGGGAAAGGCGAACTGGAACGGTTTCGTCGTGTCGGCTCGGGTCAATTCGGTCGGGGCCACGAGGTGTGGTTTGCCGGTGCTCCGGACGGCGACGAAGGGGGTTTGGGTCCGGAGGCCGGCGTGGAAGATTCCTCGGAGGGTGTCGCCGGTCAGCCGCCCGGTCAGCAAATACACGAACGCCCCGTCGAAGTGGGCCACGGAAAAACTGTCGGCATCGGCGCGCCCCGCGAAGAGGCCGTAGTCGCCGCTGTTGGCCAGGAACGCTGCCTCGAGGCCGGCCGGCCCGTTCCGAAAGTCGAAGACCCGGGGGCTTCGGCGCTGGTCGGTGATGAAGGTCGCGTCCCACGTGCCTAACAATTGGGCCGGGCCGGCGGATTCGGGCCACTGGCCGCGACTGGCCCGGAACGGAATGGCCCGGGGGCCGCGGTTGCCGACGTTCCGGTAAGTGCCGATCAGCGAATCACCCCGGAGCCGCACCGCGATGGTGGCCGCGTAGTCGCCGATTTCCAGGATGATCGAGTCGCCCCGCTGGACGACGCCCGACAGGTCGGTGCAACTCGTTCCATTGCAGATCCGTCCCCCCGGGCTCGTGATGTCGAGGTGAAAGGGCAGCGCGCCGCCGGCCAGATCGAGGACGGCGCGCCACCGGCCGTCGAGCGGGGCCGTTCTGGGGGCGCCGGCGGTGGCGAGCACGAGGAGCAGGGCGGGGAGGGTTCGCATCGTCGATTCAGTTCTTGGGGAGATACCGCTCGCCGGCGGCCACCGGGGCCGCCACGGTATTGCCCCGCCAGGGGGCCGGGCAGGCGAAGACTGTGCTGTAGCCACAGAACGGATTCCGGGCCCGATTGAAGTCCAGCACGAAGCGGCCATCCGCCGACGGCGTGAGGTTCACGAACCGGCCACCGGGATAGCTGCCCTTGCCACTGGTGCCGTCGCGAAAGAAGATCTCGAGATCCGACTCCTCGCCGTCAGGGGCTGGAATTCGAAACACTCGGAGCCGAGTGGGGCGGCCGGCGACCGCCACGGTCACCGTTCCCGCCTCGGTGGCCTCGACCTCGGTGCCGTCGGGCGCCAGGATCCGCCGGGGAATCGGCTGGGCCACCGCAGTCAGCGTTACCACCATCCGCCACGCTGGGGCGTAGCTGAAATATTCCGGCGCGGCGTAGTGCCGGGCGTCGGTCGAGAACACGGTCACGGCCGTGCGGCCCGGCGGGCCCGTCGCGAGGATCTGGTAGCTGCCTAACGACAGAAGCCGCCCGCGGCCCACCGGCTTGATGGCTCCGTCGATCGACAGCGAGAGGGTGCCGTTCCGCTCGCTGAGCTGGAAGCGCCCCAAACCGGTGAGCGGCACGTCGGCGTCCGGCGGGCCGAGCACGATACCCTCGCCGACCGGATGCTGGACCACGGCTCGGTAGGGCGAGGCCGGGGCATCGCGGAGCCAGCCCGTCCACTCGGTCCGTTCCCGCGCGACCTCGGCGGGCACGGCCTGAGCCGCGATTGCCATGGCGAGCACCCAGCGCATCAGAGGAGTTCTTCCAATCCGGCGGTTCGGAGCAGCCGAACATACCGGGGGTTGCCGGCGAGCCCGCGGCGGTCGAAGGGCATGTCGGTGAGCACCCGGCGAAGCCGGCCCGGCCGGCGCTGATACCCTTTCTCGACCCAGTCCATCACCGCCGCCCAATCGCCCAGCTCGGCGTAAGTCAGCATGATCCGGTCGGCGAGGCAGCGACTGCTGTGGAGGTCTCGGAACGGATCCTGGATCGCCGTCAGCGCGAGCAGTTCGGTCAATGCGGTTGCCAGGTCTCGATCGCGGGCGGCCGGATAGCCGTCCCGCTCGTAGTGCTCCGCGAGGGCGGCGGCCCGGTCGGTCTTGCCCAGGTGGCCGAGCCAAGTTCGCCGGGCCTCGAAGGCCTCGTCCATCCGGCCGGCCCGGTAGCAGGCCAACTCAAGGCGTTCGAGCGCGGCATCGTAGCGGCCCGCCAGTCGAAGGGCGGTTCGGAGCGCATCGCCGGCTTCCTCCGGCCGACCCATCGCCAGCAACTGGTCGCCCAGGGCATTGAAGACGAAGGGAGCCTCCGGCGCGAGGCGGACCGCTTCGCGAAGCGCGGCCAGCGCCTCGTCGTCGCGGCCGAGGATCTTGAGGACCACGCCATAGAATCGTTGGCCCTCGATGAGTTCGGGGTCGAGCGCCACGCCCCGCCGGATCTCCGACGCGGCGGACTCGAAGTCGTCTTGATAGTAGAGGAGGTCGACCGCCATGGTGACATGGGTCTGGGGCCAGTCGCCGCTGAGTGCGATGCAGCGGCGCATCAACTCCCGGGCGATCTCGTCACCCTGTTCATAGCCGGGGTGCCCACGGACTCGGCCCACGGAGTAGCTGTCGGCGAGGCCTTGGATGGCCGGCACGTAGTTGGGATCGACCGCGAGGGCCCGCTCGAAATAGGTCTTGGCGTACTCGAGGTGGCCCGGTGATCCCGGGCCACCCGGCATCGCCCGCATCCAAAACGAATGGCCTTGGAGGCAGAGATCCCAGGCCTCGGCGTTGTCGGTGTAGCGTTTGACCTTTCGGAGTTCCCCCTTGGCCACGAGCTTCGACCGGAGGGCCTCGACGATCCGGCCCGCAATGTCGTCTTGGACCGCGAAGATGTCCCAGGACGGCCACTTCAGCCGTGATCCGGACCGCCTCGTCGATGCCGAGCTGGGTTTCGCGGTCGAGCGTAGCCCGAAGGGTCTCGCCCAAGACGTAGGGCATCACGTAGTAGAGGAATCCGTCCGCCGTGCCGGAGTCGAACAAGGGCAGGATGTGCGGGTGCTGGAGCGCTGCGGTCGTGGTGATTTCCTGCACGAACCGCTCCGCGCCTAACACGGCGGCCAACTCCGGGCGGAGCACCTTCACCGCCACCTTGCGGCGGTGCTTCACGTCCTCGGCGAGGTACACGGTGGCCATTCCGCCCGCGCCCAGCTCGCGCTCGATCCGGTAGCGATCGGCCAAGGCCGCGGTCAGACGTCCGGTCACGTCAGGCACCGATCACCTCCAGGCCCACCGACCGCGCCGCCGTGGCGAGCGCCTGATCGTGAGTGGCCATTGCGGGAGTGGTGCTCCGGGCATCGCGCCAGGTCAGCGCCGTCGAGAGATGGATCGCGTCGAGGGTGCCGAGCGGCGTCGGGAACGGTTCGGCGGCACGCCGGAGCACCGAGCGGCCCACGTCGACGACCTCGACCGCTTCGAGCAGCCGGTAGACGGCGGTCCGCCGCTCGGCCAGTTCCAACGCGGTAAGGGATCCGAGCCGCAGCAGGCGATCGAGGGTCCGGAGGCACTCGACCTCGGTAAGGGCACTCGCGACCGCCACCTCGACCCGGCCCCACTCGGCCAGCGGTTTCGGCTCGCCAAGGATCAGGCGGAGCACCACTGATGCGTCGAGGTAGGCGATCATCGTGACGGTTGACGCTCTTCGAGCAACACGGCCAGGCTGTCGACCCGGCGGCCGAGGGGAGGCGGCAGGGTGACGTCGCGGAGGGCGCGGATCGGCTTCCGGACCGAGAGCGCCTCGCGCTCCGGCTCGTATGGCACCAGCCGCGCGATCGGGGTGTCGCGGTCGCAGACCGTGACTGGGTGGCCCCGTTGGGCGGCCCGGAGATACTCGCTCAATCGGGCTTTCAATTCGGCAACCTTGACGGTCCGGTCGGCTGGTTTCTTCATGGTCATAACATAGTCATATCTGGTCGTGTCGTGCTACCACCGGGATACCATCGGCTACTCCGGGACCCCGTGCGGATTGTAGCCAATGAGTTGGTCGGGCGTCCGCGGGTCGAGGACCGGCAAGCGGGCGAGCCGCTCCTGAACCCGACGCACCTCGACGCCGACCCCTCGGCGAGCCCGGTTCGACTCCCGCTCGAGGCGGTCACGGAGTGCCGTCCGGATCGCATCGGTCAACGACTCGCCAGTGGCCGCGGCGAGGGCGCGGGCCAGCCGGTCGGTTTCGGGATCCTTAACACTGATCACCATGTCTACCTCGTATAGAACGATGTCTATAAGTATAGATTATGGCCCACCGCAACGAGTCGGGACAGGAACCGCTCGGCGCCGATCACCGCGGCGAGTTCCGGGCGGGGGACCTTCACCGCGACCTCACGCTCGATCCGATAGCGGCCCTCGAGGGCCGAGGCGAGGCGATCCGGCACGTCGGTCATCCGCCGTTACCCCCCACCTGCGTCCGCTCCTCCCACTCCACGATCGCCTCCCACCGCGACTTCACCTCGTCCATCAGTTCCTGAAACCGCGGATCACCCCGAACGGCCTCCAGAAAGACATCGTGACGGGACAGGAACGGATAGTTGATGAGCCCCAGGCCAACGGCAATCCGGAGCCACTTGATGGCATCGTCGGTCCGTCCGATCAGCGCGTAGCATTGGGCGTTGCTCAAGGCGAAGAAGTCGACGAACGCGGCGGCCCGTTCAAGCTCCGGGGTGACGTGGACGAGTGCCTGGTCCGCGTCGCCGGCGAGGCAGTGCATCAACCAGAGCGCCCGCGATCCGTTCACGGTCCCGGCCAGATCCGCGCCGGCCGTCTTCAGGATCCCGATTGCTTCGGCCCGGTGACCGGCGGCGGCCAGGACCCAGGCGGCATAGACGTGGAGCGCCGAGCCTCTGGCGCCCGCGAGTTCGATGGTGCGCCGGACCGCCGGCACCGCCTCGTCGAACCGTCCGTTCACCCAGTGGGTGTAGCCCGGCCCGAACCACGTGACCGGGCTCAACGGGTCGACCTTGATCAACTCGTCCACGTGGCGCCAGTAATGTCGCAATCCGGCGGCTTGCGAGAACCGGCACAGTTCGGCCAGGACGTTGGCATCCCCCGGCCGGCGCCGGCGCGCCGCGTAGAGATCGCGCAGCGCGCGCTCATTCTCCCCCCGGGTCGCGGCCACCAGGCCCCGAACGAAGATGCCGAGGTAGTGATCCGGATCGAGCCTGAGTGCCTTGGCGGCGAGCTCGGCGGCCCGATCGAGGTGCCGTTCGTCCAGTCGAACGCTGACGTTGACGAACATCCATTCGATCTGGCCCTTGGTCGCAAGCAGCAACGGATTGTCGCCGACGATACTGAGGCCCTGGTCAACCATCCGCTCGGCCCGGTCGAGCGAGCCCGGCGTCCACAAGTACAGCTCGTGCCGCGCCCGGAGATAGCAGTCGTGGGCCACCGCATCCTGGATCGGCCGGCCCGCAACCAGACGCGCCTCAGCGTCGGTGAGCGTCACCTCGAGGGCGGCGGCGATCTTCCGGGCAATTTCCTCCTGGATCCCGAACACATCGGCGACCGTTCCCGAGTACTTCTCGCTCCAGATCGGGGTGTCGCCCGCCGCGGGAACCAGCTCGGCCATGACCCTGAGCGCATCGCCGGCCCGGCGGACCGATCCGGTCAGCGCATGAGTCACCCCAAGCTCCTTCGCGATCGTCTCGATGCTCTTGGCCGTGCCCTTGAGCGCCAGGGCCGAGTTGCGCGAGATCACCCGCAACCCGTTCACGTGGGCGAGGGCGCCGATGATCTCCTCAGTCAGCCCGTCGGCGAAGTACTCGTTGGCCGGATCGGGACTGGTGTTCGCGAACGGCAGCACGACGATCGATCGGCGTTCCCGCGCCGGAGCCGCTGTTTCGGTGACGAGAGCCGCCGCAAACGCGCCGGCGCTCTGATACCGGTCACCCGGTTCCTTGCT
>JAYTTT010000333.1:0-5749 GCA_043744895.1 Gemmatimonadota bacterium | reverse complement strand
GTGCCGAGCGCCGAGTGCCGAGACGTTTCTTCGGCTAGGCCAGTCCGGCAATCGCACCAAACATCCGATCGTACGCCGCCGCCGCCCGCAGATAGTTGGTGATGCCGCTGGTCATGGCCGCCCGAGACGCTGGGGCACGCCGTAGCTCGGCCGCTCGCGGAGCCAGACCATCGAAATCCCAAACCATGGCGTCCGCGACCCCCGCGTCCTCACACAACCCGATCAGCATGTGACTATTGGTCGCCAGTGCGAGGAACGGCTTCTCCAGCAGCACAGCGAGGCAGGCGCCGTGATACCGACCCGTCACAACGAACGGCGCCCGTCGAAGCTGATCGAGGCCTGCCTCACCGAAAGGGCGCATCGAGGACCGGTTGGCAAGGGCCGCCCCGAGGGCCGACCAGGGCTGACGGAGGGTCAGCCCCCCGAACCACCGACGCATCGGGAAGAACGGATTTCCTTCTTCCGCCGCGAACCACGCCAGCTGGTGCCGGCGGTCCCAGAGCACGACCAACGCCGGCGGCCCATCCGCCCAGCGGGTCCGAAGCTCGACCTCGATCGTTTGGATGGCCGCCACGGTGAGCGATCTTGCCCGCCCGCCGTCGTTGCCGCGGTTGAGTTCGATCTGTCCGTGGCGAAGGGGGTCGAGGCGGGCACCGGCCGTCGCGCCATGCCGCCAGCAATCGACCCAGAACGAACGCCGGCCACGAAAAGTGGCGGCCAAATGGGAGCTGAGCGACGTCGTGATCAGGACACAGCGTTCATGGCCCAGGGCAGCCCCAACTTGCAGGAGGGGTACGCCGCCCTCCAACCCATGGTCAGTGACGAGCCAGAGCGGCCCTGGTGTGACCACCAAATTCATCCGACAGCCCGGAACGCCTCGACGACACGGTCACGATCGGCGACGGTCAGGCTAGACCCCGACGGAAGACACAATCCCTGACCGAACAGTCTTTCGGCTACCGCTCCTGCTACCGCTGGGCAGTCCCGAAACACCGGTTGAAGATGCATCGGCTTCCAAACCGGGCGGGCCTCGATGTTCTGTGCCTCGAGCGCGATCCGTACCTGCTCGCGATCAGCGCCGAATGCCGTGGGGTCGATGGTCAGGGTCGTCAGCCAGCGGGTGTGGCGGCCCCAGGCGGCCTCTGGCATGAACGTCACCCCGGGAAGGTGCCCGAGCGCCCGGTGGTAGAAGTCGAAGTTGGCTCGCCGGGCGGCGACCCGGGATTCAAGGACCCGCAATTGACCGACCCCGACGGCGGCAAGCAGGTTGCTCATTCGGTAGTTGTAGCCGATCTCCGAATGTTGGTAGTGCGGTGCGGGATCACGGGCCTGGGTCGACAGCTTCCGGGCGTGTTCGATCAGGGCGGCATCGTCGGAGACCAGCATGCCGCCACCCGACGTAGTGATGATCTTGTTGCCGTTAAAGGAGAACACTCCCGCCTTGCCGAAGATTCCTGGCTGGCGCCCGTGATAGGAGGCGCCGAGCGCTTCCGCGGCGTCCTCGATCAAGGGCACTCCAAACCGGGCGCACACGTCGACTAGGGGTACCAGGTCGGCCGACTGGCCATATAGATGGACGACCACCAAGGCCCGCGGGAGCTTGCCAATCCGGGCTCGGGCCTCGAGTGCCTCCGCGACCAGCCCCGGATCGAGGTTCCAGGACGCCGCTTCGCTGTCGATGAATACGGGTGTCCCGCCGAGGTATCGGATCGGATTGACCGTGGCCGCGAACGTGAGGGTGCTGACCAAGACTTCGTCCCCTGCCCCAACACCCGACAACTGGAGGGCCAGGTGGAGCGCCGCAGTACCTGAGGACAAGGCGAGCGCATGTTCCGCGCCGGTGACCCTCGCGAACTCCGCTTCGAATGTCTGGACGTACGGGCCGAGGGACGTGATCCAGTTACTCGCCACTGCGTCGGCCAACAGCGTCGCCTCGTCGCCACCAAGATGCGGCGGCGAGAGATAGATCCGACCAGGGGCAGAGTGCATCCGCAGTTCCCTCGACTCGGTTGGTGTTTGAACCAGAACTTGAGCGAACCGCCCCGAACAACGTTCACGAACATACGGAACCGGATACCGAGATCAAGTGCACCGTAGGCGCCCACTCCCGGCGCGTTGACGGCCGGCGAGCGGCCAGACTACGTTGCGGCCTCGGGAATTCCAAGGATCTGAGATGAACGGCGCAGGAACCCAGAGACCTACACTTGGCAACCGCGAGCGCTCTTTCGAAGATTTCGGAAGCACGCTCATCCGCTCATGGAGTCGGATGCTGGCAGGCCTCGGACTAGCCGGATCGCTCGTCGGCGTGATTTATGGCCTCGTGACGCCCCGTGTCTACGTCTCGACGGCCACCTTTATCCCGCAGTCGTCGGACAACGCCATGTCCGGGCTCGAACTCGCCGCGAGTCAGTTCGGCATCCGGGTACCAACAGCCGGAGGGATGTGGGGCTCGCCGGTGTACGTTGAACTTCTCCGTTCCCGGATGCTCCTGGAACCAATCGGGCTCGACACCCTCGCGGTACCGGAACAAGACGGCCGCCGGATCGCAGTGATGGACCTGTTTGATGTGCCCGAACTGCCGTTGCCGGAACGCACCGAACGTACGGTGGCGGCCCTTCGAAAGGCAATCACCGCCGACGAGGAGAAGAAACTCTCCGGCGTCCGGCTCACGATCACGACCGAATGGCCCAGCGTCTCCCTCACCCTCGCCGATCGTCTCGTTTCCGCCGTGAACCAGTTCAACCTGAGCACCCGGAAATCCCAGGCCACCGCCGAACGGCAGTTCGCGGAAACCCAAGCCAGCGAGGCTGAGCGAGCCCTGCGGGAATCCGAGGACCGCCTTCAGGCCTTTCTACAACGAAACCGGTCCATCGACGGATCGCCGGAGTTGCGTTTTGCCCAAGATCGGCTGCAACGGGACATCACGCTTCGACAATCCGTCTTCACCGCGCTGACCCAAAAACGCGAAGAAGCGAGAATCAAGGAAGTTCGCGACACTCCGGTCCTGACGATCCTCGAGACGCCCCGCCTCGCGGCCACCGGCCAATCCCGCCGACTCGTGGTGAAGGCCGTGTTCGGCGGGTTCGTGGCCCTATTGATCGGGATGGCCATCGCCTTCGCCCGAGAAGGCATGATCGGCGCCCTTCGGTCCGCCTGGTCGGCCCCGCGGTGACCGCCATGGTTGAAGCGGAGCGAGGATTCGCGGCCGAGGCCCGGTCCTGAATGGCGAAGATTGTCTTCTACTGCAACGACGACCGTTCCCACCTCGAGACTTTCGAGTACTACAAGCAAGACACCGACGCGCTCCGGGTACTCGGGCACGATGTCGTAATCTGTACGAAGTACCGCGAGATTCCGGCGTCCTTCGACGCCATGTTTATTTGGTGGTGGAACTATGCGCTGTGGCCCGCGACGCTTTGTCGCCTTCGCGCTAAGCCATGTGTCATCACGGGCGTCTTCAATTTCCGCTTTCCAGCCAACTATGACGGGACTGACTTCCATGCCCGCCCGCTTTGGCAGCGGACCCTCATTCAGAACGCGGCCCGCCTCGCCACCCTGAACCTCTATATCGACGAGGCCGAACAGAAGGCGTGCGCCGCCCACTTCTCGCTCGCCAACACGCGTCACTATCCGTGTGTGACGCACGCGGACTACCTCCAAGGACCCGCGACCTCGCGCCGGATGGAGCTCTTCACGCTAGCCTGGAGCGGTCGCCAGAATTTGATCCGCAAGGGCATTCCCGAACTCCTTCGCGCCGTCCGGCTCTTGAAGGACGCCGGTGTACCGGTACGGCTCAACTTGGCCGGAAGTCGCGGCGATGGGGCCGACGACCTCGTGGCCCTCGTCAAGGAGTTGGCGATCGAGGCCGACGTCGCCCTCCTTGGGCCGCTGAGCCGGGAGCGGAAGATCGAGCTTCTCCGCACCTGCGAGGTCTACGTCCAGCCGTCCCATTACGAAGGGTTCGGCGTAGCGATCGCCGAGGCAATGGGGTCCGGTGCGTGCGTCGTGACCTGCGATGTCGGAGCAGTCCGGACCGTGGTTGGCGATTGCGGGATCTACGCACCTCCGGGCGACCCCCAAGCGCTCGCGACGGCGCTCACCGACGCCCTAACGAATGAAGCCCTCCGTCACCGGCTTCAGCGTGACGCCCTCGCTCGCGCCCGCGCCCGCTTCGCCCCCGACCAGAAGGTCGCGGTCCTTCGAGGCTATCTAGCGGAGGCCGGCATCCGGTAGCGACTCGGACGCCGCCGGCCTCATCACCGCGGTGATCGCGCAGGCCATGACGAGCGAGAAAGCGACCAATACCCACGAGTAGGCAAGGAGCGTTGGCTGCGGCCAGACCACCGCCGCTACCCCCACCGCTCCGGCGAAGCCAGCCGCCTTGAGTAAGGAGATCGACTGCAGCGTGCGCTTCCGGGCGCTCTCCATTTGCAGCTTCGACGTCAGCAGCAGGTAGTAGACCTCGAGAAACCCAAACGTCAAATACACTATCAGCTCGCCCACCGAATAGTCATACTTGGCGACGAATCTCTTGAACAACCACGGACCCGCGCCCGCCACAGCGACGACACTGCCCGCATACGTGACCGCCACCAAGACCTTAAGCCGCACGACCAGGCGCTCGTCGCGGAGCCGCGTTTGGCTCGTACGGAAGATCAGCTCGAACACCTGGAACAGGTGCATGAAGACCAGGCTATGCAGCAACGAAAGCTTCGCGGTCTGCGCCGGCGCGAGGAGCATCGACGAAATGGCAATGAAGCCGCCGTAGATCGCGAGCCCGCTGACATTATTCACAAAGTACGGAAGGGATTCCCGAAAGACCTCGCGGGTGTCCGGCCCGGTTACCAGAGCCGGCGTGACGCGAGCGAGGCCGAGTTGAGCTGCGCGACCGGCCGTAACCAGGGATCCAAGCGTCAGGCAGGCATTCATGCCAAGGAGCATCAACGCGACGCTGGCCCCCGTCCGAGTGCTCCACCAAATGAAGACGGCTCCGAGGGCGTACGAAGCTGCCTCGATAACTCGACGCTCGTGGTAACGTTCATGCGCCGACAGCACCGCCCCATATGGGATAAAGACGAGGCGGGCGACGATCAGGAGCATGACGACGTAGCTCCACCGCACTCCGCCGAGCCACTGCCCCGATGCGATCGCGACGCAGCCGACGACAAATAGCCCGCCGCTCAAGAGGGCCATTCCAGCCACCGCGTTGGTAAGCAGCCGGACGTTTTCGGACCCAGACCGCGGCCGTTCATGAAAGGTCGTCAGCACGAGCTGCCCCACGCCGAAATCGGCGACGCTCAGGATCATGCCAAGCGAAAACACTGTTGCCCAGAGAGCAAAGTCCTCGACCGAAAGGGCGTTGGCGAGCCAGTAGGTAATGGCAAGGGCAAGCAGACCCTTGGCGCCAAAGGCGAGCAAACTCGCCACGTGTGATCGGCTCAAAGGTTTCGGCTCAGGTTGCCTCGCCCGTTTCACCTTCGGCCGCACGCGGTGGTCTTCGACCAAACCAGGCCAACGGCAACAGGAACAGGATCGTCGATATGATGTAGTAGATGGCCGAGGAGTCATCGCCCCGAAAGGCCAGCACGACCGCGAAGATATACAGCGACAGCACGGCGTTGCGGCCGGCTCCGTGGCCAACCCGGAACATCCGGTCTAGCCCTTTCAGGACCAGCGCCAACATCGGAATCAATACCAGTGAGACCAGCCAGCCAAAACTTAGCACGAACAGCCCAAACAGGCCGGGCGG
>JAYTTT010000332.1:0-5766 GCA_043744895.1 Gemmatimonadota bacterium | reverse complement strand
GTCACCCCCTCCCTCGTCCTCGGCACCCTCGCCTACGCCGGCACCATCTTCGGCCTCTCCCGCGCCCTCTCACCAAGGGTAGCGGTCGCCCTCTTCCTCCTCCACGGCCTAGCCGGCGGCCTCCTTGAACCCGCCGAACGCACCGCCGTTGCCCGAGTCGCCCCAAGCAAACGAGGCCGGGCCTTCGGCGCCTATCAGGGGATGGTCGGTCTGGGTGCCCTGGCCTTCGGCCTCGGCTACGGCTCTGCGTATCAACGGCTCGGCGCCCCGTGGGCCCTCGGTGCGGCCGCTGCCATCTCGGCGATCTCGGCACTCGGCGCTCGGCACTCGGCACTCGGCGGTCGGTCGAGTCCCTAGTGCCGCTAGTGCCGAGTGCCGAGCTTGCGAGATTCGACCCCGCTCGATAGCTTCGCGCCAGATGCCATTTTCTGAATTTGGGAAATCGCCTAGTTGGCAGGCGGCGGGCCGGGCGCGGTCGGCCGTGATGCCGGAGGCGCAGGCGGTGGTGCCGGCCGGTTTTCGGGGGAAGACCGTGGTGGTGACCGGCGGCGCCACTGGCTTGGGGCGGGCCATCGCCCTCGAATTCGGCCGGCTCGGGTGCAACGTGGCGTTCTGCTTCGTCAACTTGCCGGGTCGTGACGTCCGGGAGATGGCCCTGTTGACCGAAACCATCCTGGCGTCGATGGGTGCCAGGGTGCTGGCTGACACCTGTGATGTCCGGGATCGGGAGCACGTGATCCGGTTTTTCGAGGCCGTCAAGGAAAAGTTTGGGACGGTTCATTACTTGGTCAACAACGCCGGCATTGCGATCGACGGAGCCCAATGGCGGTTGACCGAGGCGGACTGGAACGACGTCATCATGACCAACCTGATCGGGGCCAACAATTGCATCGCGGCGGCGGCACCGATCTTTCGGCGCCAGCGGTGGGGTAAGATCGTCAACATCAGTTCGCATCAGGCCACTCGACCGGGGTTTGGGGTCACCAGCTACGCGGCCAGTAAGTCGGGACTTGAGGGGCTGACGCGGGCCGCGGCGGTGGAGCTTGGACCGAGCAACATCAACGTCAACGCTGTGGCGCCGGGGTTCGTCCGGACTGAGCGGCTTCAGCAACTGCCTCCCGAGGTGATCGAGCGAGCCAAATCGAGCACCGTGTTAGGCCGGCTGGCCGATCCGGAAGATGTGGCCCATGTGGTGTCCTTTCTCTGCTCGGACGAGGCCCGGCACGTGACCGGCCAAGTCATCCAGGTCGACGGCGGCTTGGCGTTGGAGCGGTAGCCGACAGATCGGTGTGTTGCCGAGGCAGCGGCGAGTCGTCTTTTCAGGTCGACTCCGTTAGGATTACTGCTGCTATGTCTAGAAACCGCAACGTGTTCGCCGTCCTCACGCTGGTGGCCTCGCTGGCCGCCGCCCGGGCCGGGTCCGCCCAAAAGAAGCCGGTCACTCAGCCGCTGGTCGTCAACGCGGTGGCCGGCCAGGGCGTCGCGATCGTTCCCGTCAACATGGTCATTATCGAGCCTGAGGTGCCTCCCGGCACCTTTACACTCCCGAAACCGGCCTTGGCCAAGTGGGTTGACTCGCTGTTGTTCGATGGGGCGACGTCACGGGCGCCCGAGGTGAAGTGGATTCCGCCTCAAGAGCTGCGGCGGATCTCGCGGCGGGCCGGCGGCTTGATGCCGGACCCCGATCAGATGGGCCAGTCGATCATGCGGAGTTGGGGCATCAGTTCGGTGCCCGACCCGCTCCGCTCCAATCTCCGCCGGCTGCTTGCGGTGGCCGGCGGCTCGCGCTACGCGATGATCCCGGCTTCGGTCGTGTTCAAACCCGACACCACGGGCGAGTTGTCGGTCACCATCGCCATTTTGTTGGCGGACGTCCGGACCGGCAAGGTGGTCTGGCGTTCGGTGGCCAAAGGGAGCGGCGGCACGCCCGAGCAAGTGTTAGGCAAGGCGGTGAAGACGATTTTCCCGGTCGAGGGCGAGTCATGACGTATGAGGTGACCCTGATTCCGGGCGACGGAATCGGGCCGGAAATCAGTGAAGTGACGGTCAAGGCGGTCGAGGCAACCGGGGTCAAGTTTGCGTGGGACCACCAACTGGGCGGCATGGCCGCCATCGCGGCCACCGGCACGCCGGTACCCGATGCCACGCTGGAGAGCATTCGGAAACGGCGGGTGGCGCTGAAGGGGCCGTTGACTACCCCCTCGGGGCCGGGATACCGGTCGGTAAACGTGGCCCTCCGGCGCGAGTTTGAGTTGTACGCCAACGTCCGCCCAGCCAAGACCATTCTGCCCGGCCGATACGACAACATCGACATCGTCCTGGTCCGCGAGAACCTTGAAGGGTTTTATACCGGGATCGAGCACTGGATCGCGACCCACGACGATCCGCACGCGGCCGGGGTGACCACCGGGGTCACGACCCGGCACGGATGCGAGCGGATCGTCCGCTATGCCTTCGAGTATGCCCTTCGGACCGGGCGGAAAAAGGTCACCATCGTCCACAAGGCCAACATCCTCAAGATGGTGAGTGGATTGTTCCTGGAGGTCGGGCATGGGGTGGCGGCTGAGTATCGAGGCCGGGTTGAGTCGAACGACATGATCGTGGACAACTGCGCCATGCAACTGGTGGTGCGACCGGAGCAGTTTGATATCATCGTGACGACCAATCTGTTCGGCGATATCCTGAGCGACGAGATTTCGGGTTTGGTCGGCGGCTTGGGGTTAGCGCCGGGCGCCAATATCGGGACCACCGCCTCGATCTTTGAGGCCGTCCATGGGAGCGCCCCGGACATTGCCGGGAAGGGCTTGGCCAACCCGGCGGCGCTGATGTTCGCCGCGGCGATGATGCTCGAGCACCTGGGCGAGACCGACGCCGGGACCCGGCTCCGGCGGGCCCTCGTCGATACGATCGTGACAGACCAAGTCCGGACCAAGGATCTCGGTGGCCATGCTTCGACTCAACAATTTGGCGAGCACGTCGCGGCTCGGGCTCGCGGCTGAACCGGTTCCCTGCGTCCAGTGTGACCGGCGCGAGCCGGGTCTGGCGTGGGGTGACTACTGTCACGTCTGCAAAGAAGAGCGTCGTCGCCGGGCGGCACGCACCGGGCAGCGCTATGGCATCGTGACGGCGGCGCTCCTCGCGGCGTGGCTCCTCTGGACCACCCCGCCGAGCCTGACCCAACGGATCTTTGCGGCCGCCTCGGTCCTGCTGGTCTACGTGATCGTTCGCCGGTTCGTGTCCCGCATGCTCGAGGAATACCTGCCGAAGGAGCTCCGATGAAGTCGTTAGGCGTTATCGCCTCTCTCCTCGTGCTTGGAGGAGTCGCGGCCGAAGCACAAACGAGTGTCACGATCTACAACGATGGCCGGGTCCTGCAACGGCGGACGGTGCCGGTGCGGGTTCCGGTCGGGCTGTCCGCCCATCAGCTGATGTTGGGGTCGTTCGACCTCGGATCATTATTTGCGCTGGATTCCGGGGTCGCCATCGTGGGGGCGAGCTACGATGCCGCGCAGGACGAAGCGAACGCGCTCCGCCGGTCGGTCGGTCGCCAGCTCACCTTCGCCACGCGGGGCGCCAACGGGGTTCCGGAAACCGTGTCGGCCGAGGTGATGGCGGTCGATCCGGAACGGTATCGGCTCACCGACGGGCGGGTGACCTTCCAGCGGCCCGGCGTTGCCCTGTTCCCCGCGGAGCTGGTGCCGGCCCAGTCGAGCCTGGTGGTCGGCGTTAAGAGCGACAAGGCCCGGACGAGTCTCGGACTCGGCTTCTTTTCCGGCGGGGCGTCGTGGAGCGCGGACTACGCCATCACCTTAGGAAAGGGCACCGCCAGGGTTGCGGGGCACGCCACGATCGCGGTCGGGACCCTCCGGGCCGATTCAGTCGAAGTCCAGCTCCTGGCCGGCACCGTGGGGTCGGCGCCGAAGGCCCAGGGGTTCCGCCGGGAAGCGATGGTGACCGCCGCCCCGATGGCGATGGACGCCGCCGGGGAACAGCAGGTGGGTGAGGCTCATCTGTACACGCTGCCGGGACGGTTTGCCCTGAATCCCGGGGTCGAAACCTCGGCGGCGCTCTTCGAACCGGCCAATACGCCGTTCGAGCGGACCTTCACCGTTCGGGGGCAACTTCCCTACTGGGGGGGCCTGCCGCAGTACGGCGACGAGCAAGCCGAGCCGGTCAGTGTCACCTACCTCATCAAGCGGGTGGCCAAGACCGAATTCGGCGACCGGCCGGTTCCCGGCGGGACGGTGCGCCTCTATGAGCGAGACACGTCGGGGCGCCCGCAGTTGGTCGGGGAGTCCTCGATCGGTCACACCGCGGCCGGCCAGGACCTTCGGCTCGATGCCGGGACCGCGTTCGATCTGACCGCCCGGCGCTTACAGACGACCTACGAAACCCACCCCGAAGCCAAGCGGACGGTGGCCACGGCCACCTATACCGTGACGATCGCCAACGCCAAAGACTCGGCCGCCACCGTCGACGTGCTCGAGCAGCGAGGGGGCGAGTGGGCGGTGACCTCCAGTTCTTTGCCGGCCGAAAAGGTGTCGAGCACGATCACCCGGTTCCGGGTCAAGGTGCCGGCCCATGGCGAGGCGGCGCTCACCTATCGGGTCAGGGTGATTTGGTAGGGTGACGACTCTCGTCCATTTATCGGATACCCACTTTGGCCGGGACGTCGATCTGGAGCAGATCACCGCCCTCGAGTCGCTGGTTCCGTCCCTTGCACCGGCCGTCATTGTCATCTCCGGCGACCTGACCCAGCGGGGACGCCACGGTGAATTCCAGCGGGCGCTCGCGTTCGTCGAGCGCCTTCGACTGACGGCGCCGGTCCACGTCATTCCCGGGAATCACGATGTGGCGTGGTGGGAATCCCCGTTTGGTCTGCTGGGCACCGACCGGCTGACGGTCAAGTATCGCCGCTACTTCGGGGCGGATCTGTCTCCGACGCTCGAGTTGCCGGGCCTGCTGGTGGCCTCGGCCTTGACCAGCCATGGCGTTGCGTTCGGCTCGATGACCTGGAAGTTCTGGCGGGATCCCGCGGTCAAAGGGCATCTGCCGCGGGCCGAAGCGGCGCGGGTCGCGGCCCGATTGACGACCGGCGCCGACGTGCTCAAGGTGGTGGTTCTCCATCACAACGTCCTCCGGGGCCGGATTTCTCGCCGCCTGGGCTTGGCCCACTGGCGATGGGCTCAGGACGCCCTGGTCGCGACCGGTGCGGACCTCGTCCTCTGCGGCCACGACCACCAGGAGGGCGCCGAGGCGTTAGGCGGAATGGTGGTGGCGACGGCCGGTACCCACACCAGCCGGACCCGGGGCCATCGGCCCTCGGCGTTCAACGTCATCGACGCCGACGACCGGACGATCGCGGTTCGGCATCACGGCTGGAACCCGGACCGCCGGACCTTTGAGCCGGGCCCGCCGGTTCGGTTTCCTCGCCGAGGGCGATGACCGCTCAACTTCGGCTCGACTTTGCGGCGCCCCGGGATCTCGTCGCCGAGCTCAGGGCACTCGGGGTTCCCGGTTCGATTCCGATCGTCCTTCATCAGAACCGCCGGGTCATGCTGTCGTTCAAACCGCGGAGCGGACTTCGGGTTCACGCCGGCTATGCCCGGGCGCCCAGTGAGGTGGTCGCGGCCATCGCCACGTGGGTCCGACCGTGGGTACGGCGAAAGGATCGGCGGGAAGCGGCCCGGGTGTTCCTGAGCTTCTCGGTGCATCCCGATGGCCCGCCCCCGAGGCATCGCCGTCCCGATCGGGCCGAGCCGGGCG
>JAYTTT010000331.1:0-22322 GCA_043744895.1 Gemmatimonadota bacterium | reverse complement strand
TGACGCGGTTCGGGGGCTCACGGTGGCGAGCATGCTCCTGGTCAACAATCCGGGCACCTGGAGCGCCATCTATCCGCCCCTCGAACATGCGCCCTGGCATGGCTGGACTCCGACGGATCTGATCTTCCCGTTTTTCCTGTTTATCGTCGGGATCACGACCGAACTGTCGCTCGACCGACGGGCGGCCGCGGGTGCCGGCGATCGGGTGATCCGGCTTCAGGTCCTCCGACGGGGGGCGTTGATCGTACTCTGCGGCCTGGTTCTTACCACCTTTCCGTTCTTTCCGCTGACCCGATTCACCGAAATCCGGATTCCCGGTGTCCTCCAACGGATCGGGGTCTGTTACGCCATCGGGGCCTTGGTGGCCTGGCGCCGGTCGAACCGCGCCGTCGCCCTGATCGGCGTCGTCCTGTTGTTGGGATATTGGGCCGCGATGACCTTGATTCCGGTTCCGGGCCAAGTCGCGCCGACCCTCGACATTCCGGACCAGACTTTGGCGGCGTACGTGGACCGCCTCCTCCTCGAGGGTCACCTCTGGAGCGCCACCAAGACCTGGGATCCCGAGGGGCCGCTGTCGACCATCCCAGCCGTGGTCACCAGTTTGCTTGGCATCCTGACCGGTCGGTGGATGAACCGCCCAAACCCGCTGCCTGACAAGCTCAACGGATTGTTTGCCTCAGGGGCCGTGCTGACGGCGGCCGGCCTCGCCTGGAACTGGGTCTTCCCCATCAACAAGAATCTCTGGACCAGTTCCTATGTCGTGTTCTCGGCGGGCGTCGCGATGTTGGTGTTGGCCACGGCCAGCTGGCTCATCGAGATCCGGCGAGTGCGTGGGTGGACCCGTCCGTTGGTGACCTACGGGCAGAACCCACTCGCGGCCTTTCTCGGCTCCGGCGCGATGGCCCGAACCCTGGGATTGCTCCAGGTCCATGGGACCACCGGGTCGGTCTCAGTCAAGGAAGCGATTTTCGAGCGAGGCTTTGCCTCGTGGCTGGCGCCGATCGACGCCTCGCTCCTGTTTGCGGTGTCCTTCGTCTTGGTCTGGTATCTGATCTTGCTGGTGTTCGAACGCCGCGGCTGGATTCTCAAGATCTGATTAGGGCTTGAGCGCCACCGCATCCAGGGTGACCAGGTCCCAATACGAGACACGGTCGGGCTGAGCCGTTCGTTTCAAGAAGCTCGCGGCCGTCTGAAGCAATTGGACGCTCGCGTAGCCTGGCCGGGCTTGCGGATGCACTTGCCCCATCACGCCGCCAAAGTAGCTCCGGATCACCAGCCCTTTTGGGGCCCATGGAAGGGCCCGAACGTTGGCGGCGTATCGGCGAAACGCCTGCTGCCGGAAAATGTAGAACTCGACGTTCGAAGAATAGAACAGGGAAACCTTCTCGTTTCGGTCGGTCAGGAATTTCCCAATCCGCCGGAAGGCCGTCGCACCGCCGAAGTCTCCAACCACCGGAATCACCCGGCCCCGTCGCTCGAGCTCCTGGAGAAAACGAAAGTCCTCATCCCGCGCCAGGAAGCTCGCTTCCTTGCCCGCCAAGTCCTTTTCCAGATACAGCTGCCGAATCGTCGGGTAGTAGGATCGCGGTCCGCGGCCGTAGGTCGTGAAACGAAGAGCCGACCCGTTCCGCATGAACTCGTCGTGGAACCGCCGGATCGTGCTCAAGTCGATTGGGCGGAGCGGCAGCCCGTACCCGCTGATTCGCTCGATCAGCCCGGAACTCGTTCGGCGATGGCGGGATGAATCGGGCGGAACTCGGTCGACGTAATCGAGCAGGTCGGTCAGCGAACGGTTGGTCCACGGGGCCAGATCGCTCGGCGGTTGTCGGCCCAGCAACAGACAGAGGAAGTCGAGCCGGTTCTTGGCCGTCTCGAACACTGACTTGAAAAGCAGGTGAAGCAGGAGGTTGTCTCGCCGGAGATCGACGATAAACGCAATCGACGGACGGCCCGCCACGATATATGAGAAGTTCTGATCGGGACCGACGCCAAGGTACGCGCCGCCGCGCTCACCAAGGGCCTTGATCGAGCCGATGACGTGGAGATAGGACGATTCATTGGAGATCAGGTTGTCGGTGTCGAAGTAGCCGCCCGACTCCGACAGCTGCCCGACCAAGCGACCAAACGGGATGCTGTCGCGAACCGGCGCGGCCGCGGCGATCTGGAGCAGCAAGAGGACCGAGAACATGCTGGATGCTAACGCCTTAGCCACCCGAACGTCGAGTCCGCTATTCCTCGCGCATTGCCACGGTCGCATCGATTCGGGTCGCGGTCATCGCCGGAATCAGCATGGCGCCGGTGGCCACGGCCACCAAGCATGCGGCAACGACCAGGATGGTGACCGGATCAGTGGCCGACACGCCGCGCAGCTGCCCGGCCAAAAGCCGCATCACTGCCAGGGAGGCGACCGTTCCGAGCCCCACGCCAGCCAACACCGGGACCAAGCCCTCGCGAACCACCATACCACGAATCGAGGCCCGGGAGGCTCCCAACGCCGCCCGAATGCCGATCTCCCGGGTCCGCCGCGCCACGAAGAAGGCGATCACGCCGTAGATGCCGACGACGACCAGCCCGAGCCCGAGGCCCCCCAAAACCGTCAGCAACTGAGTATTGAACCGTGACTCCGCCAGCGACCGGCCGATCCGTTGATCCATCGTCGCCACCTGAAAGATTGGAACCGACGGATCGGCCGCCCGGACCGCGTCGGCCAGTATCGGGGTGGCGCCGGCCGGATCTCCGGCGGTCCGAACCGCAATCGTCATGGTGCGCTGGACCCAGTTCCAGGCGTCCGGCGGCACCTGCTCCATCGGCAGGTAGAATTCGGCCTCGGCCTCGTTCGTCAGCCCAGCCGAGCGGACATCGCCGACCACGCCGACGATCTCCTTCCAGGCTCCGGCCCCAGCCGAGTCGTTGGCCTCACAGCAGGCCATCCGCCGTCCAATCGGGTCCTGGCCCGGAAAGGCCGTCTGCGCCAGAGTTTCGTTGATGATCATCACCAACGGCCACCCCCGCCGGTCATCGGCGGAGAAGTAGCGACCCCGCTTGAGCGGGATCCGCATCGTCCCGAGGTAGCCGGGGGTGACCATCCGGAGCCGGGACATAATGGCATTCCGCCCCTCGAGCGTTTTGCCCTCCGGGATCAGCCCGTTCCCTCCGCCGCCAGGCCCCATCGGCACCTGCGACACCAGGGCCGCCAAGACAACCCCAGGACGACGGTTCAGCTCCTCCTCGATGCGGGTGAAGGTGGCGGTGACCCGGGCCGCATCTTCGTAGCCCACCAAAGGCAAGCTCACCCGCGCCGACAAGACACCGGCCGGATCAAACCCCGGATCGACCCGACCCAAGTGAATCGCCGTCCGAATCAGCAGGCCGGCCCCGACCAGCAACAGCATGGCGAGCCCGACCTCGGTCGCCACCAGCCCCTGTTTGAGCCAGTCGCGGCTCCGCCCGCTCGCCCCACGGGAGCCCTCGCGGAGCGCGGCGAAAAGATCCGCTCGGGCCGTCCGGACCGCAGGCAGGAGCCCGAAGAAGAGAGACGATACCAGCGCCGCCGTCACGGCAAACCCGATGCCCGCCAGATCGAGCCGCAGGTCATCCAACCGAGGAACGTTATCGGGCGCCGCCGCGGAAATCAGCCGAACCCCGACCAACGCCAAACCGATCCCCAGTCCGGAGGCACCCAACGCCAACACCAGGTTCTCGGTGAAGAGCTGGCGGACAATTCGACCGCGACCAGCCCCGAGCGCGGCCCGCACCGCCAGTTCCCGGGTACGACCGGCCCCCCGAGCCAACAGCAGGTTCGCGACGTTGACGCATCCGATCAGCAAGACCAGCGACACGGCCCCGAACAGCACGACGATCCGGCCGCGGATATCTCCGACGACCGCTTCAAGCATCGGCACGACAAAAGCGCTCAGGCTGTGGTTCGCATCCGGATAGGATTCCCGAAGCCGGGCTGCGATCGGGGCCAGATCGGCCGCGGCTTGGGCCGGCGTTACCCCGGGCTTGAGACGGCCGTACACCGACAGGAAATGTCCGTCGTGCTCGGCCCGCTGCTGGGGCGTGAACGCCGCCGGGGTCCACAACTCATCGGCCTCTCCCAAACGGTCGAATACCCGAGGCATGACGCCAAGGACATCGTGCGGAACCGTGTTCAAAAGCAGGGTTTGGCCGATCACCGACGGATTGGCACCAAAGCGCCGGGTCCAAAGGCGGTGGGACAAGACCACGGTCCGCGGTTGGCCCGGTGAATCCTCCTCCTCGCTGAACACCCGCCCGTGAAGCGGCGTGACACCCATCACGCGAAAGTAGGAAGCGGTAACCCGAGCCCCGACCAGCCGTTCGGGACGATCGGCTCCGGTCAGGATGTAGTTCTCCCCGAATCGGCTGCCGAGGGCAGTGAACGTGTGCTGGCTTCGAAAAAAATCTTCGAAGTTCCCAATCGACACATCTCCGCCCGCACCGCCCCGCCACCCTTCGGACACGGCGACGACCTGCGCCGCGTCCGGAACCGGCAGGGGGCGCAGAACCACGGTATTGAGAACGCTGAAGATCGATGTCGTCGCGCCGATACCAAGAGCAAGCGTCGCCATCGCCACCAACGCGAAACCCGGCTGCCGGGCCAGGGTCCGGAAACCGAACCGCAGGTCGTGCCCGAGCTCCCCCCACCGCTCCGAGCGGCCCATGGTCCGATCGCGCTCCTTCCCAAGTTTAGTCAGGTGCCCCTTCATCGATCCCGCGTCGCCAAGGCGCCGGGTAGCCTCGGCCCGAGCCGCGTCCGGGTCCATTCCCTTGGTCACCAGTTCGCGCGTCCTCATCTCAACATGGAAATCGAGCTCGTCGGTAACCTCCCGGTCCACCGACGGGTGCCACCAGAATTCGCGCAGCCGACGCCCGAATCGCAGCATTAGCCGGCCATGGCCCGGTTCACTTCGAGCACCTTCGTCACCGCCGAACTCAATCGTTGCCAGGCCAAGACTTCATGGGCGAGGCGAACTCGGCCAGTGGACGTCAGCGCATAGAACTTGGCCTTCCGGCCCAGTTCCGACGTCCCCCACTCGGCCTCAATCCAGCCCTTGCGTTCCATCCGGTACAAGGCCGGGTACAGCGACCCTTCCTCGATGGCCAACGCTTCGTCAGTCGTGTCCTCGAGCCAGCGGGCAACCGCATATCCGTGGCGCGGGCCCCAGGAGAGGGTCTTCAAGATCAGGACGTCGAGGGTGCCCTGAATCAGATCCCCAGGCGATGAGCGGTCCATAGATACCTTGTTAATCTATGTAACAAGAAGGAACAACATCACACCTAGACTGTCAAGGCATCGAAAAAGGGGGCGCCTCACCGAGGCGCCCCCTTAAGGTCACTCACCCTAGGACCGGGTCAGTCTTTGGCGCGGTCGAGATATTCTCCGGTTTCCGGATTCACTCGGATCCGTTCTCCGGTCTGAATGAACTCCGGCACGTTGACCGTGATGCCGTTGTTGAGCACCGCCGGCTTCGATGACGCGGTCTTGGTCGCCGTTTTCATCACCGGGGCCGTGTCCATGACCTCGAGCGTCAACGCCGACGGCATCTGAATCCCGATCGGGCGCCCCTCGAAGAACTCGGCCACGATCTTCATGCCCTCCGTCATCCACTTCGCCGTGTCGCCCAAGTCATCTTCTTCGACTTCCAGCTGATCGAAGCTCTCCGAGTTCATGAAGTGGTACGTCGTCCCGGCCCGATACATGAAGTCCAAGTCGTGGGTCTCCATGCTGGCAATTTCGAGGCTGTCGGTTGCCCGAAACCGATGCTCAAACTGGATCCCGGTCCTGAGTTTGCGGAGCTTCGCTTGGACCAACGCCCGGAGGTTACCCGGCGTATGATGGTGGAAATCTAGGACTCGGCAGGGTTCGCCATTGAACATGAGCGTCATTCCCCGCCGCATATTGCTCGCAATGATTGCCATACTGGTGTTACCGTTGAAAGTGACTAGTGATTGGTAGCCCGTAAATATAACCCCAACAAGGGGTTGAGGCGAATCAACCGATTTCCCGATCGATCCGGGTGGTCGGTTGGAGGAGCCGGGCACTTGCCTAACTCTCGTTTTCCTTGGAAACTTGTGCCGTGAGTTCCGTCACCAAGGCGTGCCCGTCCTGCGCCACTCCCCTCCCGGCCGAAGCGGCGTTCTGCATGATGTGCGGAGCGGCCACGCCGCATTCGATTGACAAAGCCACCGGGGAAATTCGCCAGTACAGTTCAGATCGAATTCCGTCCCCAGATCTCAACCGGCTTCAGCGCGCCCTCGGTAGCAACTACGACCTCGGCAAGCTGATCGGCCGGGGTGGCTTTGCCGAAGTGTTTCTGGTCCACGACCGTCGGCTGAAGCGAGACCTCGCGTTGAAGGCCCTTCGGCCGGATTTGGTGATTTCCGAGGCCCTGCTGGCCCGGTTCCGGCGCGAAGCCGAAACGGTCGCGGCGCTGCGGCATCCGCATATCGTCCCGATCTACGACATCGGCGAGGCAGAAGGCATCGCTTACATTCTGATGCCGCTGATCCAAGGCGAGAGCCTTCGGGCGCTGTTGATGCGGGAGGGGCCCCGACCGGTTCGGGAGGCCTCCCGCATCCTCCTCGAGGCCTCGGATGCCCTCGGCGCGGCCCATGAAGCCGGTGTCATCCATCGAGACATCAAACCCGAGAACATCATGCTCGAGGGTAAGGCGCGCCGAGTCCAGTTGATGGACTTCGGGATCGCCAAGGCCATCGATCACACTGACGGCACTCCCGGGCTCACCAGCACCGGTATGCTGGTCGGGACTCCTCACTACATGAGTCCGGAACAGGCCAGCGGCGATCCCCACCTCGACAATCGGAGCGACCAATACTCCCTGGCCGTGGTCGGGTTCCAGATGATCACGGGATCGCTCCCGTTCGACGGCGAATCGACGCGGGCCGTCTTGTTTCAGCAGATGGTCGGCGTTCCCAAGAGCCTCCGTGACTTGGTTCCCGACGTCCCAGCTGCGATGGCCTTCGCGGTCGATCGCGCCTTGTCCAAGGATCCGAAGGCCCGGTTCCCCTCAATGGAGGCCTTTCGGGAAGCGATTTCCGGCTCGGATGCCTGGCCGCCGGAAAGCGCGGTTTCATCGATCACGCCGCGTCCGTCGGTGTCCACCCCAACCGTCGGTGCTGCGACCGCCGCGACGACGCCAGCCGGGCCCGTCCGCCAACGGCGGCTTCTCGTCGGAGCGTTAGGCGCGGTGGCCGTCACCGCGACGGCTGTCGCTCTCTGGTCCACGATTCGGGACCGTGGACCGGTGATCCCGCCGGCGCCCGTCCCCGTGGCGGTCACGCCGGTCGCACCGCCAACCACCGCCGCACCGATCCGGGATTCCGCCAGGCCGGTGGCCACCAAGCCGCCGGCCTCAGGCGGTCCGCCTACTCCCGCGCCGCCGAACCGACGAGCACCTGGAGCTGGCCCCGCCAACCCCTCGGCTTCCTCGGGAGCCCAAGCCCCGGCCCCGACGCTGGCCGTAGGATCGGCGAGTTGCCAAGCGGCGAGCGCCTCCAAGAAGTGGGCTGAGGCCCTCAGGTTGTGTACTGCGGAAGCCGAGGGTGGCAACGCGGCGGCAAGTCGGATCCTTGGCGGGTTGTTTCAGCGGGGAAGCGGCGTAGCCGCCTCCGACTCAGCGGCCGCGGCCTGGTATCGGAAATCCAGCGCGGGCGGTGATGTCCAGGCGTCGTACCGTCTTGCCCTCATGTACGGAGCCGGCACCGGGGTCATTCAGAACGATGTCGAGGCCACCAACCAGATGCGGAAAGCCGCCGAGGGAAACGTGGAAGCCGCTTGGCCGCTGTTGGCTGAGCGCTACGAGCAAGGTCTCGGTGTCAAGCGGAACGACAAGGAAGCCGCGGTGTGGTACCGGAAGGCCGCCGACAACGGGGAACGGGCGGCCCAGTACAACCTGGGCGAGATGTTCCTGCGGGGACGGGGGGTCGACAAGAGCGAGGAAGAAGCCGCCCAATGGTTCAGTAAGGCGGCTCAGCTTGATCACCCAGGTGCTGAGTACCAGCTGGGCATGATGTACGTTCGGGGCCGCGGCGGCATTCCGAAAGACGAAGGGGTCGGTCTGCAATGGCTCGAAAAGGCTGCGGCTCAAGGGCATGAGGACGCCAAGAAGGAGGTGGCCAAGCGCCGCCGTCCTTGAACTGCCCCACCTGCGAGACCCCCCTACCCAGCGACGCGGCGTACTGTGCGCACTGTGGGTCCCCGACGACGACCCAGGTGATCGGGGAGACGTCGGCCATTCCGGCCGGACCGTTGCGTTCGACCAGCTACGAGCATGCCCCCGAACGGCTCCGGCAGGCCCTGGGGTCTAACTTCGAACTCGGCCGGCTGATCGGCCGCGGGGGCTACGCCGAAGTCTTCGCGATTCGCGACCTCAAGCTGAAGCGGGAACTCGCCATCAAAGTTCTCCGCCCCGACTTGATCCTGACCCCGGCGCTGCTCGAGCGATTCCGTCGCGAAGCCCTTGCGGTGGCCGCGCTCCAGCACCCCGCCATCGTGCCGGTGTACGATGTCGGCGAGTCGGATGGAATCTGCTACATCCTGATGCCGCTGATTCAGGGCGAGAGTCTCAAGGCGGTTCTGCAGCGGCAGCGCCGGCTCCCGATCGAAGAAGTCCAGCGCATCGTCCTCGAGGCCGCCAACGCGCTGTGGGTCACCCATCAGGCCAATGTCGTGCATCGGGATATCAAGCCCGAGAATATCATGCTCGAGGGCCCCGACCGACATGTCAGGCTGATGGATTTTGGAATCGCGAAAGCCATCGATACGGGCGACAAAGCGCTCACCGGCACCGGGGTGGTCGTCGGAACGCCGCAGTACATGAGTCCGGAACAGGCCAGCGGTGAACCCAACATCGATCAACGCAGCGACCAGTACTCTCTTGCGGTAGTGGCCTATCAGATGTTGGCCGGCCGAGCCCCGTTCGATGGCGAGACGGCTCGGGCGATCATCGCGAAACAGTTGCTCGATCAGCCGCCACCCCTGGCGACGCTGGTTGAGGATCTGCCGCTCCACATCGCGGCCGCACTCCATCGCGCGATGCAAAAGAGCGCCAAGAACCGGTTCGATTCGATCAAAGACTTCGCGGCGGCTCTCAAGAACCCGGCCTTCATCGGACCGTCGGCCGAGCCCGGGCCCGTGCCGATCCCCGCTATTCGGCCGACCCAATGGACCCCATGGATCGGTGCCGCGCTCGCCACCATCCTCATCGTCGTCGTGGCCATGAATCAATGGCGCGGTCCAGTGCCGGCGCCGGGGAGCCCAACGGTGATTCGAGACACGGTCCGAATTAACACGCCTCCGGAGCCGGGTCCGGCGGCGACTACCCGCACCACTCCGATCGGGCCCCCTCCACCGAACCGGCCCCGACCCGATACGTCGGCGTCGGGGGCCAACCCTTCAGGCGTTGGCATCTCCAAGCCCGACTCGGCCACCGGCTCGGTGGTGGCCCCACCCAGCTGCGCCGCGTTGTACGAGCGTCGGGAGTTTGAGAGGGCCGTCCCTATTTGCGAGGCGGAGGCCAAGGCAGGCAACGTCCGCTCGAGCCGCTATGCCGGCCAAATTCTGGCTGATGGACCCGACCCTGAGCGGGCGGTACCCTTCTTCGAACAAGCAGCCCGCGGCAACGATGCCGAGGCCCAGTTTTGGATGGCAAAACGACTCGAGGCGTCCGATCCGTCCGGAGCGACCAAATTGTACCTCGACGCGGCCAACAACAATCATCGGCCGGCCTATCCGATCATCGCGCAGCGATTCGAATTGGGGCTCGGCACGGCAAGGAGCGAAGCAAAGGCGCTCGACTGGTACCTTCGCGGCGGCACCAATGGGGATCGAGCGAGTCAGCTGAAGCTCGCCGCGATCTATAACCGGAGTAGCAACCGGACGATTCGAAGCGACTCGGCCTCCCGACACTGGTACGAGCGGGCGGCGTCGGGCGACAATCCGAGCCATGAAGCCGAGTACCGGCTTGCGTTGATCTATTTCCAGGGTGAGGGCGTGCGAAGATCAGACGAAGAGGGACTACGCTGGCTCAAACGGGCAGCGGATGGGAATCATCTGGAGGCCAGGAAGGAACTCGAGAAGCGAGCCCGCTAGCCCTCACCAGTCGACCAGCGCCCCGAGACTGATCACCCGGCCCCGGAGGGGCGCCCAGGGCGACGGGGTGCGCCGCCCTCCAGCCAGTGGAGTCGCGAAGAACACCGGGTGGTAGTCGGCCAACCGAACATCCATCACGTTCTCGGCACTGAGATAGAGGCGAGCGCGCCCCGATCGTTGAGACACCACCCCGTTTATGATGCCATAGCCTGCGGTCTTGGTCAGGAACGGGTTGTCGGTCACGGTTTGGGAACCGACATAGAGCGCGTCGAAGCTTACCGTGGTCCCAGTACCAGCCGGCGCTCGCCACAGCAGTGACGCTCCGAGGGTTTGGCGCGGTGTCAGGTCGGCATCCCGGCGCGTCGATCCCCCGGGAACGCCTTCGGTGGCCCGGGTTAGCCCGACGAACGACTCTAGTGCGATCGGGTCCTTCCGATACTCGACCCGAAGCTCGGCCGATGCCACCCGGGTCGGCTCCGCCACGTTTACCAGGCGGAGGCGAAAGGCCGAGTCACCCAGAAACGGGATCGCCCGAATCGGAGACCAGATTCGGGTGTAGGCCATTGACCCAGCCACCGTGAAGCGTTGCAACCGCCATTGGATGTCGAATCCAGACGATTGGGTCTTTTCAGCCTTCGTGCCCACGGGAATCATCGCATGCAAGCCGAGGGTCTCGGCCAAGTCGGCGAATGGAGTTCCCGGATTGTAGCCGGCGGCACCATGGGCGCGGATCTCGAGTTGTTGGGTCGGCCGAAAGAGGAGGTCGACCCGCGGGACGCACTGCGACCCGTGAATGTTGTGATAGTCGCACCGGCCAGCGACCGTTGCCGTGAGTTGTTCGGTCAGGATCTTCGTCACCGTGCCGAAGACGGCCGGGACGTCGTGGGTGAAGTCAAAAGCCGAAAAATCCCGTTCGCGAAGGGTCTCGCGGAGGTAGCCGGCGCCGGCGAGGAGGTCGACCGGGCCGAGATCGTTATGGTAGGTCAGTTCGGCGAACAGCGTCGACCGGCGATCGCGCTCCAGGATCTCGCCAAAGGCAGCTCGTATGGATTGGGTAACGGCCGACGCCTTGAACTCGAGGGTCCCCCGGTTGCCGAGGCTCCGACGACCGATCACGCCCCCATCGAAGCGGTGGGTCCGGCGTTCCTCGCGATAAAGATCTGCCCCGCTGTTGGTGAGCAGGAAACCACCGGTTCGGTCTTCCGACATTGCACCCAGGGTCACCATCAAACCGTCGCCGTTCGGTCGGTCGAAATAGATCCGCGGCCGGACCGACAACCGAATCGCTCGAGGAAACTCGCCCCAGGCGTCGTCGTCCGAATCGACTAGGCGCTGCTGGTGTAAATCGGCGAATACGCTCGCCGAGATCGTCGGCGACTGGCGACGGGAGCCCCAAAAGAGGACTTCGCCACCCTTCTCGGAGGATTGATTGACGCCGAAACGGGCTTGATCGCGCTCTGGCCGGCGGGAAAGCAGGTTCACCAAACCGGCGGCGGCGCCACCGGAGGCAAATGCCGTGGCAGCACCCGCAATGACTTCGACCTGGTCGAATTCAAGCGGTGACACCTGGAGCAGGCCGAAGGCCCCCGGTTGCGAGCCCAGAAGCGGAAGACCATCGACCAACAGTCCGGTGTACTGCCCTGGTGCGCCATTGAGACGGAGCCGGGCTCCGTCAAGCGACCCAGTTTGCGGCTGAACCCGAGCCCGTGAGCCCCCGGGCAGCAGGCGAATCAGGTCGGTCGGGTGTGCAATCGACCGCAGTGTCAACTGTTCCCGTCCGAGGAGGTTCACGGCAACGGGCTCAGCCGAAGCGAGTCGGTCGGCACGGGTTGTCTGGACGGCGTGCTCCGATGATTGGTCATTCATTGGATCGAGGGCAAGATCATAGCGTTGGACAACGTCGGGAACGATCGTGATCTCGAAAACACTGGATCGGTACCCTTGACGGGAAACGAGAACAGACACCAAACGCGCGGGGAGCGCGAGTTGGGCTTGGCCCGAGTCGTTCGCCACGGCGCCGATTCGGTCCGATCGGACAAAGGCGCCACTGAGAGGAACCGAATCCTGCCGCCGAACCGTGACCACGAGCGTGCCGGTGGAATTCTGAGCCGCTAGCGGCGCCGTGATCCCGCTCAGAACAATGACCAAAAACCGCCACCACCAGCGGCAGGGGATCATGGCGGTCGAAACCCGGAGGACTGTCACGTTGGGGTAAAGTAAACGGCCCGGCGGATACATCACCTTTCGGCTCGTCCTACGTGCGGCAGTGTGGCACAGATCGCCGGTACCCGATGAAGCAATGTGCGGGCCAGCCGAGAGTACTGCCGGGGCGACCTAGCGTTCGGCGGCGGCGGGCGGCCGCTCCCGAAAAGCGGCTAGGAAGAAGACGCCGGTGGCAAGACCAATGAGCGCCACCACCCGCCACAATGCACCGAATTCGACTCCGCCCGACGGCGTGGCGTAATGAGAAGCAAGCCATCCCGAGAGGAGACCGCCCAGCACCGGACCCCCGCCCAGGATGATGATGCCGAAGACGGTTTGAACCGAGGCCCGAATGTCGGTCGGGGCGATCCGGTCGGCGTAGATGTAGGCGCCGGCGAAGAAGCAGGCATAGCAGACGCCGTGGAGCGCCTGGCTCGCAACCTGAACCTCCACCGGCAGGGCCGGAAAGCTCCAAATCAAGTAGCGGACGTAATAGGCAAACGCGCCGGTAGCGATCACTGTTCTGAAGCCGAACCGGGTCAACGCCCAACCGAGAGTCCCCATCACAAGAATCTCGCTGAACTGTCCGATCGTCATGGCCGGGCCGATTTGGCTGTCCCTTAAGCCGAGGTGCGATAGAAACGGCGGTGTCTGGATGAAGTAGATCTGATGGATGATACTGATCGGCAAACTGGCCGCGACGAGCACCGCAAACGAAGGATCCCGAAGCAGCCGAAAGGCCTTGGCAAAGGCCAGCTTTTCGACGGCCCCGCGCTTGGGTGGCGTGGCAGGCAACAGCAAGCAAAACGCCGCATAGCCCCATGAAATCAAGGCCGAGAATCGGAGCGAGTCGGCCAAATGGGCCGTGACGCCCGCCCGTTCCGGTCCGACGAGAAAGGGCGGCATCCATTGCAGCTGGAGGTTGCTTTGGAGGTAGAGCATCGGGAAGATCCAGCTCACCGCAATCCACCCGATCGTACCCCAGACTCGGACCTTCGGAAACTGCCGATCTCGGTCCTCCAAGTGGGCGAAGGCCATGGAATTGGAGAGCGCCAAGGTCGGCATGTAGACGACGCTGTACAGGATCGAGAGCCAAAGCCAGGATGAATAGGCCGTTTGGCCGGCCGTTATCCACTTGAGCGCTCCACCGATCAGCAGCAACGCGGCCAGAAAACGCTCGGTCCGGAAGTATCGGTCCGCCAGCTGCCCGGCAATGAAGGGCGACGCGATGGCCCCGATCGACCCCGCCAGTCCCAAGATCAGCCCGATTTGCCCGCCGGTGAATCCGAGCCCTCCTCCGGCGACCGGGGCCGACAGATACCGCCCGGCTAAGGGAAGCCATGCTCCCCAGACGGCGTATTGGAGAAACATCATGACCGACAACCGACCGAGTTTTCCAGCTGCTGGCTGCGACATCGGAGTCCGTATGTAAAGGATTATTTCTTTATATTTGCTCTGGGAAGCTTCTCGCCCCGTTTTGCCACGTCCGGGACGAACCGATCGAGACCGGAAGGCGGGAATACCAACGTCTTGCCTTGTTCCGCGCTTTGGTAGGCTGTCATTAGCATCCGGACCACGTCCACCCCGTGGTCGAACGTCAGGAGCGGCTCCTCTTTGCCAAGGAACACTCGAACGAAGTGCCGGTTCTCCGCTTCGTACCCGTACGCCACCGCCTCCTGAGCCACGACCGGCATCTGGCCCGTTTCGGCGTTTTGCTTCTCGACGAGGTCCTCACCGGTTCGACCCCGCACTTCGCGGCTGAAGAAGAGCTTGAGGCCGCTATCCAGGGTATTCCACGACATTGAGTACTCAGGTCCCAGGAGCTCGGCCGACAACCGAAGCCCGGCCCCAACAAAGCTCCATGACGTGGTCGCCTCCCCGAAAACCCGGTATCCGTCCGCCGTCTCGAACTCGATCATGACGCTGGCAAAGTCCTCCGACGGCTCCCTGGCATAGTCCACCGTGCGTCCCATGGCCTTCTTGAGCCGCCTGGCGTACTCCGGCCGAGTCCATTTGAGACTGGCAACGTGACCGGTGATCCGAACCGGTTTCACGGTGCTGACATCCTCGCCCGGCTTGGTCAGCAGGTGCCGGATGACCAACGCGGAGTGACACATCATGTCATTCAGGACTCCACCGCCCTGGAGCTTGCCGCGCCAGAACCAGGGCATGTGAGGCCCGCTGTGCTCCTCGGCGGCCCGCGCCAAGTACGGTCGGCCGGTAATCGCCGCCCCGCGGGCCCACAGCAATTCCCGCCCCCGCTCCACTTGCGGCGAAAAACACTGGTTCTCGAGATACCCGTGTTTGAGCCCGGCCCGCTTCACCAGCGCCGTGACCCGCTTGGCCTCGGCGACATTTCGAGCCAGGGGTTTTTCACAGGCCACCCCGACCAGTTCGGCGCGACCCCGAAGAATCGGGTCGACCAGTTCTTCGACGTTGTCGATCCGGGCGTGGTTCGGACCACAGAGCCAGATGGCATCAATGGCCGGATCAGCCACCATCTCGCCGATCGATCGATAGGGCTTACAGCGGCCGACGTCGAGCGAGCGGGCGTAGCGGGCCGCGCGGTCGGCGTTCTGGGCATTAGGGCTATACACACCGAGCACGTCGGCGTCGCGAACGCCGGTCCACGAGAGCATGTGAAAGCGGGCGTTAAACCCGCTGCCAATGAAACCGACTCCCAGTCGTTTGTTTGCCATAGGGACAAGAAACTAGCGCCGCGGCGCGTGGTCGCAACGTCTGCGAGCCTCGGTGCCCTTAGATTGGATCACAACACCCTCCAATTCGAGCATCTCAATGCGTTTCACTGCCTTGCTCTGTTCGTCGCTGATCCTCGTGGCCCAACTCTTTGCTCAGGCCGACCCCAAGGTCGCGGCGTTCGACGCCTACACCGCGGCGGCGGTCAAGGACTGGGGTGCCGTGGGGTTGGCGGTCGCGATCGTGAAGGACGGCAAGACGATCTTCGCCAAAGGGTACGGCATTCGGGAACTAGGTCAACCCGACCCGGCCAATGAAAACACCCTGTTCTCAATTGGCTCGACGACGAAGGCCATGACCGCCGCCGCGATCGGGATGTTGGTTGATGAAGGCAAAGTTCGATGGGACGATCCGGTCTCTAAACACCTGCCCTGGTTCCAACTGAGCGATCCCTACGTTACTCGGGAGACGACCGTCCGCGACCTCCTGACCCACCGCGCCGGCCTCGCGAACGGCGACGTCCTGTGGTACCGAACCGATAACTCGCCCGCCGAGGTTCTCCGCCGAGCCCGGTTCATTCCGATGGCTTACTCGATGCGGTCGAGCTTCATCTATCAGAATGTCATGTACGCGACGGCCGGCGCGGTGGTCGCGGCGGCGAGCGGAATGCCCTGGGAGCGATTTGTCGAGACCAGGATCTTCGAACCGCTCGGCATGAGCCGCACCGTGTCGACCTTGGCCGGAACGGCCGGCAAATCCAATGTCGCCTCGCCGCACCAGAGGGTTGCCGGCGAAATTCGAGTGATCAGCAACGCGGCCGTCGATCCGGTGGCCGCTGCGGGCTCCGTTTGGTCAAGCGTCGCGGACATGGCCCGGTGGGCCGCGTTCATGATCGACAGTGGCCGGGTCAACGGCCGGCCCTTGCTGAAGCCGGCTACCTGGGCTGAGCTGTTCAAGCCCCAAACCATGGTCCCGCCGTCCGAGTTCTATCCGACCCAACAGCTCACCAAGCCGCACTGGATGACGTACGGACTTGGCTGGTTTCAGCACGACTACCAGGGCCGGATGCTGCAGTTTCACACTGGGAGCATCGATGGAATGGTCGCCATCATCGGCCTCATTCCGGACGAGCGCCTGGGGGTCTACGTCCTCGCGAATCTGGATCATGTCGAGATCCGGCACGCCCTGCTCTACCGGGCCCTGGACACTTGGCTCGGGACCGGAACGCGGGACTGGAGTACCGAACTCCGGACCCTGTACGGGGGGGTCGCCGCCGCGGGGGACAGCGCGGTCGCCCGGAATCTTCGGTCCAAAGTCCCCGGTACCAAGCCTTCGCTCGCATTGGCCGGGTATGTCGGTACCTATTCCGATTCCCTGGTGGGATCAGTGGAGGTCCGGAACGAAGACGGCGGCCTCGCGCTCCAACGGGGTTCCCAGCTGCACGCCCGGATGGAGCATTGGCATTTCAATACCTTCGACGCGCGTTGGGATAACGGGTGGCAGGGCACCACGCTGATAACCTTTACCATGAACGCGGCTGGTGCGGTGGACGGACTTTGGTACGCCGGGCGGCGACTCGGTCGGTCGAAGCCCTGATTGGTCGCGCGGGGTCCGATTCGACGCTACAATTCGGCTCAACCTGAACGGAGAAATTCCCATGGACCGACGGGAATTCGTTGTCGGGGCCGCCGCGCTGGCGCTGCCCTCCCTGCCGCTGTTCGGCGCCTCGTCCGCCCCGTTTAAGATCTCCTTGGCGCAGTGGTCGCTGCATAAGGCGCTGTTTGGGAAAGAACTCGATCACCTCGATTTTGCCCGGGTTGCGCGGCGGGATTTCGGAATCGAAGCCATCGAGTACGTCAATGCCTTTTTCAAAGACAAGGCCCGGGACGCCGGGTACCTCGCCGAGATGAATCGGCGGGCCGCCGATGAGGGGGTCTATCAGCACCTCATCATGTGCGACGGCGAGGGAGACTTGGGCAACCCGGACACCGCCAAGCGGGCTGAAGCGGTGGAGAACCATCGCAAATGGCTCGAGGCCGCCAAGACCCTCGGCTGCGCCACGATCAGAGTCAACGCTCAAAGCGCCGGCAGTCCGGATGAACAGCAAAAGCTGGCCGCCGACGGACTTCGAAAACTCACCGAGCTGGCGGCGCCGCTGGAGCTCAACGTGATCGTCGAGAACCATGGCGGACTGTCGTCCCACGGCGACTGGCTCGCGGGAGTGATGCGGATGGTCAATCATCCCCGCTGCGGAACGCTCCCGGATTTCGGCAATTTCTACGAGTATGATCGATATCAGGGCACGACCGACATGATGCCCTTCGCCAAGGCTGTCAGCGCCAAGACCCATGATTTCGATGGCTTCGGCAACGAAACAACCAAGGACTACCGCCGGCTCCTCGGCATCGTGTTGGCCGCCAATTTCCACTCCTGGATCGGAATCGAGTACGAAGGCAACCGATTGTCCGAGCGAGAAGGCGTCGGGGCAACCCTCCGACTCCTCAAGCGTTATCAAGTCGAGTTGGCATCCCAATGAACGACCATTCCCGGCGCGATTTTCTGGCGTCGACCACCGCCGTTGCTTTGGGCGCTCAAGCCGGGTCGCTGACTTGGTCCGCCGAGGGCACGGCGATCCTGGCTCGGCCACCGATCCGGGCTGACGAACCGGTCAAGATCGGTGTCATCGGGACCGGCGGCATGGGAACCGGACACGTCGAAGCCTTTTTAAACCTCGCCAAGAGCCAACGCGCAAACGTGACGATCGCGGCCCTGGCCGACGTCTGTCAACCACGCCTCGAGGACGCCAAGCAGAAGGTCGAGACCGCGCAGGGTACCGGCACGGTCGAGACATTCTACGCGAACTACCCTGGGCTCCTTGCGCGAGGCGATCTCCACGGTGTGTTGATCGCGTCTCCCGAGCACTGGCATGCCACGATGGCGGAAGACGCGGTGAAGGCCGGCAAAGCGGTGTACGTCGAAAAACCGATGACCCTGCGGCTTCCGGAAGCCCTTCGCCTCCACCACCTGATCCAAGCCAATCCACAGGCATTGGTCGTGGTTGGAACCCAGTTTGTCATGATGCCAAGCTACCGGAAGGCACGAGAATTGATCGCCACCGGCGCGATCGGCAAGCCGGTCTGGAGCCAAACGAGCTACTGCCGCAACTCGAAAGACGGCGAGTGGCTCTACTACGCTATCGACCCGAACTGGAAGCCGGGCGAGAATCTCGACTGGAACCAATGGTGCGGCAAACTCGGTGACGCGCCGTGGGACCCTGAGGTCTACGCCCGGTGGCGGCGGTACCGGAAATATTCCACCGGTATTATCGGCGACTTGCTGGTGCATCGGATCACACCGCTGGTAATGGCGTTGGACCTCGGATGGCCGACGCGGGTGATCGCCTCCGGTGGCCACTACGTCGACAAGGTCATGGAGAACCACGACCAGGTGAATCTGACCATCGAGTTCGAAGGTGAGCATACGATGATCGTCGCCGGCTCGACCGCCAACGAGGTCGGGCTCGAGACCGTCATTCGCGGGCACAAGGGCAATCTGTACATCGGTGGCGCCCGAAACGCCGCGCTCCGTCCCGAGCGGATTTATGCCGACGAAGTGGACGAGCAGACCTTCGAAGGCGACGACCTGGGCGATTCTCAGGACCAGCTCCGAGTGGCCTGGATCGAAGCGATCCGTTCGAAGGGGCCCTCCCCGAGCCCCGTCGAATTGGGCGCCAAGGTAATGGTCGCCGTCGATTTGGCCACCCGATCGCTCTGGGAGGGCTCGGCCTTCGCGTTCGATTCGAAAACGATGCGAACCCGGAAGCTGTAGGTGGGAGAGGTTTGGGTCGCGACCCTCGCCATGGGGACTCGATTCGAGTTGGTGCTGCTGGGCGACGACGAGCCGCACCTCCGAGCCATTGGCGAGGCAGCAGTGGAACGGATCGAGGAAACCCATCGAGCGTTCACCCGATTCGACGAGAACAGCCTGCTGGCGCACCTCAAGCGAACCGCACCCAACCTGAGCGCCGTCGATGCCGATCAGTTCGCGTTATTCAGCGATGCGGTCGCCGTGACGCGGTTGTCTGGAGGGAGTTTCGATCCGTCGCTGGGCCGACAGGCGCTGGGAGCGGGGGTGATCCTTGAAGCCGCCACCCGACGAGTGGGATTGGTCGGGCCGGACGTTGCCCTGGACTTCGGAGCCATCGCGAAGGGTCACGCCGTGGATCTGGCGGTCGCGACCCTCAGGGAAGCCGGGGTCGAGGCGGCGTTCGTTCACGGCGGTACCAGCAGTGGATTTGGACTCGGCGCCCCGCCGGGCCAACCGGCGTGGCGGGTCGGTTTGGGCCCCGGCCCAAGCGACCCGGTCCTCGACCTATGCGACCGGGCATTTTCAATCGCCGGGGTCTGGTCGGTCCATGCCGGGGGTCGCACCAATCATACCATCAACCCCAGGAGTCGTCGCGCCTTACGAGCGGATCGCCGGGTCGCGGTCGTCGGGCCTTCGGCTCGGCGGGCCGACGCTTGGTCAACGGCGGTGCTGGTTACTGGGCGCCGGCCTGAATCGTTAGGCGGAGACTGGCGATTCTGGCACCGCCACCCTCGCCGCCAGTGGATCGAACTGGAGCGAACGACGACATGACCCTCTTCGACCGGCGTGGCTTTCTGCTGCAGACCGGCGGCTCAATCGCTGGGATGGCACTGCTGCCGGAACTTGAACTGACCGGCCCACGAACCCTCCCGGAGCCGAAGACGATCGGCGTCGTGGGGATCGGCCGTCAGGGACGGGCGATCCTGGCCGATCTCGCCAAGATCGATGGCGCCAAGGTGGTCGCGGTCTGCGACACTAATCCGGCCCGGGCCAAGACCGGCCAGGAACGGGTCGCCGGCGCCGAGGTGTTTGCCGATCACCGCGTCATGCTCGACCAACGGCGCGAACTCGACGCCGTCATAGTCGCCACACCCACCCATCTTCATCGAGCGATCGTCCAGGATGCGCTTACCGCCAACAAGCACGTCTACTGCGAAGCGCCGCTGGCGCACACTGTCGAAGACACCCGGGCGATCGCCGCCGCGGCCGAGTCGGCCCCGGGCCGGGTGTTCATGGCGGGGTTTCAGGGCCGCAGTAACCCGATCTACCAGTTGGCCCGAACCTTCTACCGAACCGACGCGTTTCGTGATTTCATCGGCGGGTCAGCGCACTTCCACCGGAAGACCACCTGGCGGTTCCCGACCGACAATTGGCGCCTCGATCCGGAGCTCTCCATCGGTCTTATTGGGGAGGTTGGGACCCAACAGCTCGATGTGTTCCATTGGTTCCGGAACCAGACTCCGATCGCGGTGACGGGAACAGGAGCCATTGCGTTCCATAAGGACGGGCGGACGGTGCCGGACACCGTGCACGCCCAATTTCAATTCGCCGACGCCTCGGTCGTGACCTACGAAGCCTCGCTGGCCAATTCCTTCGGGAACCAACACGAAGTGCTCCGCGGAACCAACGGCACTTTCTCGTTGTCGTGGACCCACGGGTGGATGTTCAAGGAGGTCGACGCCACCACGTTGGGCTGGGAAGTGTACGCCCTCCGCCAACAATTCCATCAGGACGAGGGCATCATTTTGATTGCCGATGCGACGAAGCTGGCGGCCCAGGGACAACTCAAGCCGGGATCGGGCTTCCCTATTCGCCGCTCTACTATGCTTTGGCGGATTTTCTTCGCAGCGTCAGCTTCCCGAATGTGCCCGTAGCCTGCAACGCGAAAGACGGTCTCAAGGCAACCATCGTGGGGATCAAGGCCAATCAGGCGGTGGTAGGAAGGACCTCAGTGTCGATCGACCTGTAGGCCGGGGCAGGCTCATGCCGACCCCGACCATCATTTTCCGGATACTCTCTCCTTGGGGTTGTTCGCGTTCCGGCTATTGCGCCCGGGTCGATTGCCAGCTGACCAATCGCCATCGGCCATTGCGTTGTAACAGCACTGTGGTAACCAAGAGATCAACCGAGAAGATCTGGCCATTGATGCGCCCCACGGCACGGACCACGCCATTGCCGATTGCCGTCGTTCCATGAAGCCGGTGGGTCATCCGGACCGGTATCAAGGAATCGTACTCGATCCGACCAGAGGCCACCGTCGCGATGAAATGCGCCTTGGTCTCGATCATGCCGTTGGAATGGACATAGACGAGGTCGTCGTCCAAGAGGTTCCGAAGGGCGGCGGTGTCGCGCGCTATTTGGGCCCGAAACCGATCCCGTTCCGCCCGGGCGACCGCCGCCACGATCTGGCCGCCGTCCTCGACCGACGGCTCAATGCGAAGGTTCCGGTAACGGACCCCCGTGTGGTCGCCCTGCAGCATCAACGGGCCGGGGGCACCCTCATCGCTGTCGAGCGCTCCGCCGGTGACGCCAGGGATTTCCACCTGATCGAGATCGTGATGCCGTTCAGGTTCACCGTAAGAACCCGCCCAACCAGGGTGATATCGAACGTCTGCCACTCACCGGCCGGCTTGGCCGGCAACGACGTCGGGGTAATTTGACCGTACACGCCCCCCATCAGGCGGGGGTGCGGGACCTTCCCAAAATCGTCCTGGACTTGAATTTCATGGCGTCCGCGAAGGTAGATCCCGCTATTCCCCTTTGGAGGCAGGTTCACTTCAACGTGGAGCCGGAAGTCCGTAAAGCGCTGCCGACTGACCAGATCGCCACTCGGGGGCCCGTTGCTCAACACCCCGTTGTCGAACCGCCACCCGTTCTTGGTTTCTGATTCCCGCAGGGTCCATCCGTTGAGGCCATTGGCCAACAGATCGATCGGTCGGCCCCACCGGGGAGTCCGGAACCGCTCCTGGTTCGGCGCTCTGACGCCACCAAACGGCTGCCGAGTGCCCTCGACTGGGATCATCACTCCGTTTAACTGACGGGCGCCGAGGATGGTGCCTTCGAACCGGGTGACGGGAGCGCCGGCATTGCCCTCGTCCGGCCAGTCAAACCGAAATCGGTCGCCAACGACTTCGATGCGCACAATGGGCGTGGCGTGGCCAAACCGGCCCTGGAACCGGCCCTTCAGGCCCTCGCCCTCGCGAATGACCTCGAGCCAACTCGGGTAGCGAACGTGGTCGCCGTCGAATGTCAGGTCCCACCGGCCCACCAGTCCAAGGGATTGGGCCCCGAGCGGGCCCGCAAGAACCAAAAGGAATGCCAGGGCGAGGATGCGCATCGGGTCAGTACGCAATGCTGATTCCAGCCGTCAAGAACCGGTCCGTCGGCGGGGGTCGGAGGCCGGGAAGGTTGTCGTATCGGT
>JAYTTT010000330.1:0-5803 GCA_043744895.1 Gemmatimonadota bacterium | reverse complement strand
CGGGCTCGTGGTGGCTGCCTACCTGGCGGCGACCCGGCGGGCCCCTGACGACCTCGACGGCACCACGGAAGTCAGCGCGCTGGCCGTGCTGGGAGTCGGACTGCTCGCGGGTCGCGGCCTCCTGGCTCTGGCGGGCGGCGCGGCGGCGGCGATTGTCTTTGCGCTGGGCGAGAAGGACCGGGTCCGGCGGTTCATCGCCAGCGTGGACGAGGCCGAAAAACGGGCCGCCCTTCACTTCGCGGTATTGGCACTCGTGGTGTTGCCGCTGCTTCCGGAAGGACCGTACGGGCCGTTCGGCGCCATCCGTCCGCGGATGATCTGGACTGTGGTCGTGATCTTGTCCGGAATCAACTTCGCCGGGTACCTCGCCCGGCGGACGTGGGGTAGCGCCAAGGGAACGCTGCTGACCGGCGCGCTCGGCGGCTTAGTGTCGTCCACGGCCGTCACGCTGGCGTTCGCCCGGCGAAGCCGGGAAGAACCGGACGACGAGGTGGCCCTCGCCGCCGGCACGGTAGCCGCGTCAACGGTGTTGCTGCCCCGGGTGATCGCCATCACCGCGGTCCTCAATCCGTCGTTCATGCCGAACGCCGCTCGATGGCTGGCCCCGATGTTCGCCGGGACCCTCGCGGTGTGCCTGGCGGTGGCGTGGCGGAGCCGGGAGCGCGAAACTCGCGAGCCCCCGGCCGACACTACCAACCCCTTGCAGCTCGGAACCGCCCTGAAGATGGCCCTGGGCTTCCAGGCCGTCATGATCGGGTTGGAATACGCCCGCGACCGGTTCGGCGAAATCGGGGTGTTAGGCGGCGCCGCCCTGGCGGGGCTGACCGATATGGACGCCCTGACCATGAGCATGAGCCGTCTGGCCGCCGGTGGCGAACCGCGGGACATTGCCGCCGCCGCGTTGTTGATCGGGGTGTTGGCCAACACCGCGCTGAAAGCCGGCTTGGCTATCGCGCTCGGCGGACGCCGCTACCGGCGGTGGGTGGGGCTGTCGTTTCTGATCATGGGGGCCATCGGGCTGGCCAGCTGGGTCGTGATCCGGCGGGTTGCCGGAGCCTAACGTTCCTTCGTCCACAAGACGAGGGACCCGCAGTTGTTTCCGGCGCCGTCGAATTCGATCGGCGTGTCGGACGGGCCGCTGTAGATCTCGACCCCCGCCAGCCGTTCGATGTGCTGCACCTCGAGGTCGTACGGCCGCCCCGGCGCACTCACCTGGATTCCGTCGAGCCAGACCGCCAAGGGGCAGGTGTCACCCGACCCGGACCCCCGCATCGAGACGACCGTCTGCCCGCCGGCCCCGAACGGAATGACCCGAACCCCGCGGAGGCGCCGGAGCGCATCGCCGAGGCGGTAGTCACCGTGTTTGGTCAATTCGTCGATCCCGAGGAACTGACCGGTGGCGGACACCCGCCGCCGCCGTTCGAAATCGGCGAGGCGGGCCGAGATCGGCTCGGTCTTACCAATCACCGAAACGGAATCCAACTGGACCGCCGACGGCTGGAGCAGGAACTCGATTTCCAGGGTATCGGCCCCGTTCTTGATCCGGTAGCCGCGAGAGAGATAGCCGATCCGGCGGACTTGGACCCGGTAGGGCGGCGGCGGAACCGACAGCTCGAACGTGCCGCTGAGACCGGTGCGGGCAAGGCGTCCCAAGTCCATCAGGACGACCTCCGCGCCGGCCAGCGGCCGCCGGGTCCCTTCGGCCACCACCCGCCCCTTGAGGATTCGGGGCACCTGGGCGGTCAGGCCGGTGGGGCTCGGGGCGAGGCAGCAGGCGCCGATGGCGACGAGGGCGGGGCGGAGACGCATCCCGAATAATAATCGCGTCACGGTTCAGGTTCTGAGGAGCTCGCCGAACCGATCCGCCGGGACGATCATGAGAATTCGAGTTCGACCTGGGGTGGAATCTGATACTTCGCGCCGCTGGCCCGAATCGCCAGGGGGCCCAGGGGGACGTGCTGGTCGGCGACTTCAACGGCGCCGCGGAAGCCGCGGGCCTCGAGGACGGCCGCGACCGCAGCTCGGGCAACGACCGGCTCGTTACACTGCCGGCTCAAATGGGCCAGCACGACCAACGACAGCCCGTCGTGATGAAGGTCGCCGAGCAGTTCGGCGGCGACCCGGTTGGAGAGATGGCCTCCGGAGCCGGCAATGCGATGTTGCACCGACGCCGGGTAGTCGCTGGTCCGGAGCAGCACGTCGTCGTAGTTGGACTCCAGCACGATGGCGTCGCAATGGCGGAGGAGGTGCCGGAGGCCCATGGTGGGACGGCCAAAGTCATAGGCGAGTCCGATCCGGGCATCACCCACGTCGACGACGACGGCCGTTGGTTCGGCGGCGTCGTGAAGGGTCCGGCAGCTTTCCACCGAGAACGGACCGATTTCCGTAAGGGAACTTCCCCGGAGTACGACGCGCGGACAGTCGGACGGCAGGGCCAGGGCTCGGAGGGTGCCGTCGGTCGCGACGATCGGAACCCCGTAGCGGGTTGCCAACAGCCGGGCTCCGGACGCGTGATCGCCGTGCTCGTGGGTCAGGACGACAGCGGTCAGGCGGCTCAAGTCGAGGCCGAGCAGCTCAGCGCGACGGGTCAGCTCCTTGGCGCTGAACCCGGCATCGAGCAGGAGCATTCCATCCGGGCTGTCGAGGATGAACGCGTTGCCGCCCGAACCGGAGCCGAGTACCGAGAGCTGGATCACCGAGCGAAACGGCCGTGCAGTGACGCGAGTGACGCCTCGATTTCGGCCGTGACTTCGACGCCCCGGCGAGGCATGACGCGGCGAGCGATGGTCAGGAATCCCTCGAGGGTCACATGCTGGTGCTCGTCCCAGAAAAATGGTTTGAGGTAGCGGGGCAACCGGCCGGCCAGCACGTTCGCTCCGGCGCCGATGACCGTGCCGGTAGACAGCAGCGTCCCAATCCCGGTTTTGGCGTGATCGCCGATCAGGCTCCCGAGCAACGAGCGACCGGTTTCCAGCCGGCCGCTGGGCAGGTCGAGCCGGAGCTGGCCATAGGTATTCTTCAGGTTCGACGTGATCGTGCCGGCCCCGAGATTGGCCCACTGGCCGATGACCGAGTGGCCGACAAACCCATCGTGGCTCTTGTTGGAATAGCCGAGCAGCACCGAGGTGGCCAGTTCGCCGTGGACCCGGCAGTGGGGTCCAATCGCGGAGTGACGAATGGCCCCGCCGAGGAGCCAGGTATACGGCCCGACATAGAGGGGCCCTTCGAGCCGGGTTCCGGCTCGGACCACCGAGTCGGCCTCGAGAACGATCGGGCCCTTGCGGACATCGAACACCACGTGGGGTTCGACCGATGGGGTCCGGACGATGAGGCCCGCCGGATCGCCGAGGACAACGCAGCCCGGCGGGACGGTGCCGCCGACGTCGTCGCGGAAGCTGGCGCAATCGTCCTCGAGCAATCGTTCGCAGGCCGCGATCAAGTCAGCCGTCTGATCGAGGGGCATCCCCCGAATTTCGAATCCGTCCGAGACGGTCTCGGGCCCGGTCCAGGCTTGCCCGGGCGACAACAGCCATGCGACGGTGGCCCCACCGGCTGTGAGGGCCGTGACCCCGGGGGGCAGGACGAGGTCGGTGCCGATGGGCGCGAAGGTCGACCGGGCGACGATCGCGGGTCCAACCACCGTGGCGCGATCGACGACGGGCAGCGATCCGACATCCGCAAATCGCGGGGTGGCGGGCGAGATGACCCCAGCCAGGTCGGCATTGAGCAGCCTCCGCCACCGGTCTCGAATCAGAAACGCGCCGGCCCGAAGTTCGGCAATCGGCCGCACGCCCGCGAAGGGTGCCCATCGGTCACCAGGCGCGACGGGGTCGAGGAGGTACAGTTTCATGGAGCGGGGGTCTCCCGTACCGCGCGAGGCAACTGTTCGAGGATCCGTTTCAGATCGGTCGCCTGGCGCCGGTCCATGACCAGGATCCGGCCGTTGGCCTCGACGACCACGACGTTCGCGACCCCGGCCAGGACGATCGGGATCCGCTCACTCCAGGCGATCGAGTCCGTGGCGCCAACGGCCGTGACGTCACCCACCAACACATTGCCGTTCGGATCGAGGGGGCGAACCCGAGCCAAGGCTTCCCACGTGCCGATGTCATCCCATGCGAAGGTGCCGGGTACGACGGATACCGCGCCGCTCCGCTCCAGGAGGCCGACGTCGATCGACACCTCACGACACTGCCCGAAGAACCCGGCGACGTCGGCTCGCGCCAGCGCCGACAATGCCGGAGCAATCTCCGGCGTGTGCCGCTCGATCTCGGCCATGAAGGTGTCGGCCCGCCACGCGAATAGCCCGGAGTTCCAGAGGGCACCGCCGGCCATCAGTTGTTCGGCCCCGGCCACGGAGGGTTTTTCCTGGAACCTCGCCACCGCAAAGCCACCGTCGAGCGGGGCGCCCGGCACGATGTAGCCGTACCCGGTTTCCGGGCGGGTCGGCACCACGCCGACCGTCACCAACCGGGCCGAGCGTTCGGCCACGGCCAGGGCGGTGAGGGCGGTTCGGACAAACCCGGCGGGGTCGGGGACGTGCCAGTCGGCGTGGGTCGAGAGGACGACGGCCTCGGGGTCTCGGGATTGAGCCACCCAACTGCCCCACACCAAGGCCGGGCCGGTCGATTTGGCCTCGGGCTCAATCAGGACGTTGTCGGCCGGCACCCCGAGTTTGGCGCGGAGCGGGCCCGCGAGGCGAGCGCCGGTTACCAAGAGGACCCGCTCCGCCGGCACTAGGTCAGCGAGGCGTTCGAAGGCCGCCTCAGCCGTTGACTGGGGGCCGGCTAAGGGGAGGAGTTGTTTCGGATGGGTCGGGCTCGACAGCGGCCAAAATCGGGTGCCGGACCCCCCGGCGAGAATGACGGCCCAACGCATTACAGGGTCCGGGCCAGCTCGGCCCTCGCGGATCTGATGTCGAAGAGGAGGGGGCCCAGATCGCGATCGGGGTACGCGAGGACCACCAGGGTGTGGCGGTCATCGAGAGACCGGAGGATGGCCGGTCCCTGGTCGAACTCCAAGACGACCGAGCCGAGGCGGCCTCCGGCTGCCGCCGTCCCGAACTGGCCGGCGTGGCGGTGGAGGGTCACGGCCAAGGCCGCGATCGCCTCGCCATCGAGCCCGGCTCCCAGATGGTGGTGCACGAGGAGACCGTCCTCGCTGATCACGGCGGCGCCGCGAACGGAGGGACGGGACGGCCACTGATCGATGGTGCGGCGGAAGGACATGGATGGCCGGGGTCAGAACCTCCACAGACTAGTCTCTGTCCACAAGCGAAGTCAAGGAAAGAACGTGGGTTGACCGGCTTCGGCGCGGTCCCTAGCTTCCCCGGCGTATGCGGATCCTGAGCCTTTTTCCGGTGGTCGCCGCGGTGCTGCTTGCCGCCTGCAATGACCCCTTTGCCGTGCTTCCGGCCTCCATCGCCAACACGGTGGACACCGTCGAGGTCTATGCCGTCAACGGCACTCCGCTCGACAAACCAAGCGGGTACGTCATTCCCGACCGAAGCCCGGTGCGGATTGGCATCGACACGCCGCGGTACAATTTCGATTTTCTGTATCGGATCGACGCCACGACGGGCCCTGAGTTCGTGCCCTTTTCGGTGGTGACGCCGGTGCCGGTCGGGACGTCCGCCGCCGGCCGGGCCGGCTTCCTCGCCACGGCCTCGACGTTCGACGCGATTACCGAAGCCGAGCAGACCGGATTCGTGGTGGACAAACCGGCCAAACTCGTGGTGGGCCAGGTGCTGTATGCCCGTTCGGGGCTCCCGAATGGGTGTTACCTCGGGATTCCGTACTACGCC
>JAYTTT010000329.1:0-5809 GCA_043744895.1 Gemmatimonadota bacterium | reverse complement strand
ATGGTCGAGGCGGTCCAGTGGGCTCGCGAAAACCGGCTCCCGTTCTTCGGCATTTGTCTTGGCCTCCAGGTGGCGATCATCGAGTTCGCCCGCAACGTTTGCGGGCTCCGCGCCAACAGCACCGAGTTCGAGCCGGATTGCGAAGTGCCCGTCATCTCACTGATGGCCTCGCAACGCAGCGTGAGCGACCTGGGGGGCACGATGCGACTCGGAGCGTATCCCGCTCGGCTCCGCGCCGGCAGCCTCGCCGCGGAAGCCTATGGAGCCACCGAAATCAGCGAACGCCATCGCCACCGTTGGGAAGTCAGCAATGCCTTTCGGGACGTCCTGGCCGAGCACGGGATGCGGCTTTCCGGTCAGTCACCGGATGGCGGCTTGGTCGAGATCATCGAATTGCCCGACAATCCCTGGCATCTTGGCTGTCAGTTCCACCCCGAACTCAAGTCGCGACCGACCCGGCCGCACCCGTTGTTCGCGTCGTTCATTGGGGCCGCCCGGAAGCATGCCTTCGGGGAGCGCGAAGCCCCGATGAGCGTCCGCCAGGAACTGACCGGCACGCCAAGGTGACCTGGGACTTTCAGTCCCCGACGGCGCCCTGCCTGATTGCGGGGCCCTGCGTGGTGGAAGACCATCGGACCATGATGGCGGTGGCCGAGCGGTTGGTCGCGCTGGGCCGATCGTTAGGCATGGCGGTGTGCTTCAAAGCAAGCTTCGACAAGGCCAACCGGTCGCGGGCCGATGCCCCCCGGGGCCCCGGTCTCGTCGCCGGGCTCGAGATGCTGGCCCGGGTCCGCGAAGCCTCCGGGCTCCCGATAGCGAGCGACGTCCATGAGGCGGGGCAGGCCGCCGTCGCCGCGGAGGTGGTCGATGTGCTGCAGGTCCCGGCGTTCTTGTGCCGGCAGACCGATCTCCTGGTGGCCTGCGGCCGGACCGGCAAGCCGGTCAACGTGAAGAAGGGCCAGTGGATGGATCCGGCCGCGATGGCGGGGGCGGTCGAGAAGGTCCGCCACGGCGGATCGGCCATCGTCGCCACCACCGAGCGAGGGACCTTTTTCGGATACGGCGACCTGGTGGTCGACATGAGGAATTTCGACCGGATCCGGGCGGCCACGGGGGCGCCGGTCCTGTTCGACGCCACCCACTCGGTCCAGCGGCCAGGGCAGGGCAGGGCCGGCTCGAGCGGCGGCGATCGCAATGCGATTCCGAGCCTGCTGATGGCGGCTGCCGGCGCCGGCGTCGATGGCTTCTTCATCGAAACCCACCCGGATCCTTCCCGGGCGCTGAGCGACCGGGAAACCCAGTGGCCGCTCGATCAACTCGGCCCTCTGCTGAGCCGCGCGATGGCGGTCTGGCGGACGGCGCGGGGGGTGTAGTGGCTCGGCACTCGGCACTCGGCACTCGGCGCTCGGCCGGGATTGATCGGGCCTTGGCTCGGCGGATTCGCTTGCTGGCTATGGATGTCGATGGGGTGCTGACCGACAACGCGATTTACTTGGGGCCGGTGAATGGGTGTCGGGTCGAGCTGAAGCGGTTTGACATTCAGGACGGGCTCGGGATTCGGTTACTGCAGGACACGGCGATCGAAGTGGTGTGGATCAGCGCCCGGGAATCTGAGGCGACCCGGCTTCGGGCAGCGGAACTCAAGGTCGCGACCGTGATCCAGGACAGTGGGGGGCGGAAGCTGCCGGCGCTGGCACGGCTGATCGAGGAGCGGGGGCTCGACTGGACTGAAGTCGCGTTCGTCGGCGACGATTTGGCGGATCTCAGCGTGATGGAACGGGTGGGGTTGCCGATTGCCGTAGCCAACGCGACCGAGGAGGTGCTGGCGGTGGCCTGTTTTACGACGACCCTGGCCGGCGGTCATGGCGCGGTGCGAGAGGCGATTGAGGCCTTGCTCAAGGCTCGGGGCGAGTGGACGGCGGTCGTGACGCGCTATCGGGCGGCGAGGGACGGGATATGAACGGAATCCTCGACGCGGGGCGGCGGGTACTCCGGCTGGAGGCGGCCGCCCTGGCGCGGGCGACCGAGGCCCTCGGTCCCGACTTCACCACCGCCGTCGGGATCCTCTGCGCGGCGTCAGGCCGGATCATCGTATCGGGGGTGGGTAAGTCGGGGTTGGTCGCCCGGAAGATCGCGGCCACGCTGACGTCGACGGGTTCGCCCGCCGGATTCCTCCACCCGACCGATAGCCTCCACGGCGATCTCGGCATCGTGGGCCGGGGCGACGCGGCGATCCTGCTCAGCAAGAGCGGCGAGACCGACGAGCTGTTCGGGTTGCTCGAGATCCTGGAACGCAAAGCCGTGCCGATCGTCGCCATCACGGGCGGCCTCCGGTCTCCCCTGGCCAGGGTGGCCCACGCGGTGCTCGACGCGGGCGTCGACGAGGAGGCCTGCCCCCATGGCCTGGCACCGACCACGAGCACCACCGTGGCTCTGGCGCTAGGCGATGCGCTGGCGGTGGCGTTGCTGGAGCAGAAGGGGTTCTCGCGGGACGCGTTCGCGAGTCTGCACCCGGGGGGACGGCTCGGCCGGCGTTTGCTGCTCAAGGTCGAGGACGTCATGCTTCCGCCGGGTAAGACGCTGGCGCCAACCGACCGGATGCGGCAGGCCGTCGAATACCTGGCCCACCAGCGGGGGATTGCGCTGGTGGTCGAGGCGGGCCGGGTCCTGGGAATCGTCACCGCCGGTGATCTATCCCGAATCGCCGAGCGCCACCCGCAGTACTGGGAGCTGGAGGTGGGCCAGGTCATGACCACGACACCGAAAACCATTGCCCGAGGCGAGCTCGCCGCCGCGGCGGTGGGCGTCATGGAACGGTTCGGGATCATGGCCCTTCCGGTGACCGACCAGGCGCTCACCGTGTGCGGGGTCGTTCATCTTCACGATTTGATGCGGGCCGGAGCGGTATGACGCGCCTCCTGGCGGTGGCGATGCTCGGTGCCGTTGCCTGCACCACCGACGGCATCCGGCCCAATGCAGCCTCGGCCCCGGCCGACAGCGCCGATCAAGTCATGCTCAAGATGAGCACCGACCTATTCAATGAAGGCGCCCGCCAAAACTATGTGGTCGCGGAGACCGCCTATGTCTACCAGGCGGCCCAAAAGATGGACCTCCGCCAGCTGCGGATCATCTTCTTCGAAGACGGCAAGCAGACCTCCGTGCTCACGGCAAAACGCGGCCTCTATACGGTCACCAACGGCTCGCTCGATGCGACGGGTAACGTCAAGGTCGTCTCGACCGACGGGCGGACTTTGACCACCCAGCACTTGGTCTACGACAAGGTCGCGCTCCAGATTTCGAGCGACAGCGCCTTCACCTATCAAACGGCTGCCGAGCGAATGACCGGCACCCGGTTCCATTCCGACCTCGAGTTCAAATACGTGGTGACCGACCAGCCCAAAGGGATCCAGCGGAGCGGCGGCCTGATCATTCAGGACAAGCGATGACCAGCCCCTGGCGGATCGCGCTCGTGTTGGTGGCGACGGCCCTGACGATGGCCGAGCGCGCGGAAGCCCAGGGACGCAAGAAGACGGCACCCGCCAGCGACCGGTGCCGGCTCCAGATCCTCAACGTCGACCGCCAGGGGGTTCGGACCGAGCCGACCCCCGGCGTGGAGCATCTGTTCGCCGGCGGCAACATCCATGCGCAGTGCGTGGGGCGGAATATCCACATCTATTCCGACAGCGTTGCCTCCTACGGCGGGAACGTCGTCCAGTTCATTTCTCAAGGAAGCCGCGTCAAGTATCGCGACTCTACCACCAACCTCGATGCCGACTTCGGCACCTATCTCAAGGACGGCGAGCGGTTCGAGGCGCAGGGCAACGTCGTGCACCAAGACCTCAAGTCGGGATCGACGATCACCGGGGCCCGGATCGATTACCTCCGCCCGGTCCGAGGCCTCCGAGCGGACTTGGAGGTGGTCGGATACAGTCGGCCGACGGTGTCCTACGTCGTGAAAGACTCCATGGGCCGGGTGCAGGCGCCTTACATCATCATCGGCAATACCGTGCGGACCATTGGCAACGACGTGATTCACGCGGGTGGCGCGGTCACGATCGATCGGGAGAACCTCAAGGGCAGCGGAGACTCGCTCTGGCTCGACAGCGGAAAGAAGCAAGCCGGTCAACTGATCGGCAACGCCTCACTCCGGAGCCAGCAGAATGCTGGTGCGCCGAACAACGGGTTCACGCTGACCGGTCGGGTTATCGACATCGGGATGACGGCCCGGGAGCTCTCGTCGGTCAAGGCCCGGGACAGTGCCAGGCTGGTCAGCCGCGATATCACCCTTGATGCGGATTCGATCCGGATTCGGCTCCAGCAGCGTCAAGCCGAACAAACCGTGGCGTGGGGAAAGACCGTGCGGCCGAAGGCCATATCGGCCGAGTACCGAGTGCTTGGCGACTCACTCCTGATCGAGACTCCCTACCAAGTCCTGTCCAAGGTCATTGCCTTCGGCAACGGCTGGGCGGGGCTCGCCGCCGACACGGCGACGGGGGTCCGGCGCGATTGGATCGCCGGGGAGAAGGTGACCGTCAGCTTCATCGAGCATGATTCATCCGGCGTCAAGAAGATGGCGATCCAGCAACTGGAGGCCGAGCGCCAGGCCCGGTCGTTCTATCAAGTCGCTCCCGAGCGGGGCCAGACCAAGGGATCCATGAACTACACGCGTGCCAACCGGATTCTCGTGACGATGCGAGTGACCAGGGACTCCAACACCGTGCAGCAGGTCGATGCGTTCGGTGCGGTCGACGGGGTCCACCTGCAGCCCGCTGCTCAGCGCCGCGACTCGACCAAGACGGGTAAGATCCGCGACACAACCGCCGCCCGCCGGACCCAGCGATGACGAGTCTCCTGGCAGGGAACCGCCTCAACAAGTCTTTCCGGCGGCGGCGGGTCGTCAACGACGTCTCGGTCGACGTCCGACAAGGCGAGATCGTCGGCCTCCTCGGCCCGAACGGGGCCGGGAAAACCACGACCTTCTACCTGATCACCGGCCTGATCAAGCCGGACAGCGGCCGGATTCACCTCGACGACACCGACATCACGAGTCAACCGATGTATCGCCGGGCCCGAAACGGGATCGGGTACCTGGCCCAGGAGCCGTCGGTGTTCCGGCGGATGACGGTCGAGGAGAACGTCCTGGCCATCCTTGAGACCCTCCATTTATCTCGCGCCGAGCAGCGGGAACGGCTTGAACGCCTCCTCGACGAACTGGGCCTCAAGCATCTCAGGAAGAACCGGGCGTACACGCTGAGCGGCGGTGAGCGCCGGCGTCTCGAAATTACCAGAGCCCTGGTCACCGAGCCGAAGTTCATGCTGCTCGATGAGCCGTTTGCCGGCGTCGATCCCATCGCCGTACACGACATTCAGACCATCATCGCCAATCTCAAGTACCGCGGTATCGGCGTCTTGATCACCGACCACAGTGTGGAGCAGATGTTTGAAATCGTCGATCGGGCGTACATCATGTACGACGGAGAAGTGCGGGCCACCGGCACGGTCCGCGAGCTGGTCTTCAACGATCAAGTGGCCGAGCTCTATCTCGGTCCGACCATGACGACCCGGCTTCGCGAGCGACTGGACCGGATGGAGGCCACTCCGTGAGGACCGGTCTTTCACAGCACACCGGGCTCCGCCAGGAGCTCCGAATCAATCCGCGGCTCTATCAGGCCATGGATATGCTCTACATGCCGATGATGGACTTGCAGCAGCACCTGAAACAGGAGCTGCTCGTCAACCCATTCCTCGAACTCCTGGAGCCCGAGGAAGAAGAGCAGGAACAGAAGGAGCCGACGGCCGAACAAGAGAA
>JAYTTT010000328.1:0-1522 GCA_043744895.1 Gemmatimonadota bacterium | reverse complement strand
TCGAGTTTCTCGACGGCACCTTTCTTCGGTTCGCCGCCGATCAGATTCGGGCGTTACCCCGGGGCGAGCGTTTGCTCGACGCCGGCGCCGTGCTGATGGTCGAGTTCGAAGGATCGGACCCCGCCGCACTGGCCCACGACCTCGAACGGGCCGTTGGGATCCTCCGATCCGAGAGCCTCGAAGTGACCGTGGGCCAGGATGCTCGGGAACTCGACGCCCTCTGGGAGATCCGTCACGCCGCCAGTCCCCGCCTCGCCTCGCTTGGCCCGACTCGGCGGTCTCTGCAAGTGATCGAGGACGGCTCGGTGCCGATTGCCCGGCTCGGCGAGTATCTGGCCGCGGTCCAAGCGATCGCCGCGCAACGGAACATCCCGGTGGTCCTGTTCGGCCATGCCGGCGATGGGAACGTCCACGCCAATCTGCTGCCCGACGTCACCGAGCCCGGATTCGATGAGGTCTTACGAGCGGTGTTCGAGGATGTTGCCCGGCTGGTCCTGGCGCTCGGCGGCAGCCCGAGTGGCGAACATGGCGACGGCCGGCTCCGCGCCGGCTTGGTGGAGCGCGTCTACGGGTTCGAGGTCACCCAGGTATTCCGGCAGATCAAGAGGGCGTTCGACCCTGAGGGGATTCTCAATCCCGGGGTCAAAGTGGAACTCGCCGCCGCCGAACCGCCGATCCGGTCCTTGAAGGTGGGCGAGCACGCCGCCCCGCTCCCCGCCGACATCGCGGCCGGGCTCCGCCGGATCGAACAGACGGGGGGTTACAGCGCGTCTCGGCTCGACCTGGCCGATGATCCGATTTAGGCACTCGGCACTCGGCGATTATCTTGAGGCATGCGTCAGTACCACGAATTGCTTCGGCTGATTCTTGAACGGGGGCGATCCAAGGCTGATCGGACTGGGACGGGGACCTTGAGCGTCTTCGGTCATCAGATGCGGTTCGACCTCGCTGACGGCTTTCCCCTCGTCACCACCAAGAAGGTCCACACCAAGTCGATCGTCCATGAGCTGCTCTGGTTCCTCCGGGGCGACACGAATATTCGCTATCTGAATGAGCACGGCGTCTCGATCTGGGACGAGTGGGCCGATTCGGACGGGGAACTCGGACCTATATATGGACATCAGTGGCGCTCCTGGCCGGCGCCGGGCGGCGGGACGATCGACCAGATCGCCGAAGCCGTCCGCCAGATTCGGGAGACCCCCGATTCGCGCCGAATCATCGTGAGCGCCTGGAACCCGGCCGACCTTCCGAAAATGGCGCTCGCCCCCTGTCACGCCCTGTTTCAGTTGTACGTGGCCGACGGCCGCCTCAGCTGCCAGCTCTACCAGCGGAGCGCCGACGTTTTCCTGGGTGTTCCCTTCAACATCGCGTCCTACGCCCTGCTGACCGTGATGATGGCTCAAGTCACCGGCCAAAACCCCGGCGAGTTCATTCTCACGTTCGGCGACGCCCACCTCTACAACAACCACCTCGACCAAGCTCGGCTCCAGCTGACCCGCGACCCCCGCCCCCTCCCGACTCT
>JAYTTT010000327.1:0-5824 GCA_043744895.1 Gemmatimonadota bacterium | reverse complement strand
GGGCGTGTCAGGTCCGGTTGCAGCTGTCGATGTTGTGGGTGCCGAAAGCGACCCGAGTCAGTTTCGAGGCCAGGAAATTCATCTCGTTGCTGGCCTTCGAACAACTCATCGTCGCCAGGGCATCTCCGCCGTAGCGCGCCTTGGTCTGGCGAAATCCCTCGGCGGCTCGGTCGAGGGCTTCCTCCCACGACGCGATCCGCAAAACCCCGTGTTCACGAACCATGGGTTCGGTGATCCGGTTGAGCGACTTTCCCATCTGGTCTCCGTGGTGGCGAGGCCACTCTGGGCCTCGGGTTGAATATCGGCACGGCGCCGACACGGCACAAGGATTGTCGCCTAACCGCTCGCCAGGATCGGGCTCCTAACGCCTCGCTCGCAAGTACCGTCCGGGAGACCGGCCGGTCAGTTCGCCGTTCTGAAGCACGGCTTGCCCGTTGACGAACACATCCCGGACCCCAACCGCCATCTTCCCCGGCTCCTCCCAGGTCGAACGGTCGGCAATCGTGCGAGGGTCGAAGATGACCAGGTCGGCGGCCTGGCCCTCGGCGATTCGTCCCCGGTCGCGAAGTCCGCTGAAATCGGCCGGCAGCGACGTCATCTTCCGCACCGCCTCCTCCAGGGTCAGCACCTTGGCCTCCCGAACGTAGTGGCCGAGGACGCGGGGAAACGTGCCGGTCGATCGAGGATGACCCATCTGATCGGTCTTGGCATCAGCGTAGCCGCCGTCGCTTGCAATCATGTTCCACGGCTGGACCAGCAGGTCTCGAAGGTCTTTCTCCTTGATGGCGCCGAGGGTAATCCCGACCGGCTTGGCGCTGGCAATGATCAGGTCGGCCAGGAAATCGAACCGGTCTTTCTTCTCAGCGGTCGCGATCTCCGAGAGGTACTTGCCGACCAAGGCGGGGCGCTCGGGGCTCGTGGTCACCCGCATGGCCGTGTAGCCGGTGGCTTTGAGCCACGCGAAGCCTCCCTCGACCCCGTTCTCGCTCGCCTCCTTGATCCTGGCGCGCGTTGCCGGATCCTTGAGCGCCGCCTTGAGATCGAAACCGGTCTGCCCTCGAAGATCCTTCGGCAGCACGATGATGCCGGTAATGGCCGAGGTCGCGGCGCCATCATAGGGATACTGATCAGTGACCGCGTCGACCCCGCGGATCCGGGCGGCGTTCACCATCGTGATCACATCCTGAATCTTGCCTTCGTTCTCGAGGGCCACCGCCTTCTCATGCCCGATCTTGGGCGCCACGCCCGCGCGCTCGCCGATCTCGATGCATTCTTGGTCGGACCACAGGAACCGTTTGACCGGATCGCGGACGTGGGAATCATAGATGCCGCGATAGGGCGCCACGACCCGGGCCAATTCGACCACCTCGTCCGTGGTCGAAAACATTCCCGGCTCATACATCAACCCGCTCGAGAGCCCGACCGCCCCCAGTTCCATGCCGTCCTTGACCATGGTCTTCATCCGGTCGAGTTCGTCGGCTGTGGGTGGGCGCTGGGCGTTGCCCATCACGGCCCGCCGCACACCGTTGTGCCCCACGTAGAGCGCGACGTTGGTTCCGGCTCCCTGGGTGGCGAGGGCCGCCACGACGCGCTTCATCATGTCGGGGGCATAGCCGCCGTCCGGGCCGCCCACCACCGTCGTGACCCCCTGGCGAACGACGCCCTCGTTCCAGCGCCGCTCCGACGCAATGATCGCGTCGACCGTGTGGGAATGCACGTCGATGAACCCGGGGGCCACCACCAATCCCGCGGCCCGGACTCGGAGCCTCGTGGGACGGGCCGCCAGCATGCCCGGCCTGCCCACCTGGGTGATCCAGCCGTTCTGGACGCCGATATCCCCGAGATACCCCGGCCTCCCGGACCCGTCGACGATCCGAGCGCCGGTAATCACCAGATCGAGCGAATCGGACATCAAAGGGGCCCGCTGGGCTGTCGCAGGCTGGGCGAGGCCCGTGAGAACCGCAAGCCCAATCAGGATGCGAGGCATCGTTCAAACTCCATCCGGTCAATGGCACCCTCAGTGCAAATCGCCAGCGCGATGCTGGCCTCACCCAAGGCAAGTTGGTCCTTCAGCCCGCGGCACTCGGCATCTCCCATGATCGCCACCAAGCCGCCGGTGGTGGCCGCGCCGGAGTTCCCCGCCTCAATCGGCTCCTCGCCGGAGGCGGCACGAGACAAGAGCCGGACCGCTGCTTCCGCATAGCCATCGTCGATGGCGACGATCGCGTCCACCCCCCGGCGAATCGCCGGCCACGACGGAAGCGAGACTTCGCCGCAATTGAGACAGGCCATCGTCGTCTGCCGGTTGCCCGTGGCCACCACGGGCTGCCCCTCGGGCGACAGCAGCGACTCCGTGAGGCACGCCCCCTCGGCGGGCTCGACCCCGATGACCCGGGGCCCCTTCGGTTGGGCCCGGAAGTGATCGACCCCGGCGTGAAGGATCCCGCCGACCCCTCCGGGAATCAGTACCAGGTCCGGCGCCGGCCAGCCGGCCTCGGCCAGTTGCTCGTCGATTTCCAAGTACAGGGTCCGATACCCTTCGACCACCAACGGCGGAATCTCGAGGTACCCCTCGTAACCGACGTCGGAGATGATCTGCCAGCCCCGTTCCCGGCTCGCCCGGTCGCATTCCCGGACCGCATCTTCGTACGACCCTACGACCGGAATGACGGTAGCGCCCTCGCCCCTGATGTTGTCAACTCGCTCCGCGGCGACGTGGGCCGGGAGGAAAATCACGCACGGCACCTTCATCAACCGCGCCGCCCAGGCCACCGCCCGCCCATGGTTGCCCTCACTCGCGGTGGACACGGTGTAGAACGAGCCGGGCCGCAGTTGGAGCAGGCGGTGCAGCGCCCACGACCCGCCGAGCCCTTTGAAGGCCTTCAAGCCGAACCGGGTGCCCTCGTACTTGACGTAGAGATCACCGATACCGAGCGATCGGGCCAGCGCCGGCCGCCGCACTAACGGCGTGGGGGCGTAACCCGGCAGGGTTCGGTGAAAGGCTCGAACGCCCTCCGGCACCGGCGCTGAGAGGACCCCCGGCTCACGATAGGGATTGGCGGCGTACCGAGTGGCCATCGTCAGGCGTCGTGGCGGAGCCCGCCGATTTCGATCACGGTACCGATGCCGAGCTCCGCCGCCCGGCCCGCGACGTAGTGCGCTGAAGCGAGATCCTCGATTGCCAAACCGAGGGACTTGAACATGGTGATATCCAGCGGCCGGAGCCGGCCCGGCACCTTGCCCTCGAGCACCTCGCCGACTTCCCCGATTACGTGCTCGTCCCCGAAACGGCCTTCGGCTTTCGGGGTCAAGAAATCCCCACTCTCCGCCACCAGCGACTCGCGCCGATCCGCATAGAGCCGCGCCGCCGCGACGGTATCGCTGTCGATTTCGCGAGCGCCCGCCAGGGAGGCCCCGACCACGTTCAGATGGGCGCCGTCAGCCACCCACCGCCGCTCGACGATCGGCTGCCGCGCGGACGTCACCGTGCAAATGAGATCGGCCCCGTGGAGCGCCGCCTCGACCGATTCGGCGGCTTCGACCGTCACGCCGTGGCGACCGGCCGTCTCCTGGACAAACCGCGCGACGTTGGCCGCGTTCCGGCTGTAGACCCGAACCCGGCGCAAGGTCCGAACCGCGGCCATGGCGTCGAAGTGGGTCACCGCCTGCACCCCGGTGCCGAGGATCGCAAGATCGCCGGCATCGGGATTGGCCAGGGCCCGGGTTGCCACACCCGACACAGCGGCGGTGCGGATGGCGGTCACCGAGCTGGCATCGAGAATGGCCGTCAACGCCCCGTGGACCGCCTCGAACAGCAGCACGACGCCTTGGTGAGAATCGTACCGGCTCCCCTCGTTGCCGGGAAACACCGTCAGGGCCTTGAGTCCGATGGCGTCCGGCGGGTTGAGATAGGCCGGCATCGAGCCGAAAACGCCGCGACCATCGGGAAGCCGGAGCATCGTTCGCAACGGCAATACCGCCCCACCCCGGGTCAGGGTGCGAAGGGTCTGGTCCATGAGGTCGACGCACGCGGGCATCGCCAGCAATTGAGTGACTTGGGCCTGCGAAATGATTCGTACCGGCATGCGAACAACAGTCGATCAAACCCCCGAAACAGTCAAGGGCCGACCGGGGCTATTTCTGGATGACCGGGGCGTTTCCGGTTCGCCACCACCGGACCGTGGGCTGGTTGACGAATGTGATTTCGGGCCGGGGACTCTCGCGGTATGCCAGGGCCAGGGTAATCGGGCTGCCGTCTTGCTCGTAGGCGACGTCGAGGAACAGGGTGTCCGCCACCTGCCTGGCCTTGACCCGCTTGACGTCGTGAATCGAGAACTGATCGGTCTTGGTACCGTTCTGAAAGGCGACGGCTTTTTGATTGAGCCAGAAGTTCCGGCCGGCGTACTTCCCGTCCGTGGTTGACCACGTGCCGACGATGGCCGAAGGAATCGGAACGCTAGACAGCCAATTATCCCACACCACGTAACCGATGCCCGCAAGAGCCACCGGAGCCAGCGCCCTGACGATCTGCCGCACCGGAATCCGAAACCGGGCCTTTTGCGCCTCGTCGGCCCGGGCCTCGGCCTTCTCCTTCTTGCGGTCTCGCTTGGGCAACCGGAACACTGTTCCGACACCCACCAGGTAGTCACGAAGCTTGACCGGCGTGGCCAGATTGCCGTCGGCGATGCCGGTGACGTACCCGGGCGACGAGTCGCTTTCCGGTTTGGGTGGTTCAACCGCCGTCATGGGCTAAAACCTCGTGGCCCGGCCGATGAAGCCGCCATCGTTCCCCAGTAAGACATCGTCTTGACTCGGGCCCGCCGTAATGGATGTCGCGGTGGCCCCGTCAATACCCACGCTGTAAACGTCAAAATCGGAGTTGAGGTTGACTCCGAAGACATCGGTTCGGGGAATGCCGCCGGCCGAGAACAAGACATAGACATAGGGACGGCCCCACGGATCGAGGATACCGGCGCGGTCGACATCCACCAACCCGGGCGGCAATGCATGGCCCGACGACGCCGTCTGGTAGCCCAGGATGTCGGCGGTCAGCGCGCGGATGTCGCCGGTGGCCTTCGCGACCCGCGCTTGTTGAATCGTGAACGAGACCCGCGCCACCGCCATCGCCGCAAGCGTTCCCATCACCGCCGTTACCGTCATCAATTCAATGAGGGTAAAGCCGAGCGAAGCGGCCTGCCGGACGGTCAGTCGTCGACCTCGGGCCCGCCGAGGCACAACAGGGAGAATTTCCATGGCGTTCCTCTCGGCATGCAAGCTCCAAGCCCGAATTCGAAAGCTCATATTTTACAACGGCTTACCAAATCAGGCCGGACCAGGAATGCCGCATTCCGCTACGCAGCGCCCTGCCCGGGAAGTGCAGTTCTCGGCACTCGGCGCTCGGCACTCGGCACTCGGCACTAGGCCAGACCTAGTGTTGTCATTGCGGCTGCCAGCTTCACCTTGACCTCGTTGGCGGCGGCCATGGCCTCGGCGAGGTTGCCGGCCTTGAAGGCCTCGGTGGCGGCGGTCCATTTGGTGGCCCAGGCTCCGGCCTCGGCCTTGAGGTTGGCGAACTTGGTGGCGTCGATTGTCGGCGGCAAGCGCTTCATGGCGTTGAGCTCGGTCACCTTGGCCATGACCGCCGCTAACTCCTTCGGAAGTTCCGCCGAGACGGCGGCGAAGGCCGAGTTGAGCTGGCCGCGCCGTTTGGCCAGGTTGGCGGTCAGGTCGCGGGTCATAGTGCTGGCTTGGCGAGCGCCCATCAAGGCCCCGGAGTAGTCGCCGGTGGCAACGCGGGCTTTCATGGCGACGAGCGAGTCGGTCA
>JAYTTT010000326.1:0-5879 GCA_043744895.1 Gemmatimonadota bacterium | reverse complement strand
CTGCTGGCGCACGTGAGTGCCGAGCCGGCTCCGCAACGCCCAGTGAGCCAGATGGGTCGCGCTGTGATTGCGCTCGATGTTCCGCCGCCGTGGCAGGTCGACCTTCGCCACGAGCCCGGTCGGCTCGAACGGGCGGGCATCGGCCCAGGCCCCGCTGACCGCCGATCCCCGCGGGGTTTTCCGGACCCGGTCCACCGTCAGCCGCCACCCTTCACCGATCAACTCGCCGGCGTCGCTCGCCTGACCACCGGACTCGGCGTAGAACGGGTTATCGCGCAGCAAGAGTTCGACCCGTCCGCCGGCCTCCCGAAACGCCAGCACATCGGTGGCGGCCTCGGTGGCCTGATATCCCACAAAAGTGCCGCTCCCGTTCCCGACCTCGCGCCAAGCGACCTCGTCCGCTCCAGGCGCCACAGCCGGGCCGGCGCTCGCGGCCGCCTGAGCGCTCCGAGACCGCTGCCGCTGCTCGCCCAGCGCCGCCTCGAAGCCCGCCAGATCAACGCCGACCCCACGCTCTGCCGCGATCAGCTCGGTCAAGTCGATCGGAAACCCAAAGGTGTCGTAGAGGCGGAACGCTTCCTCGCCACCGATCTGCTTGGCGCCAGCCTGGAAAATCTCATCCAATCGCTTGAGGCCGCCGTCGATCGTCTCGAGGAACCGCGATTCTTCTTGCGCCGTGACCGTGCCGATGAACTCCCGCTTGGCCGCGATTTCCGGATAGGCGTTGCCCATCAGGGAGACCACCACCTCGGTCAGCGGCGCCAGCGTCGGCTCCTTTCGGCCCAGCAGCCAGGCGTGCCGAACCGCCCGGCGGAGGATCCGGCGCAGCACGTACCCCCGGCCTTCATTGCTCGGGTAGACGCCGTCGGCCAGCAGAAAGGTGACCGCCCGCGCATGGTCCGCGAGCACCCGGTACGACGCTCCGGTCCCGGCCATGCTCCCAGGATAGGGTGTCCCGATCAGTTCGCCGGCCCGCGTCAAAAGCGGCGCGAATAGATCGGTGTGAAAGTTGTCATCGATGCCCTGCATCACCGCGGCAATCCGCTCGAGCCCCGCCCCGGTGTCAACCGACGGCTTGGGCAACGGGGTTAGCGTGCCATCGGCCGACCGGTCGTACTGCATGAACACCAGGTTCCAGATTTCCAAGAACCGCCCGGCTTCGGCTTTTTCCTCGAACTCCGCCTGGGTGTAGTCCCGTCGCGGCGTACCCGGCGTCCAGTCGAGGTCGACATAGATCTCCGAGCACGGGCCACAGGGACCGGTATCGCCCATTTGCCAGAAATTGTCCTGGTCGCCCAGGCCGTAGACCGACGACGCCGGCAGCCCCGAAACCTGGAGCCACAGCTGACGGGCTTCCGCGTCGGTGTGATGGACCGTGCACCGGAGCCGGTCAGGCTCAAGGCCGAGGTATTGCTTCGAGGTGACGAACTCCCACGCGTACTCGATCGCCGCTTTCTTGAAGTAATCGCCGAAGGAAAAATTGCCCAGCATCTCGAAGAACGTGTGATGCCGCTTGGTCAGCCCGACCTGTTCGAGATCGTTATGCTTGCCACCGGCCCGGACACACTTCTGGCAGGTGGTGGCCCTGGGGTAGTCGCGATGTTCTTGGCCGAGAAAGGTGCGCTTGAATTGCACCATGCCGGCGTTGGTGAACAACAGCGTCGGGTCGTCCGCTGGAACCAGCGGCGACGAAGCGACTTCGCGATGTCCGTTGGCCGCAAAGAAGTCGAGAAAAAGTCTCCGAATAGCAGGTGCGTTCATAGGGCGGAATATACGGAGAGTGCCCCTCTACGCCACCGCTCGAACCAGCCGCAGCACCTCGGATCCGGTGTACCCCCGGCGAGCCAAATAGGCCAGCAACCGCCGGCGAACGGCAGCCGGCGGCAGGCCCTTGAGCTGCCCGGCCCGCTTGGCAATCAGCCCCTCGATGGCCTCCTGGACCACCTCCGGGGTGCTGCACCCCTCCAAGGCCCCCTCGATCAGTTCCTTCGCCACCCCCATTTGCAGCAACTCCCGCCGGAGCCGGGCCGGCCCCCGCCCCCGCGCCGAGCGCGACCGGACATAGAATTTGGCAAACTCCCGGTCGTCCAAATACCCGGCATCGGCGGCCCGGTCCAAAGCCAGGTGAACCATGTCGGGCGGATGCCCTTTCAACGCCATCCGGCGCTCCAGGTCGCGCCGAGCAAACGATCGCCGCCCGAGCAACCGGATCACGGTCCGGTAGGCGGCCTCCTTGTCCACCGCGGTGGCCAGACGGCCGGCCTGGTCGGGGCTGATCGAGGCCCCGACCGCCAGTCCTTCTTGCCGGGCGGCGTCAGCCGGCACGATGAACGCCGCCCGCCCGCCGACGACGATCCGGACCGCCCCTTCGCGCCGAACGTCGGGCTCGATCGCCTCGATCGGGCTACTCGGAGTCACTCTTGTCCTCGTCCTCGTCCTCGTTCGGGCCGGCGCCCGGTTTGACGCCGAGCCATTCCCTCACCTTCTGCTCGACCTCGACCAGCATGGCCTGGTTGTCCCGGATGAACAGCTTGGCGTTCTCTCGGCCTTGCCCAATTCGCTGCTCGCCGTAGGAGTACCAGGCACCCGATTTCTGGATGATGTTGGCCTCCGATGCGATGTCCACCAGCAAGCCGGTGTGGCTGATCCCTTCGTCGAACAGGATGTCGAACTCCGCCTGCTTGAACGGGGGCGCCACCTTGTTCTTGACCACTTTGACCCGAACCCGATTCCCAATGATGTTCTCGCGCTCTTTGACCGGGCCGATCCGCCGGATATCGAGCCGGAGCGACGCATAGAACTTGAGCGCTTTGCCGCCGGTGGTGGTTTCCGGATTGCCGAACATCACCCCGATCTTCTCGCGCAGCTGATTGATGAACACCACCGAGGTGTTGGACCGATGGATGGCGCCAGCAAGCTTCCGAAGGGCCTGGCTCATCAGCCGGGCCTGGAGGCCGAGGTGACTGTCGCCCATGTCGCCTTCGATTTCGGCCTTCGGCACCAGCGCCGCGACCGAGTCGATGATCACCAAATCGACCGCCCCCGACCGGACCAGGATTTCAACGATTTCGAGCCCCTGTTCGCCGGTGTCGGGCTGCGATACCAACAGATTGTCGATATCCACCCCGAGCCGCCGGGCGTAGTCTACGTCCAGCGCATGTTCGGCATCGACATACGCCGCCGTACCCCCCGCCTTCTGGACATTGGCCGCCAAATGAAGACACAGGGTCGTCTTACCCGACGACTCCGGACCGTAGATCTCGGTAATCCGGCCCCGGGGTACCCCGCCGACGCCGACCGCCGCATCGAGATTCACCGCACCGGTGGGAATGAACCCGATTCTCTCCTTGGGCCCGTCGGTGCCCATCCGCATGATCGAGCCCTTGCCGAGCTGCTTCTCGATTTGGGCAATGGCAAGGTTCAAGGCCTTCCGGCGGTCGACTTGATGGCGAGTTTCTTCTACGAGTGGCATTGCAGGGTGACCCTTTCGGGTTGAGGTTCACTTCCGACGACGTCACCTGGCATAGTGCCGCAGTGACAGTTTTTGCTCCACAAGAACACTCCAACGAATCTATTGCCGAACATTATCCGAAGCAAGGGGTACACTTCTTCACTTTCCCACACCCCGCCAAGCATCCGCAATGTGGACAACGTGTGGAAAAACTCCCCTTGGCCAAGTCACCTCGATCACGTCAAATCGGTACTGATCACCCGGTCGACCCCGCCGAACCACCCACAGTTCCGCCACCAACGTCAGGATCTGGCGTTTCCGCCACCCCACCGACTCGGCCCCCGAACCGAACGCCGCGCCCGACCGGGCCTTGACTTCAACAAACGCCACCAGCCCCCCGAGCCGGGCAATCAGGTCGAGGTCGTGGTGCCCAAACCGGAACCGGTGAGCCTCGATCTGCCAGCCCTGAGCCTCGAGATACTTGGCCGCCGCCAGCTCGCCGGCCAGCCCCCGGCGGTGACGAGGATCTCGCCATTCATGGACCGGTCGAACAACATTAGGTATTGGCATGGACCAACAATAGGAAGGCGAGCCGCCGGGCAACTAACCCTTTGACCCCGAACAGTGCCAAATTTTCGCGGTTCCCGAGTGCCGAGCGCCGAGTGCCGAGTGCCTAACCACAATACTCGTCGAGTTGATCGAAGCTGATCAGCACTTCCCGTGGCTTGCTCCCGTCGGGCGGGCCGAGAATCCCGGCGGCATGGAGTTGGTCGATCACTCGCGCCGCGCGGCCATACCCAATCCGCAGTTTTCGCTGCAGCAGGGACGTCGAGCCGCCCTGGTTCTGGACACAGGCCTCGGCCGCTTCGCGGAACAGTTGGTCCCGGTCGGCGTCGTCGTCACCCTCGGGGCTGGCGCCGTCCTCGGATTCCTTGGCCCGCATGAACTCGAGAATGTCGGCCTCCTCCCGCTCCTTCTGTTCCGCCACCCGCCGCGCTTCTCGGCGGGCCCGGAACCACTCCATCACCGCCTCGGTCTCCTCGGTGCCGATGTAGGCGCCTTGAATCCGCATCGGCTCGCTCTTGCCGGGGGGCAAGAACAGCATATCCCCGTTGCCGAGCAGGGCCTCGGCCCCGTTCTGGTCGAGAATGGTCCGGCTGTCCACTTTCGAGGCGACCCGAAATCCGATCCGGCTCGGAAAGTTCGCCTTGATCAGGCCGGTCAGCACGTTCACCGAGGGCCGCTGGGTGGCCAAGATCAGGTGGATCCCGATCGCCCGGGCTTTCTGGGCCAGCATGGCCAGCGGGGTCTCGACTTCGGCCGCCACCGTCATCATCAAATCGGCCAGCTCGTCCACGACGATGACGATGTAGGGAAGGATGCCCTCGCCGTAGATATCCGACTGGGGCAGTTCCGGGGCGGTGGTCTCGGCTTGGCTGCTGAGGTCCTTGAGCGTTTGGGTCGGCCGCAATGGGTTTCGGAGCGATTTGCCCTCGTCGAGCTTCCGGTTGAAGTCGGCGATGTTCCGGGCCCCGTTGGCGTGGAGCAGCTCGTACCGTCGGTTCATTTCGTAGACGGCCCATTTCAGCACCCGGGCTGCATCATTGTTGTTGGTGACGACTTTGTGCCGCAGATGGGGCAGCTCGTTGTACATCGACAGTTCGACCATCTTCGGATCGACCATCAAGAACCGGAGCTGTTTCGCGGTGTAGCGATAGACCAGGCAACTGATGATACTGTTGATTCCCACCGATTTGCCGGTGCCGGTGGCGCCGGCAATCAGCAGATGCGGCATTTTGGCCAAGTCGGCGATCACCGGCTTGCCCTCCAAGTCTCGGCCCAAGACGACCGGCAGGATCGCTTTCGACCGGTCCCACTCCTCGGCCTCGAGCATTTCGCGCAACGTCACCATCCGGGGTGACGGGTTCGGCACTTCCACGCCGACCGCCCCCTTCCCAGGAATCGGCGCCACCCGGATGCTCAGGGCCCGCATCGTAATCGCCAGATCGTCGGCCAGCGCAATGATCCGGCCGGCCTTCACGCCCGGAGCGGGCACCACTTCGAACTGGGTCACGACCGGCCCGCTGGTCCGGCCCGCGATCGTGCCGTCGACCTTGAACGTTCGGAGCGTATCCATCAGCAGCTGCCCCAGTTTGTCCAGCGCGGCTTCGTCGGCGGTGGTGTCCTGGATCGGTGGTGGCTGCAGCAACTCGACCGGCGGAAGTTCGTTCTCGTCGCCGGTTGGCAGGACGGCGGCGACCGCAGCCTTGATCGCCTTGGCCAGTTTCGCCGGCGGTTTCTTTTGCTTGGCCTCCACGACCTCGTCGTCGTCCCCAACCGGCGTGGGCACCGGCTTGGCCACCCGCTTCGATTTGGCCCCGACCTCCGGCATCGGCGGAACGGCCGGCGGTGAAGATCCCTTCTCGAG
>JAYTTT010000325.1:0-5887 GCA_043744895.1 Gemmatimonadota bacterium | reverse complement strand
ACTCCCGGTCCTCCCCACCCGCCGGCGCCATCAGCGCCTTCTTCGCCAGGTCTCCGGAAACCATCTCCCGAGCGCCGAGTGCCGAGCGCCGAGTGCCGAGTGCCGAGGACCCGATCTCCTGCTTCACATCCTTGACTTCGTTGCGAGCCGGTGGCGGTGCTGCCATCGTAGCCGTGGGGTCGAGCCGCGCTGAGGCCGGAGCGTTCGCACTCGGCACTCGGCGCTCGGCGCTTGGCACTCGGCGGCTGGCAGTCCCGGCCGCCGGCTCTGCCGCAGGCTGGAGCGTCGCCGTCGTCGCCGATCGGCCGAGCTGAAGCGACCAACCCAGACCGACCGCCGCGACGATGGTGGCGGCCCAGGCGAGCCAGCGCCCCCAAACCGGGAGTCTCCTCCACCCACCCAGCCGAGCGCCGAGCGCCGAGCGCCGAGTGCCGAGCGCCGAGTCCAGCACCGTAATCATCGTCAGTGCCTCGTCTTTGAAACGGCGGGCCTCTTCGAGCCGGGCCCCGCAGGTGGCGCAGGCCGCCAAGTGGGCCTCGATGGCCTTGAGCTCGGCCGACTCGATCTCACCGTCGACCATGGCGTGGAGAACACCCTCATCAAGATGCGACATCCGATTTCCCCTCCTCGGCGCGATAGGATTCAACCAACCGCCGCCGGGCTCGTGCGAGCGTCGTTCCGATGGCGCCCTTGGCCAACCCGATCGTCGCCGCGATCTCGTCGTAGCTCATTCCCTCGGCTTGCAGCAACAACGCCTCCCGATCCCGGTCCGACAGGGTCGCGAGGGCTTTCCGGACTCCGGCGATTCGTTCATCCCGGATCAGCTCGTCGTCGGGACTCGGTGTCGCGCTCGGCATTTCGGCTCGATAGAGTTCGAGCCGCCGTCCCTGCCTCACGGATTTTCGACCCTCCTCCCGGACCAAGTTGAGCGCGACCGCGAACAACCACGGCCGGGGATTCCGGGGCGGGGCCGCAACGGCGCGGGCAAAGACCTCTTGAGTCAGCTCCTCGGCCCGGTCGCGGTCGCCGGTTCGGCGAACCAGCATCCGAACCAGCGAATCCCGGTACTGGGCATACAGCTCGGCGACGAAATCGGTCATTCAGGACACTAGTAGGGTGATGGACGGAGGGGGAGATGCCGGGGTCGGTCAGGGTTGCACAGCGAGGGCATGCTTACCCGGCTGACGACGGGGGCGCCTTTCGGTCCAATGTCGTCCGGATCATCGCTGCTAACTCAATGACAGTAAAAGGCTTATGGATCAATGTGACGCCTGGCTCCATCAGCCCCTTTCGGTCCACCTCGTCACGGGTGTAGCCCGACATGAAGACGATTCGGGTGTCCGGCCGCTCGCTGGCGAGCACCTCGGCCAGCCGAAGCCCATTCATCTCAGGCATCACGACATCGGTTAGAAGCAGGTCGATATGGTGGGGGTACTCACGGCTCACCAGCACCGCGTCCGCCCCGTGGCGAGCCTCCAGGACGGTATAACCAGCCGCCGAGAGGATCTTCCGCACCATGCTGCGGACCGAGTCCTCGTCCTCGGCCACCAAGATGGTCTCGGAGCCGGTCGGCATCGGCACCGGGGCTCCAGGCCGATCGGGATGGCCGTCGGGCGCCGCCTTGGCCGGTAGGTAGACCACGAACGTGGTGCCCTGGTCCGGGGCGCTTCGGAAGCCGATCCGCCCACCGGCCTGCTCGACGACGCCGTAGACGGTCGACAGCCCGAGCCCGGTCCCGTGCCCGGGCGCCTTGGTGGTGAAAAATGGTTCGAAGATGTGGGCCTGGGTATCCGGATCCATCCCCCGTCCGGTATCGGTGACGGTCAGCGTGACGTACTCACCCGGCTCCAACGGCACCAGCCCCGACGCGAGCCCCGGGCCCGCCAGGAGCCGCCCGGTCTCGATCGTCAGGCTCCCGCCGTTAGGCATCGCGTCGTGGGCGTTGACTCCGAGGTTGATGATCACCTGATGGATCTGAATTGGGTCGGCCTGGACCCAATTGACCTCGGCGCTCGGGAGCACGACGATCTCGGTGTCGGCCCGGACCAGGCGTGCCAGCATGCCGCGGCATTCGTCCACGATCGCATTGAGGTCCACCAGCTTGGGCTGGATCACCTGCTGCCGGCTGAACGTGAGCAGCTGTCGAGTCAGGCCGCTGGCCCGAGAGACGGCCCGGCCGATCTCCTCCAAGTCGTCCCGGGCCGAGCCGGCGATGGCCCGGTTGTCGAGCAGGAGATCGGTATACCCTCGGATCGCGGTCAGGAGGTTGTTGAAGTCGTGGGCGATCCCGCCGGCCAGGCGGCCGACCGCTTCCATCTTGGCGGATTGCCGCAGTTGCTTGCGGTTGCTCGCCAGGCGATCGGCGGCGGCCAATTGCGCCGTGATGTCCTTGGCCATCAAGTACACGCCTCCGATCCCGCCCTCGCTGACCAGCGGTACCAGGGTGGTGTCGGCGTCGATCCGGGTTCGTCCTCGGGCCTGAAGGGCCATGGTGAAACGCTGCGGATATCCGGTCAGGACCCGCTGGAATTGGTGCCGGAACGCAGCTCGCTCGGGTTCCGGGACGAGATGGGTGAACGGCCGGCTGGCCAAGTCATTGGAGACTTCGCCAAGGAGCTGTTCGGCCGCCGGATTGGCCGCGAGCACTAAACCGTCCCGGTCCAGCGTGAAGACTGCATCCGGCTGGAGCGTGAACACCGACTGGAAGCGAGTGTCCCGCTCCCGGAGGGCCCGCACGGTCCGGTTTCGTTCGATCGCGACGGCCGCGAGCGATGCCCCGACGTCGAGCAGGGTCCGGGCGACGGCCGGCGGGGCGCCCGCGGTGCGGTAGAGCAACATCATCAGGCCGAGGTCCGAGCCGCCCTTCGAACGAACCGGGACCGTCACGATGGACTGAAAGCCGTGGGCTGACGCGGAAGCGATCCAGGGCACGGCGGGTAGCCGGCTGAGATCCGCCATGGCGGGCCCGTCGATGAAGTGGAGCAGGTTCCCCAGCGGCACGCCGTTGAGCTGATCGGCAATCGGCGCCGGGAGACCCGGGGCGGCACCTAACGTCGCGGAGTCGGCCTCGGCCGCTCGGACCAGCACCGCCGCGAAAGCGCCGGGCGCCTCGTCCGCGATCGACCCGCACAGTCGGTCAAGCGACGTGCGGAGGGGGGTGTCGGCCACCAGGAGCGCGAGGATGTCGTGCTGGATCGCCGACAGGCGTTCGGCCCGTTTTCGGGCCGTGATGTCGACATGAGCAATCAGGACCCGGCGGGCCGGCTGGGTGTCGAGCGGGGCGGCCCGGAGCAACACCCATCGCCGCTCCCCCTCGGTCGGGACCGCAAACTCGATCACGAATTCCGGGTCCGTCCCGGTCTGAACCCGGCCGATCCCCCGACGAACCTTGGCTTGGAGTTCGAGGTCCGGGCGAGCGACCATCTGAAATGCGGTGAAGTAATCGGCAATCCGGGTTTGGTTTCGCCAGGCGTCGTTGGCGGCGGCAATGTGCCCTTCGGGATCGATGACCACCAGTTGGGACGATAGGGCTTCGAGGAGCATCGAGAGCTCGTCGGCCGCCGCACGGGTGGAAGAATCAGGCGTCATGGGGTGGATACGGAAGGAGGCCGGGTTGCCCCGGCCTCCCGTCGTCCGAGTCCGTTCGGCTCAGCGCTGAAACCGAATCTTGGCCGGAGCGTTCCGGTTCGCCTGGCTGCCATCGCCAATCGCTCCGTACTCGTTGTCGCCCCAGCAGTAGGCGACGTTCCCCGTCGTGACGCCGCAGGTGTGGAAATCGCCGGCGCTCAGATTCTTGAACCGGAGTCCTCCGGCCACGGCCGCGGGCACGTTCTGCGATACCGTCGTCCCGGTGCCGAGCTGACCCCGGTTGTTGCGGCCCCAGCAGTACGCTTCGCCGCCGGCCAGTAGGCCGCAGGTGTGGCTGTAGCCGGCCGACACCGACGCGAAGATGAGCCCGCCGGCCACCGTCACCGGGGTGTTGCTGGCCCCGTTGCCGCCGTTGCCAAGTTGACCGTCGCCGTTCTCGCCCCAGCACAAGATCGCGCCGGCCTGGCTGAGCCCGCAGCTGTGCTTGTATCCGGCGGTAATGGAGTCGAATTGGGTCCCACCCGACACCAGCTGCGGAAAATACTCGTCGACCGAGTTGGCGCCGTTGCCGAGTTGGCCCTCACGGCCCAAACCCCAGCAGTACGCCGACCCACCCTGGCGAATCGCGCAGGTATGGACGCCGCCGGCCGCGATGGCCGACCAATCCCAGGGGCCGAAGAAGTAAGTGCCGGCGCCGAACGGCGAGCCGAGTTCCTTGGGCTCATTGGCGTCGTGGAACGTGATCAGAGTCGAGCCGGGAACCGTCGTCGTATCGAACGCGATGCTGGCGCCCAACTGGCCGCGTTCGTTCGCGCCCCAGCAATAGCCTCGCCCGCCGATCGAAATTCCGCAGCTGTGGACCCGCCCGGCTGAGACGGTGACGAACGGGATCGTGGGTTTGACCGAATTCGGGGCGTTGATCGAGCGAGTATTCGACCCGATGCCGACCTGGCCGTTGTTGTTGTCGCCCCAGCAATAGGCGATGTGCGAGAAGGTCACGGCGCAGTTGTGGAAGAGGCCGCCGTTCATCGATGCGAAGGTTTGGTTCCCGATCGGCGGAACCGCTTGCGGCACGGCGTAGATCGGGCCGCTCCCAGCCGGGTCCTGCCCGATGCCCAGTTGGCCGTCGCCGTTGAAGCCCCAGCAATAGAGGACGCCGCCGTCATCGATGCCGCAGGAGTTCCGCCCCCCGGCGGCGATCGATTCGAAGACCACGAACGCGGCGCCGGACACCGACGCGGCGACCGATCCGACCTTGGCCTGGGGGGTCATCGGGCCACCGTTGGTGCCAGTGGTCCACTTGGTCGCGGTTCGCCCGGAGGAGTTCGAGACGGTCGTGGAGGGGCTCGAGCTGCCGTTTCCGGCGACCGCGACCCAATCGACGGCTGCGCCGCCGACTCCGTTCCCGAATTGGTCCGCGACCTTGACCACGATCGAATCGCTGAGCGGGGCGCCCGGCGTTCCGGTCTGACCGCCGCCGCTGATGACCAGGATCTGGGAGGCCGCTTCCGGCGTGGCCGTGGCGGTGAATGAGAATGGGATGATCGCCCCGGCCGACGCGGCCAGCACCTGGGTGCCGGCGACCGTACCGAGGGTCCATTTGACTTTACTGATACCCTGGCCGTCGGAGAGGACGGTTGGCGACGAGACGGTTCCGCCGCCGGTCACGACTGCAAAGGCGACGGGGACGCCGCTCTTCGGGTTGTCGAAGGCATCGGTCACTTTGACGGTCAAGTCACTGATCAGGGTGTTGCCGACCTTCGAGGTCTGGGCATCACCAGCGATCGCCACCAGCTTGCTGGCCGGCGCCGTGGTCGCGTTGACGATGAACGACACTTTCGGCAAGTCGGCGAAGGACGCAGCGACGGTCTGGACTCCGAGTGCCCCGCCGAGGCGGAAGCTCGTCTGGGCCAGGCCGCTCGCATCGGTCGTGTCAATCTGGGGGGTGACCACTCCGTTGCCGCCGGTCACCTCAAAGGTGACCACCGCCCCGCCGACCGGGACGTCTCGTTGGTCGGCCACTCGAACCACGAGGGGCTGCGGCAGAAGGGCGCCGATGGGGCCGGTCTGGCCGTTACCGGAAACGACCTTGAGGGCCGCGATCCGGGGCCCGGTCGGGCCCTGATCCTGACTGCAACCTGCCGCGAGTAGGGCAACGAGCGAAGGAACCGCCACTCGTCTGGCCCAGGCTGAACGCCACTGCATATGCGTCCTCCAAGTGTTCGACTTCTTAGTGCAACGTTGACTGAATTCGAGTCGGTCAGGTGCCCCGACTTGCCTCAGTAGGTAACCGGTAACT
>JAYTTT010000324.1:0-22671 GCA_043744895.1 Gemmatimonadota bacterium | reverse complement strand
ACCAAGGCCAGGGTCATGCTCAAGATGCTTCAGGCCATCAACGGCACCCACATGGCCGAACTTGACGTGCCGGCCGACCGGCGGCTGACGGTGACTTGCGTTACGTGTCACCGGGGCGCTTCGCGGCCTGTGATGCTCGATGCGTTGCTCGAAGCGACCATCGATTCCGCTGGAATCGACGCCGCGTTGGCCCGGTACGACGAACTCAAGAAGCGCTACTACGGGGGTTTCACCTACGATTTCAGTCGCGGCAGCCTCACCACTCTTGGGGAGCGGCTGATCCGGCGCCAGAAGTATCCGGAGTGCTCCCGCTGTTAGGCTTCAGCGGCGACGCCTACCCGATCGTCTTCAACGACGGGATTTGGGAAAAGTACCGGTACGGGGCCTCCAGCAAGACCACCGATCCCCGGACCGGCCAGCCGTCGATTCGAAACATCTTCTGGAAGCCGCGGGTCGGCGAACGAATGGTCGAGTTCGGGGTCGATGTGCTGCAGGCGCGGGGGGTGCAACTCCTGCTCTGCAACAACGTGTTTCGAGGGGTGATTCGCCGGACGATCGGGGAAACGGGTCGTTCGTATGCCGAGGTCCGGGCCGAACTCAAAGCTGGATTCTTGCCGGGCGTGATCGTAGTTCCTGCCATGGTGGCGGCAATGGCCATGGCTCAGAGTCGCGGGGCAGGGTATGTCTTTGGTGGCGGGTGAGGTTTGACCGAATGCTTCGCCAGATTGCAGGAGGAAAATGAAGAAGGAGCTGGTGCACACCCTCACACTGACCTTCGAGTCCCACGCCCAGCAGACCGAGGGTGGGGTCGAATACTGGCTTGCCCGGGATCTCCAGCATCTCCTGGGCTACACCAAGTGGGACAACTTCCTTAACGTGGTCTCGAAAGCAAAGACAGCCTGCGAAGGATCCGGCCGCACGGCCGGAGACCATTTTGCCGACGTCGGCAAGATGGTCGATCTGGGATCCGGCAGCCAGCGGGAAGTCGACGACATCATGCTGACCCGGTTCGCCTGCTATCTCATTGCCCAGAATGGCGATCCGAAGAAGCAGGAGGTCGCCTTCGCCCAGACCTACTTCGCCATCCAGGCCCGCAAAGCGGAGTTGATCGAGGAGCGGCTCCTGGAGACGGAACGAGTGTCGGCCCGCCAGAAGTTAACGGCGACTGAGAAGGAGCTGTCCACCGTCATCTACGAGGGGACCGGCGGCGACCAGAGCTTCGCCTTCATCCGAAGCAAGGGTGACCAGGCGCTGTTCGGCAAATCGACTCAGGCCATGAAGGCCCAGTGGAAGATTCCTGATCCGCGGCCGCTCGCGGATTTCGCACCGACCATCATCCTCAAGGCTAAGGATTTCGCCGCCGAGATCACCATCTTCAACGCCCGGGAACATGGGCTCTCAAGCGACGTGGCGATATCCCGGGAGCATGTCACCAACAACGAGGCGGTCCGGACAACCCTGCTCCAGCGCGGGATCCGGCCTGAGAGCCTGCCGCCCGCGGAGGACGTCAAGAAAGTGGAACGGCGGATCGCTGCGGAAGACAAGAAGTCCCTCCAGAATCCTGATTCACTCGACTCCTGATCCTGTCATGCCGTGGGCCCGAAGTCTCCGGTTGGCCGAGAGGTTTCAGAATGGGTTGTAGGTGAGCGGTCGCGATGACCGGATCGAGTAGAGTCCAACGAAGAGCGCCAGGGTGTGGCCAATGCAGGATGTCAGCTGCCCCAGACCCTCCAAGGCCTTCAAGACCCTTTCAAGGCTGGGGTCCCGGGCGAAAACGTCGTTCTCGGTGGTACTTCAAGAATGCCTGATGGGCCCTCGTGATACCTTGGACCCGAACCCCAGCCGAGATCCCGGCACTTGCCGCGGCGGCTGGATCAAGCTCAGGACTCGCGATGAGGATGCCGGTCTCATCGATCGTGATCAGGCCGCTATCGAAGGCAGCATCCAGGGTCGCGGTTAGGAGCAGGCCGTTGTTCGGGTTGACCCGTTCCTGCTCTGTCGCCACCGCCCAGGGCTTGATGTGAGAGGCCACCAGCAGTTCGTGCTGGGAGCAGCCAGTGATGGTGCAACACGCCCACTGGTCGATGAGGCCTCGCCGAAAGCGCTCTTGGCCAATGCGCTGAGTGGTGGTGATAGCCTGGTCAATGCCGCGCCCAGGGAACACGTCACCGACCTGTCCATCGGTAGGCTCGATCGGGTGTGGGGCAAATGACAACTCAGGGTCGGTGCGTTGGTGCAGGTACCGGATGACTCCAGGGGAGTAACTTGTGTAGTATGGCGTCTTCCGCGGTAGGCCCTTCTTGGTCGTTGCGGCGTTGCGGATGAACTGGGCGTGCCCGTCACCAATGATTCTGAGTGCCTCGCTGAGCTGGCCGGCATCGGGCTCTGCTCGGCAGTTTGTTGTCGAGACGCTCGGATAGATCGGCGTTTTTTGATACATGTCGATCGCGGCGCGCCGAAGGGCCGAGCGAGTAGATCGAGGTCCGTCGAAGCAGATGCCGAGGCTGTCTTGCCAGAGAGAGAGAGCTTCAGCGGGCCCAACGTTGAGTCGGATGGAATCAGGATGAAGAGTTACGCTCCAAGTCGCCTGGCCGATGTCGTTCGCTAGGCGAATTGAGCTCGCCAGGAGTCGCTCGACCGCTGGACGCGTGGCAGGCGAGAAGAGGCGGCGGAAAAGCTGCCTGGCAGAGTCCGCACTCGACCGGTCCATTACCGGAGCCTCCGCCCGATCCGGGCCGGCAGGATCGCGAACGTAACGGCTCCGGACGGGTTGGCGAAATGGACCGGCACCTGGAGCCGCCGAGTGTTCGCCAGGACCCAGGCATAGATCCGCCCGGCACGTGCCTCGGCCCGCCAGTATTTGGTGTCATTGTTGACCCTCGATGCGCTGAGCCCAAGCTTCTTGTGGTTCTTGGCGACCGTAGCGAACGTGAGCGGGCCAAGGCAGTCGACGATGGTCGTGGTGCCGGCGATCAGCTTGGCGCCCTTCATCGAAAGGCCGATCCGGCCACGAACGCGGGTTGGGCGCGGGCGCATTTCCCAGGTCTTCCGCCCCGACAAGACTAGCTCGAGAGGGTCAGGCCGGATTGTCAGCGTCCTCGAGATGGCTGGGCTAGACACGAGTTGTCCTTGAGGACGGTTGGGCCCGAGTACGGTTTCCCACGTTTGTGGCGTCAAGCGCTGCGCCGACCAGCAGCGGGGAACTCGGCACCGTCCTAAGGTGTGGCGCCTGTACTCGCGGTCCGGATCGGGCGGCCCGGCAGAGCGCCTTTCACCAGCTGCCCGCCCTTGACGACGAACGTGCCGTTGACGAGGACGTAGGAAATCCCCGCGGAACCTTGGGCCGGCTTTTCGAAGGTGGCCCGGTCGATGATCGATGCCGGATCGAAGACCGTGATGTCGGCATCGGCGTCGACTGCGATCCGACCTTTGGCCCGCATGGCCGGCGCGGCGCCTTCAACCCGCCGAGCCGGCATGATCGTCATCTTGGCGAGCGCGTCCATCAGGCCCAGGGTCTTCTTTTCCCGAACATAGTGGCCGAGGACGCGGGCAAAGGTGCCCGCGCCGCGGGGGTGGCCGGTGCCGTTGACGAACGGCACCCCGTCGCTCGCGATCATCACGCCCGGGTGGGCGATGGCCTTGTCGATGTTCTCGTCCTTCATCATGTAGATGATGACCCAGCCGCCTTCTTTCCGGTACTTGTCGAAGGTGGCCTTGGTTAGGCGCTCGCCGGTCGCGGCCCAGCCGAGATCGGGGTAGTCGATGCCGAGGTTCTTTTGCCAGCCCGGATTGAAGAGCGCCGACTCGAGCATGGTCGACGCCGCCGTATAGGGATAGACCTCGGTGGTGAGATCCTGGCCGGTGGCCCGGACCGAGTCGATCAGCGCGAGGGCCGCCGGGAGATCGGGGCCGGCGCTGCTGCCGACGTGGACGATGTGGAGCGAGGCGCCGGTCTTCTTACCGGCGCCGATCGCTTCCTGGATGGCGCCGATGCCGAACGCTCGGGTATGGACGAACACCGGGACCTTCTTTTCCGCGGCGACGGCGAACATCGCTTCGATTTCAGCCGGCGTGGCTCCGGGCGTATAGTTGATCCCGAACCCGACCCCGAGCGCCCCCTCGGCCAGACCCTGGCGGATGGCGCCGCCGAGTTGCTCGGTCTGGGCGTCAGTGGCGGCCTCGTTGGCGCCAGCGGGCATTGGGCCCAACTTGCCGACCTTGGCGCGATTGACGGGCCAATGCCCGACCTCGATTCCGTGGAAGACGAAGAAGCGAGCCGCGATGTGGCTGACCGTGGCGCCGAAGTTGAGCGGCGACTGGCCCTCGCGGGAGCGATACCAGGGATCGACCGGATAGACCCCAACCTCGAGTTCCAAGGCGGTGGTCACCCCGTCTTGGGCTTGGAGTTCCATGTCGCCCTGGGTTTGGCCGTGGGCGTGGAGGTCGATGAAGCCGGGCGAGACCACCTTACCCGAAACGTCGATGACTTCAGTGCCCTGGAGCGGCTTGACCGAGATCGCGGCGATCTTGCCGGCCGTGATGCCGATGCTCCGGACCGAATCAAGCCCGGTCGCCGGGTCCATGACCCGACCGCCTTGCAGCACGAGGTCGTAGCTGGGCGCCTTGGCGCACGCGGCCGCCCCGAGGAGGAAGCCGAGGGTCAGTGCGCGGGTCATCCCCATTTGAGACCTTCCTTCGATAGCGGCAAGCTCCGGACCCGTTTTCCCGACGCCGCGAAGATCGCGTTGCAGAGAGCCGGCACCACCGGGGGCAGAGCCGGCTCGCCCATGCCGGTGGGTGAGTTGTCGGTCAGCTTGAAGTGAACCTCGACCGGCGGGGCCTGGACCAGCCGCAGCAGCGGGAAGTCGTAGAAGTTGTTCTGCTTGGCGCGGCCCCGGTCGATGGTGATTTCCTGGCCTAACGCCTCACTGATCCCGTCGAGCACCGCGCCTTCGACCTGGTTCAAGGCGCCGGTCGGGTTAATGATCTGGCTCCCGACGTCCCCGGCAACCCAGACCTTGGTGATCTTGAAGGTGTCGGCCGCGCTCATGGCGACCTCGACCACCTCCGCGAAGTAACCCCGGTGGCTGAAGTGGAAGGCCACGCCCATGCCGGTACCCTTCGGCGCGGCCCGTTTGCCCCAGCCTGACTTCTCGGCCACCAGCTCGAGCACCCCGCGCATTCGGCCGGCGTCGTAGCCCGCCTGGGCGGCGCCGACCATCCGCGGGGTGCCCAAGAGGTCGAGCCGGAACTGCACCGGGTCCCGGCCGGACGCGTGGGCCAGTTCGTCGATGAACGAGTGGAACACGAAAGCCAGGGCATTGCTGCCCGGCGCCCGGAGCGGGCCCGTGGGAACGCCGAGGGGCATCAACGACTGTTCGAGCCGGAAGTTCGGAACGAAGCGGGCCGGGAACTCGGTGGCCGCGAGGCCGGCGCTGCTGGCCACCCGGTCGCCCTCACCGAAGGTGACGAAGTGATTCTTCCAGGCGGTCACCTTCCCGCTGGCATCGACGCCGCCTTTGAGAAAATGGAACCCGGCCGGCCGATAGAAGTCATGCTTCATGTCGTCCTCGCGGGTCCAAAGGAGCTTAACCGGCGCCCCGACCTGCTTGGCAATCCAGGCGGCCTCGACCATATAGTCGTTGGCGAGCCGGCGCCCGAAGCCGCCACCGGAGCGGGTCATGTGGATGGTGATGTCGGCCTGGGGAATGCCTAACGTCGTGGCGACGAGCTCCCGGCCCGGCTGCGGATTCTGGGTTGGCGCCCAGATCTCGAGTTTGCCGCCCGTCATCTGAGCGGTGCAGTTCTGGGGCTCGAGCGGCGCGTGGGCAATGAAGGGATAGAAGTAGCCGGCCTCGACCACCTTGGCGGCACCGGCAAAGGCGGCCTCGACGTCGCCGTCGTTCTGGAGGACCTTGGCCCCGGGCCCCCGGCTCAGCTGGGCTGCCGTGGCGGCAAAGCCTTCGGACGTTTGCCCCGCCGTGGCGCCCTCGTTCCAGGTGACGACGAGCTTTCGGCGGGCGCTTTCGGCGGCCCACCAGTGGTCGGCGACGATGGCCACGCCGCCGAGCAGGCCGCTCAGGGCGGTGCCGCCGTCGACGACGAAGGCATGGCGAACCCCGGGCAAAGTCTTGAGCAGGTCGAGATTGGCGCTCGCCACCTTCCCGGCGAACACCGGGCATTTGGCAAACACGGCGGAGAGCATCCCGGGCAGCTTGACGTCGATTCCGTAGAGCGGCTTCCCGGCGACGATCTTCGGGTTGTCGATCCCGGGGACCGAGGTGCCGATCAGCTTGAAGGTCTTAGGATCTTTGAGCCGGACCGACTTGAGGTCGGGCACCGATCCGGTGGTCGCCCTGGCCACCAGCTCGCCATAGCCGAGCGTCCGGCCGGTGGCCGCGTGGATCACGGTGGCCGAGGCGGTGGTGCACTCGGACTCCGGCACGGCCCAGGTGGCTGCCGCCGCGGCGACCAGCATCTGGCGGGCGGCGGCGCCGACCCGGCGGAGTTCGTCGTAGTGGAGCGGGGTCGCGGTGCTTCCGCCGGCGAACTGGCGGCCGTATTTGGCCTGGTCGGCGTCGGCCTGTTCGATCTGAATGCTCTTCCAGTCGACGTCGAGTTCCTCGGCGATCAACATGGGGAGCATGGTCTTGACCCCCTGGCCGACCTCGGGATTCTTGGCGATGATCGTGATGGTGCCATCGGCTGCGATCCGGATGTAGGCGTTGGGCTCGAAGAGGTCCGAGCGGGTGCTCCGGTTGCGGCGGGCGAGCGGCTTGTAATAAGCCCCGAGGAGGAGGCCTCCGCCGGCAAGGGCGGTCACTCGAAGAAAGTTGCGCCGACTCTGAGTCGTGGTCATAGGATACCCTTACCGATCTGCCGCGGTACCGGCGGCGCGATGAATAGCTTTGCGAATTCGAAGATAGGTCGCGCAGCGGCAGAGGTTGCCGTTCATGGCTTGGTCGATGTCGGCGTCGGTCGGCTTCGGCTTGGCGGCCAGGAGGGCGGCGGCCGCCATGATCTGGCCGGCCTGGCAGTAACCGCACTGCGGGACGTCGATTTCCTGCCACGCCGTCTGGAGCGGGTGGGTACCGTCGGCCGACAGCCCTTCGATCGTGGTGATCGGCGCGCCTTTGACCGCTGAGACCGGGATCGAGCACGACTTGATCGGGACCCCCTTCAGGTGAACCGTGCAGGCGCCGCATTGGCCGACCCCGCAGCCGAATTTGGTTCCGGGCAGGTCGAGCAGATCGCGGAGGACCCAGAGCAGGGGCATGTCCGGCGGGGCGTCGACGGTCCGGGTTTGGCCGTTGACCTTGAGCGTAATGGCCATGTCGGGAAGGCTCCGAAGGTGGGGGTTCAATTATAAGGTACTGCGGTTCGCGGCCGGGCGGGACCGGTCAGCACCCGGCCCGGCATTTCGCCGGTCAGGGCGCCCCGACGGATCACCGGCCGGCCGTTGACGTAGAGATGGACAATCCCGGTCGAGAACCGGTGCGGGTCGGTGAAGGTGGCGTGGTCCTGGATCTTCTCCGCATCGAGCACCACGATGTCGGCAAAGGCTCCTTCCCTGATCCGGCCCCGGGCCGGCTGGTTGATCTGATCGGCCGGCGCCGAGGTCATCTTCCGAATCGCCTCCTCCAGCGTCAGCACCTTGAGTTCCCGCACGTAGCGAGCGAGCACTCTCGGGAAGGAGCCGTAGCTCCGCGGGTGGGGGAACCCTTGGCCGAACCCGATCGGGTCGCCGTCGGTTTCGATCATCGAGCCCGGGTATTGGAGGATCCGAATCACGTCGGCCTCGTCCATGGCGTGATAGATCGCGTCGAAACTGCCTTCGAGCTGGAGGCCGATCAAGGCCGGGATGGCCGCGTCGATGGTCGGGGGCAGCTGGTGGTCGACGAGATAGTCGGCCAAGGTGCGACCGCTGTACTCGGGGTGCTGTGCCAGGGTCCGGAATTGGATGCTCTTCGGGCCGTCTCCGGCTTGCTCGGGAAAGATCCGCTTCATCTCGGCTTCGATCTTGGCCCGGCTCGCGGAATCGGCAATCCGGGCCGCAAACGCGGAAGGCCCGCCGGCCAGAGACCAGGCCGGAAAGAGCACATCGGAGTAGGTGCTGAAGGCGGTGTAGGGATAGAGATCGACCGTCACGTCGAGCCCCGCGGCCCGGCCGCGGTCGGGGCTCGGTTGGCCAGACCCATCACCTGTTTCCTGATCCAGGTATGTCCGGCAAAGAACCCGATGTTCGGCGCCATCGTGAGCCCCGCCAGGTACTGGCCCAGGGGCCACGGCTGGTCGGTGCTGTGGAGCGAGGCCAGGATCGTGGTGATCCCCTGGCGGACGAAGTTCTCCTGGAGCGGGTACTGGGCAATCGTCGGGACCACATGGGCATGGTTGTCGATGAAGCCCGGCGCGACGATCAGGCCTGTGGCATCGATGACGACCCGGGCCGTAGTTGGATCGATGTTCGGGCCGACGCGCACGATCCGATCGCCGGCGATCGCCACGTCGGCAGCGAAGCGCCGGGCGCCGGTTCCATCGACCACGGTACCGCCCTTGAGGAGGACGTCCACGGTTTGCAGGAGGAGGAGGCCCAGGATCACCATCGCGCTACCTCGTGGTCAGGTCCACCGCGATGCTCCGCCAGCGGCCCTGGCGGAATCGAATGATCGACAGCCAGCACCGGGTGGCGTGGCCGAGCAGAATGGCGCGCCAAATGTCGGCCGGGTGCAGGGTCCGGAAGGCTCCGAGGACGGTCAGCAGCCCGAGCGGCAGGATGATCTGCGACAGCACCGAGATGTAGAACGGGCTCTTGGTGTCGGCGGCCCCTTGGAGGCCGCCGGTGTAGGTCAAGGCGGCGGTAATGAAGAACCCGGAAATGCTCAGGTATTGCAGCAGCCCGACCGCAATAGTCGCGGCCGCGGGATCGGTCATGCCGAACGCCCCGAGCAAGACCCGCGGCATCGTCAAGAACAGGACCGCGAGCACGGCAGCCGCCGAGAGGCCGATCCGAGCGGCCCGGTGCACCGCCGCCACCGCACGTTCGGGTTGCTTGGCGCCGAGGTTTTGGCCGACGACGGCAGCGGTCGCGCCCATCAAGCCGACCGAGGTCCAGGTGATCAGCGAAAAGAGCTGACCGTAGCCGACCGCGTACGCTGCCTGGGCCTCGGCGCTCTGGTCGAGCGACCCGATGAAGCGGAGCAGGAGGACGCCACCGATGTTCATGGCGACGCCCTGGAACCCGGTTGGCAGGCCAATTCTGAACAATGATCGGATGATGGTCCAATCGGGCCGCAAGCTCTCGTGCCGCGGAAATCCCACCACCCACTTGCCGCTGATCAACCGCTGGAAGGCAAACACGGCCACGAGCCCGGCGGCGATGACCGTCCCGAGCGCCGCCCCAGCGGTGCCGAACGCCGGGATCGGTCCCCAACCGCGGATCAAGATCACGTTGAAGATGATGTTGAGGGCGGTGAGCGCGACGCCGAGGTGGAGCGGGGTCTTGGCGTCGCCGGCGGAGCGAAGGGCCCCGCCGAGCATGAAGAAGGTCAGCATTCCGAAGCTGAAGACGAACATGATTCGAAGGTACGGCAGCGCCTCGGCCCGAACCGCGGGTGTGGCCCGAACGAATTCGAGCAGGCTCGGCGCCAGGAAGTATCCCAACGGGGCCAGGATTCCGAACGAAATGACGGTCGAGGTGAGGAACGCTTGATAGACGGTCCGGTTGGCCTTGGTGATGTCGCCGGCGCCGACGAACCGGGCCACCAGCACGCCCATCCCGGTAAAGAGGGAGCTGATGAAGACCATCACGACGAGAAAGATCTGCCACGACACCCCGATGGCCGCGTTGCCCGCGTAGCCGACGTAGTGGCCGACCATCACATGATCGATCATGCCCTGAAGGCCGCCGATCACGTTCTGGAGCATGGTGGGCCACGCCAGCTTCCAGACGGCCGAGCCGATCGGTCCGTCGATGATGGACCGATCGAGCTTCTTGGGAGCCGTCACGGGACCAGGTTCCGGGCGGCGCCGATCGTGTACCCTTGCGGCGGTTCCGCGCCGAGGAGGTGCTTGACGAAGAAATCCCAGCGGCGCCGCATCATGTAAGGCTCGTTCCCGAAGCCGTGGCGCCGGTTCGGCATCAAGATCAAGTCGAAATCCTTGTCCGCCTTGATCAAGGCGTCGGCCAGCGCCATGGTGTTGTTCGGCGGCACGTTGTCGTCCATGGTGCCGTGGGCGATCAGCAACTTGCCTTTGAGATTCTTGGCCAGCAGCTGATTGGCTTGGCTGTCGTAGTTGGTGGTGCCGTCAGCGTTCTTGGTCAGGAGGCCGTGGTAGCGCTCGCCCCAATCGTCTTCATAGGTTCGGTTGTCGTGATTGCCGGCCTGCGACACCGCCACTTTGTAGAAGTCGGGATAACGGAGAATCGCATCGGCCGCCGCGAAGCCCCCGCCCGAGTGGCCCCAGATTCCGACTTTCTCGAGGTTCATCGATGGGTAGCGGTGGCCCAGTTGCTTGATCATCTCGATCTGATCGGGGAGGCCGTTGTCGCCCATGTTGCCGTAATAGGCGTCGTGAAACGATTTCGACCGCATCGGAGTGCCCATCGCATCGACTTCGACCACGATGAAGCCGAGTTCGGCAATGGCCTGTTTGTCGCCCCGCGACGCTTGGAAGGAGCGGGTCCCGACGCTGCCGGACTGGGGACCGGGATACTGGTAGTTGACGACCGGGTACGACTGCGTCGAATCGTAGCTCCGGGGCCGGTACATCAGCCCGTAGAGGTCGGTTTTGCCGTCGCGGGCCTTGACGGTGAACGGGATCGGCGGAACCCATCCGGCGGACGTTAGGCGGGAGATGTCGGCGGTTTCGAGGGCCAGAACCTGGCGGCCCTTGGCGTCTCGGAGGACCGTGGTGGGCGCCGTGGTCGGGGTGGACCAGGTATCGATGAAGAACTGGCCGTCGGGCGACAGGGTAACGTCGTGGTTGCCGTTTTCCGGGGTGAGGAGTTCCTGGCGCTTGCCGTCGAAATCGATCCGGTAGAGGTGGCGATAGTAGGGATCGCGGGCCGCCTCCCGGCCAGTGGCGATGTAGTAGAGCAACCGGGCTTTCTCGTCGATCCGAATCAGCTCGAGGACCGGCCCGGGGCCCTTGGTGATCTGGTGCTTGAGCCGGCCGGTGGTGAGATCGTAGAGGTAGAGGTTGCCCCAGTCGTCCCGCTCCGAGAACCAGATGAATTCGTTGGTGGCCGGGAGGACGTGCCAGTTGACCCGGCCGAAGCCGGATTCGTACTGGGTGGCGACCTTCTCTTCGAGGACTTCGCGGACCTCGCCGGTGGCTGGGTTGGCGACCCGGAGGTTGGCTTGCTTGTGATCGCGGGTGGTCGAGACGAAAGCCAACTGTGAGCCGTCGGGAAACCACTCGACGTCGGCCCAGTCGGTTCCTCGGCAGACCACATGGTCACACAGCGTGGACCGGTGAGCGTCGGGCGGGATCTTGAGGCGCGTGACGGTACCGGTTTCGACGTCGATGACGACCCGGCTGATCCGGAAGATCACACTGTCGCCGGGCATCGGGTACTTCCAGGCCTCGAGCTTCGGTTGGCCGACTGCGGTGTTGACGAGGTACATCGTGCTGGTGCCGCGGGCATCGTGTTGAAAGGTCGCGATCCGCTTGGAGTCGGGAGACCACAACACGACCGGCCGGTCGCTCTTGGTCCAGCCGGCATTGTCGGTGGCGTAGCCGAAGTCCGGGATGCCGTCGGTGGTGAGCCGGCGCTCCTGTTTGGTGGCGACGTTGCGGACCCACAGGTTGTTGGCCCGGATAAAGGCAGCCTGCTTGCCGTCGGGCGAGAGGCCTGGGGCCCGGTCGGGCTGAATCGTGTCACCGGGCGCGGTGGCATTGATGGCCCGAGTCCTCTTGACGGGATCGACCAGCACGTACTCGGTTCCAGTCGGGGTGGTGTTGCGATACCAGAACCGGTTCTCCCCGAGCCACATCGGCCGGACGGTGGCTTTGAAGACCAGCGCGTTGAGCTTGGCGCCCAGGGTGCTCTCGGCGCGGGCGTAGTCTTCGGTAGTCAGGGCTTTGGGCGCCTGCGCGCCCAGCGGAGCCGCGAGGGCAAGGGCAATGAAGGAATGCAGGCGCATGAACGACGGATCCGGAGGTTGGTATTCAGGCAAAGATACGGGCTTTCGAGGGCTTCCGCCCAGGCCAAGTCGGACGTTCATTCCAAGGATGCCCTATCTCCTGATCTTCGCGGCGCTCCAGGCGCCCACCCAAGTGATCCTCTTCATCGGCGACGGGGTTGGGGTCAGTCATTGGACCGCCGCCAAGCTGGCCTCCGCCGATGCCCTGGCCGTCGCCCGTTTCCACACCATCGGCTTGGTTGACACCCGGGCCTCGGATTCGGATATCACCGACAGCGCCGCTGGGGCTACGGCCTATTCCGCGGGCGTGCGAACGTACAACGGTGCCATCGGGGTCGGGCCGGACTCTGTGGCGGTTCCGACGATTCTCGAGCGGGCCCGGGATCGCGGGTGGGCCACCGGACTCGTCGCCACCTCGAGCGTGACCCACGCCACGCCGGCAGCGTTCGCGGCCCATGTCCCGTCGCGGGCCCTGGAATTCGAGATCGCCCGACAGCTGGTGAGCGGCCGGGTCGATGTGCTGCTCGGCGGCGGGCGGCGGTGGTTCGATCGGGCGGTCCGCCCTGATGCGATCGACCTGTTAGGCAAGCTCCGAGGCACTCATCGGCTGATCGGAACGGCCGCGGAGCTCAAAGCGGTGGACGTGACCAAGGTGCGCCGGCTGGCCGGGTTCTTTGCCGACAACCAGATGCCCGCCGCTGCCGAACGGACCCCCACGCTTCCGGACATGACTCGCGCCGCCATCGAGGTCCTGTCTCGCGACCCCGAGGGGTTCTTCCTGATGGTCGAGGGTTCGCAGCCCGATTGGCGGAGTCACGCCAACGACCCGCTGCCGGCCGTGGTGGCCGAGGTGGTCGACTTCGACCGGGCGATTGGGGTGGGGCTCGAGTATCAGCGGCGGCATCCGGGGGTGGTGATCGTGGTCGTGTCGGATCACGAAACCGGTGGCTTGGCGATCGAAACGACGGGGACCGGCCGGGCCGCCCGGGTGGTGGCCAAATACACCACCACCGGTCATACCGGCCAAATGATTCCGCTTTTCGCCTCGGGGCCGGGGGCGGAACAGTTCGGTGGGGTCCAGGAAAATTGGCGGGTGGGGCAACTGCTGATGGGCCTGATCTCCCGGTCGCCGCGCCCGACCCCCAAAGCTAGGTGAGTGACTCCAGCGCTTCCCACCTCGCGGTGGTCTTGCTGAGTTCCGCATCGACCGCGGCCAGACGAGCCTTGGCCGCCGCTGTCGCGGCGCCGTTTTTCAGGAAGGCGAGATCGGCGAGCGAGGCATAGAGGCCTTGCCGCTCCTGCTCCAGACCGTCGATCCGGGCCGGTAGCTCTTCCAATTCGCGGGTTTCCTTGAAGCTCAGCTTGCGCTTCTTCCCGGCGGGCTTCGGCTCTGGGGCCGGGTCACGCTTCGGTGGCGCCGCCTTGGCTTCAGCGCGCGCGGCCTTTTGGCGAACCCAGTCGGAGTAACCCCCGACGAACTCGCCGACTTGGCCGTTGCCCTCCATGACCAGGGTGCTGGTGACGACGTTGTCGATGAAGGCCCGGTCGTGGCTCACCAGGAGCAGGGTCCCGGAAAAACCGAGCAGCACTTCCTCGAGGAGATCGAGGGTCTCGATGTCGAGATCGTTGGTCGGTTCATCGAGCGCGAGTACGTTCATCGACCGAGTAAAGAGCCGGGCCAAGAGCAGCCGGTTCCGCTCTCCGCCGGACAGGGCCTTGACCGGGGTCCGGGCCCGATCGGGCGGAAACAGGAAGTCTTTGAGGTAGCCGAGCACGTGGCGGCGGCTGCCACCGATCTCAATATGATCGGCCCCTCCGGCGATGCTGTCGAAGACCGACTGCTCGGGGTCCAAGGCTTCGCGGAGTTGGTCGAAGTAGACGATTTCGAGATTGGTCCCGTGGCGGACGGCGCCTTGGTCAGGCTTGATCTCGCCTAACAGGAGCCGAAGCAGAGTGGTCTTGCCGGAGCCGTTCGGTCCGATGATCCCGATCCGGTCGCCGCGGGCCACGGTGGTCGTAAGGTCTTTGACGAGGGAGTGGCCGCCAAGCGTGACGGACGCCCCTTTGGTTTCGACGACCAGTTTGCCCGACCGTTCGGCCTCGTCGACTTGCATCGAGACCGAGCCGATCCGGTCGCGCCGGGCCCCTCGTTCCCGCCGGAGGTCGATCAGCGCCCGGACCCGGCCTTCGTTCCGGGTTCGGCGCGCCTGAATCCCTTGGCGAATCCAGACCTCTTCCTTGGCGAGTTTCTTGTCGAACAAGGCCCACTCGCGCTCCTCGGTGGCCAGCGCCGAGTCTTTTCGCTCGAGGTAAGTGTCGTAGTCGGCGCCCCAATCCCGGAGCCGGCCCCGGTCGAGTTCGATGATTCGAGTCGCGACTCGCCGGAGGAAGGCCCGGTCGTGGGTCACGAACAGGAGGGTGGCGCCGCGATTGATCAAATAGTCTTCCATCCACTCGATCGCGTCGACGTCGAAATGGTTGGTCGGCTCGTCGAGCAAGAGCAGGTCGGGTTGCTTGACCAGGGCTCGGGCCAGGAGCGCCTGACGTTTCCGCCCGCCCGAGGCGGTGGCGAAGGGCTGTTCGGGGTCGAGGCCCAAATGCGACAACACGGTCTCGACCCGGCTCTGGAGCTGCCAGGCATCGGCCTGGTCAAGGGCATGGTGGAGCCGGTCGAGCTCTCGGAGGGCGGCGTCATCGCCGTCGGTGGCCAGCCGGTGACTGGCGTCGTGATAGCGGACCAGCAAGGTGCCGGCATCGCCCAGACCACCGGCGGCCACATCGAACACCGTGCCGCCGATCCCGGTGGGGATGTCCTGCTCCAGCCGCGCGCTGGTCAAACCGGTTTGGCGGATCACTTCGCCCGAATCGGGCTGGATCGTCCCGTCGAGCAGTTTCATCAGAGTGCTCTTACCGGTTCCATTCCGGCCAAGCAGCGCCACCCGCTCGCCGCGATCGATGCTGAAACTGGTCCGATCGAGAAGGGCCGGCCCGCCGAACGCGATCCCGACCTCCCGCATGCCGATCAATGCCATCAGGTGGCTTTCATTCAGAGAGTCATCGGCCGGCCGCCTTGGCGGGCCGACCGGTAGAGCGCCTCGATGACGCGGAGGTTGGCCGCGGCTTCGTCCGCGGGGTAGCGAACCGGGCGGTGATGGAGCACGCCGTCGGCAAAGTGTTCGACCATCAGCCGGTACTCGTCGTCGCCCGCGATCCGGTGCTCGATCGAGGGCTCGCGGCCCCGATGCTGGATGACGACGGCATCGGTGGTGCCCGGGACAAAGGCGGCTCGCAGTTCGATCGATCCCTCGGTGCCGGCAATTTCGACGTGTTCGCGCCGTTCCATGGTCAAGGAGCAATCGAACTGAGCGACGAGGCCGCCATCGAACCGCAGGCTACCCGCCAATTCGAGATCGACGCCCGTTGGGCCGAAGGTGGCCCAGGCCTGGGCCTCGACCGGCTCGCGGCCCGCGAGAGTTCGGCTCACGTTGACGCAGTAGCAGCCGACATCCATCAAGGCGCCGCCGCCCAGAGCGGCATCAAGCCTGATATTGCCGGGCTTGGTAAGCCGGAAGGTGAAGGCGCTCCGAATCGACTTGAGGGCGCCGAGGGTGCCGTCTCGGATCAAGCCCTCGACCCGCCCGATTTGGGGATGGAACCGGTACATGAAGGCTTCCATCAGGGTGACGCCGTTGGCCTTGGCGGCGGCGGCCATTTCGTGGCACTCGGCCGCGGTCAGGCCGAGCGGCTTTTCGCAGAGGACGTGCTTCCCGTGCTCCAGAGCCCTGATGGTCCACTCCCGGTGGAGACTGTTAGGCAGGGGGATGTAGACGGCATCAATGCCGGCGGCGCCGAGCAGGGCGTCGTAACTGCCGTAGTGCTCCGGGATGCCGTGGGTGGTGGCGAACTCCAGCGCGCGAGCGCTGGTCCGGCTGGCTACGGCGACCAAGGTGCCGTTCGCGGAGGCCCGAATGGCGGGCATCACGGCGGCCCGGCCGATGTTGGCGGTGCTGAGGATGCCCCATTTGAGGTTCGGCACTCGGCGCTCGGCACTCGGCACTCGGACTCCGGGGTCTGGGGGAGGGGAAGGTAGCGGGGGTTGGGCTACCGTTGGTGGATGACTTTGCCGTCGACGGCGGTGAGGTCGACTTTCATGGATCCGATGGCGTCGGGGGCGATTTTGGAGATCGGGCGGTCGAGGACGCAGAGGTCGGCGGCTTGGCCGGGTTCAAGGGTGCCTTTCCATGTCTCGGCGTGGTCTTGGCGGGCGCCGGCGGCGGTGTGGGTCCAGATGGCTTGGTTGAGGGTGATTCGTTCTTCGGGGCCGGAGACGGTGCCCGACTGTTTGCCCTTGCGGGCGATGCAGGTGGCGATGCCTTGGCGCCAGTTGCCGTCGGTGACCGGGGCGTCCGAACCGGTTGCGATGAGGACGCCCGTTTCCATCGCGGTGTGGTACGGCCACTCGTAGGAGGCCCGGGTGGGGCCGAGGGCCGCCACTTGCCCGTCGGCGATCAGATACTTAATGGTGGCGTTGAAGTTGGCGCCGATGCCGAGGGCCGCCATTCGGCGGAGGGTGGCCGGGAGGACGAGATCGGCGTGGATCACGTAGTGGCGGCGGTCGGGGTCGGGGCGGGCGGCGAGGGCCTTGTCGTAGGCTCCCACGATGGTGTCGATGGCGCGGTCCCGGGTTGAGACCGGCCAGGCGGTAGACCTCGCGATGCCCGTCCTCCGTCCACAGGGTGTCGGTCATCGGCCGGCGGTCCGGTCCGTCGAGCAACACGATCGCCGGGGCCGCCGAGACGTTGACGATCCGGCCGCCGGGCCGGAGCAGTGAGCGGAGCCCCCGCAACAGCTCGACTTTGCGCTCGGCGGGCGCCACGTTGTCGAACGGAAACGCCGCGAGGATCAGGTCGTAGCCGCCTACCGTCAATCCGATCCAGTCGCCCGCCGCGACGACCCGGTAGTCCCCGTCGGGGTCGCGAAGGCGCGCCTGCCCGACCATGGCCTCCGCGATGTCGATCCCCGTCACCCGGAAGCCGAGGCTGCGGAGGAACCGGGTGGACCGCCCGGCGCCACAACCGAAGTCGAGGGCCGTGGACCCGGGTGCCGGTGTCCCGATGATCGCCGGAAGGTCGCGGTAGGCGAGGTAGTAGGTGCCGGTGCACTCGAACGTTGCGTAGGCGTCGGCCCGGGCCGGGTCGTCGTAGGGGTTGGCGAGGTTGTCGTCGGCCATCCGGGAATGATCACCGTTACCGGGTGTTTGGGTCCACCCCTCCAGTCCCCGGCTGGGTGATCTGTCGGGTGAGGGTGACCTAGCCGTCGATCAGCCGGTCCCACTCCTTCACGGTCCGATCGAGTCGCTCGACCAAGTCGTCCGCCTGGCCGCGGGTAAGGCAGAGTGGCGGGGTGATGAAGAGGGGCACCCCACGCTTCATCGCGCTCGGCCGGCGGGGTCCGTACAGCGACATGTAGAACGACAGCCCGTGCTGGTAGGCGATCGCCTGGAAGAGTTGCTCGGGCTCGGCCGAAGGGAGCGGGTACTCCATCGTCTCCTTGTCACGAACCAACTCGAGCACGGCAAGGAGGCCCTTGCCCCGAAGATCGGCAACCGGCCGATGGGGCAGAATCCGTTCCTTGAGGAGGCCGTGGAGATAGGCGCCGACCTCGGCGGCGTTCTCCACCAGTCCGTCCTGCTCGATCACATCGAGCACCGCGAGGGTGGTGGCGCACCCGACCGGGTTGCCCATGTGGGTGTGGCCGTGAATGAAATAGGTCCCCCTGGCGAACGGCTCGTTGACCTTGTCCGAGACGGTGACCGCGCCGACCGGGAAGTACAGGCTCGAAATCCCCTTGCCGGTGACCATGATATCGGGCGCCACGCCGTAGTGGTTCATCCCGAACCAACTGCCGGTCCGGCCAAACCCGGTCACCACCTCATCCGCGATCAGGAGGACATCGTACCGGTCGCAGATCTCCCGAATCGTGGCCCAGTAGGACTGGGGCGGCACCAGGCCGTAGTCCTTGCCGGCGCCGACCGGGGTCGCGAGGAAGGCGGCGACGTTGTCGGGCCCGACGTAGTGGATCATCTCTTCGAGTTCGAGCGCACAGGTCCGGCCCCAGTCGTCCTCGGTTACGCCTAACGGCCGGTCGGCCGGCCGGCGGCAGTGGCGGATATGGGGCGAGTCGTTCAGCATCGGATCGAAGGCGTGGCGATACCCCGGTCCGCCGGCCACCGAGAGCGCACCGAGCGTCATGCCGTGGTAGCTGTCCCAGGTGCCGATCACCTTGTTCTTCCGGCCGTTGCCGGTGGCGATGTGGTACTGGCGGGAGAGCTTGATCGCGGTTTCGACCGCCTCTGATCCGCCCGACACGAGGTAGGTGGTGTTAAGCGTGCCCGGCATCAACCGGGCGATCCGCTCGCAGAGATTGGCCCGGGGCTCGTTCGCCATGGCCGGGGTGACGTAGGTGAATTTCTCGGCCTGGGCGTGCATGGCGTCCAGTACGCGGCGGTCGCCGCCGCCGATGCTGGTGCCGAGGGCGCCGCCGGAGACGTCGATGTACCGGTTGCCGGACGTATCGTAGAGGTAGATACCCTCGGCCCGCGCCAGGGTGATGTCGAACGTGTGGTTCGAGAACATCCGGCCCCATTTGCCTTCGGTAGTCTTCTGCCCTGGAAGCGAGCGGAGTTCGTTCGGCGTCATCTGAGTCTCCTGTCGGAAGTCGCGTGCTACTGTTTGATCCAATCGGACGTCGCCAGCGGGAACTGCATCGCGTCGACCTTGCCGCTCGCCCCGATCCGGAAGGTGACCGGAATCTTGCCGAGAATCGGATCCTTCATGTTGGCGACAAACGAGTCGAAGTGGAAGTGCTCGAGTTCGCCGACGGCGGTCGGGCTGGCGTCGTACTGGATCGTGAGCCGGCCTTGCGCGAGGCGCACCGTTGCGGTGCCGAGGAACAAGTCCCGGTAGACTCCGGCGTAGGCCTCGATCGGGAGCGACGGCCTGGTGCCCTCCACTCGTACCGGCGGCCTGGCGGCGGCCTTCCGCCTGGCCTGGTCGGCCTGCTCCGCCGCATAATATTCGGCGTTGTAGTCCTTGGGCGGGTTGATACCGAGCAGGCGGTCGAAGATGTTGGCCGTGAGGGGCAGGTTGACGTCCGACTGGTTCATGTTGGTGAGGATGACCACACCGATCCGGCTTTCGGGGAGGAAGCCGACCATGGCGGCCATCCCGTCGATGTTGCCGCCGTGGTTCACCCACCGCTGGCCGCGGAAGTCCTCGACGAACCAGCCGTAGCCGTAGCCCAGGAACCGGGGCTGCATCAGGCGGGCGATCATGTCGGGATCGTCGATGGTGAACTGGGGTGTCGTGGCTTCCGTGACCATCGCCTCGCTGATGAGCCTCTTGCCTTCGAACGTCCCCTTGTTGATCCAGAGCCGGAGCCACTTGGCCATGTCGACCACGTTCGAGTTGATCGAACCCGCGGCGCTGGCGTTGTCGATGTTGCGGTACGGGATCGGCTTGACGACTCCGTCGAGCTCGGCGTGCGGGGTGGCAACGTTGGGGCGGCCGGCCAGGTCGCGGGTCGAGGTGTTGGACGAAGTCATGCCGAGCGGCGCAAAGATCCTGGCTTTCACCAGATCGTCCCAGGGCTGGCCGGTGATGGCGTGCGCCACCTCGCCGGCGGTGATGAACATCAGGTTCTGGTACTGGAACTTGGTCCGGAAGCTGGATGTGGGCTTGAGGCGCCGGATCGAACGGACGATCTCTTCGCGCGAGTTGGTGGTGGCATACCAGATGTTGTCACCCCGGCTCATGCCGCTCCGGTGGAGGAGGATGTCGCGAACCCGGATTTCGCGAGTGACCCAAGGGTCGTACATCTCGAACCAGGGGAGGTAGTCGGTCACTCGGCCGTCGAACTTGAGCTTGCCCTCGTCCGCCAGCATTTCGAGAGTGGCGCCGGTGAAGGCCTTCGAGGAGGAGCCGATCGCGAACATGGTCTCGGCATCCACCGGGGTCGGATCCCCCAGGGTGCGGACACCGTAGCCCTTGGCCATAATCACGGAGTCGCCGCGCACCACGGCGATGGCGAGGCCGGGAACCTTCCACTGCTTCATGGCCGCGGTCACGTACTGGTCGAATCCGGCCATGACGTCGCGGGCGGCGGCCGGTCGCTTCTGGGCGGAGGCGATGGTCGAGGGAAGGACGGCGGCCGCGCCAGCGAGCGCCAACGAGGCGGTGGCGAGGCGGAGCCGGAGAGGGGCGGTGCGATTCATTCGGGCCGATCCGGAAAGGGTCCTGGAGAAAACTGCTACCAACGCGGCTGCATCACCATGCCGACGGCCGGATAACGGCTCGGGGAACAGTCTTGCAACTAAACGGTCATTCAATCATTATTGAATCAACGTTAAAATGCTCGCCCCGTCAAGGTGGAGCGTCCTCGCTCAACGGAGCTGTGCCGATGCCGAAAGTGCTGGCCCCCAAACGTCCGCCGCGCGAGCAGGTCACCGCCGGGATCTTTGCCGCGGCGATCGGGCTCTTTGCCCGGCGGGGGTACGAGGCCACCACGATGCAGGACGTGGCGGCCAAGGTCGGCATGACGGCCCCGGCGCTCTATTACTACTTCGAGTCCAAGCAGCGGCTGCTGTTCGAGGTGATCGAGCTCAACCTGGAGCGATTTGCCGGGATGCTCCTCCTTCCCGCGGGATCCGGGTCACCGGCCGAGGAACTGCGAGGGTTCGTGCGGACCCACCTCGAGTTCCAGCTCGAGGATGTGGACCGGGCCCGGATCTACAACGCGATGTTCCTGGGTACGGGGGCGCTGCTCCAAGCCCTCACGCCGGGCCAGCGGTCGGAGATCCTCAAATTCCAGGGCAAGGTCAGGGATCGTCTCAAGGCGGTGCTCTCGCGCGGCGTGGCCCGGAAGGAATTCGCGATCGCCGATCTGACGGTGACGGCGATGGGGATCATGGCGCTGGGCGAGTTTGCCGTGGCATGGTTTGCCCCGGGCGGGCGCCTCGAGGTGGCCGAGGTGGCCGAACAGTACGCCGAGCTTGCGGTCCGGATGGCGACGCCGCCGGCCGGCCGTCGTCATTCCTGAGCCTGGAGGCATCGATGTCCAGCCGTCGCAACTTCCGCAACTTCCTCAACTGGTGGCGAGCCGGATGGCCAGTCCCGGGGCCGATCTCGTACCGGATATGGTCAGGGCCCATCAGGCTGACCCAGCGCGTGGCGTGATGATTCGCACGGGGTCCACGGTGCTGCTCTCGCTGGCTTCGGCCACTCGAGACGAAGGCCAGTTCCCCGAGCCGGACGAGTTCCGGATTGACCGCGTCAGCACGCGACCGATCCTGTCGTTCGGGCAGGGGCTGCATTGAATCAATCCCGTTTCGCGGTCCCACGGCCCTCTGGGTCGAGATGGCATGAGCTTCGTCGAGGCCTCGGTGCTTCGGCTTCGGCCCCTGGGCAAGGTCGGCCATGCCGTGGCCCCTGGAAAAAACCAGGCGGCTGCCCTGGACCATGCTCACGGCGCAACCGGGCCGGTCGGTGCCCCGTTGTGCGGCGGAGACCGAGTGGACTCGGTCGGCCAGGCACTGGGCCCTGGCAATCGGAGGGGCCAGGAACAGAACGGGGAGCAAAAGGCGGAACGGCAATCGGGAGATGATCCCTGGGTCATCCGGCGGTTCGGGTCGGCTGCGGAAACGGTGTATTGAACGGCCGGATCGAGGCCGGGTCAAACTCCGTTCTCGAGCCAAGGGTTTCAACCTGACGCGGGTTGGCTAACTTTCTGCCCGGCCTCGGTTCAACCAGATACCCGAAGAACCCCTCATGCCCCAGACGAATACCCCCGAACGGCTCGAGTTCAAGACCGAGCTCAAGCAGCTCCTCGACCTCATCATCCATTCGCTCTACACCAAGAAGGAGATCTTCCTTCGCGAGCTGATCAGCAACGCCGCCGACGCGATCGACAAGGTGCGCTTCGAGGCCCTGACCAACGACGCGGTGCTCGAGGGCAACAGCGACTGGAAGATCCAACTGATCGCCGATGAGGCGGCCGGGACCCTCACGGTCCGGGACAACGGGATCGGGATGTCCCGGCTCCAGATCGTCGAGAACCTCGGCACCATCGCCAAGAGCGGCACCAAGGCGTTCATGGAGAGCCTCAAGCAGGCCAACTCCGCCAACCAGCCGGACCTGATCGGCCAGTTTGGCGTGGGTTTCTACGCCTCGTTCATGGTGGCGGACCGGGTGACGGTGCTTTCACGCACCGCCGGGCTGCCGGGGGACGGTGTCCGTTGGGAGTCCGACGGTCAGGGCGAGTACACGGTGGAGGCGGTCGAGAAGGCCGACCGCGGTACCGACGTGACGCTCCATCTCCGCGAAGACGCCCGGGAGTTCCTGAAGGAGTGGCGACTTCGTGAGGTGGTGAAGAACTACTCCGACTTCATCGACCATCCAATCGCCGTGGATGTGGAGCGGGAGGCGGACGGCAAGAAGGCGATCGAGGAGGAGGTCCTCAACTCCCGTCA
>JAYTTT010000323.1:0-1547 GCA_043744895.1 Gemmatimonadota bacterium | reverse complement strand
CCGCCCGCGAATCGCAACCCACCCGATCGTTTGAACCCCTCCGGCGTACCACACCCGCCCATCGCACTCAGACGTCGCTGTTTTTCATCACCCTGCTAGATCATCCCGCTTCATCGATAGCAGCTCCGTTCCCACGCTGTCCCCGGGGTGACCGTGCCCAACATTGGGGCGCGGTTGTGACTTGTCAAACGAAGGACTGGGCGCCTGGCCGGTGTAAGCACTAGACCGCGGCCTGTCGGGGAGCCAACACCGAGCCGTTGATGACTTTGGCTGCCACTGGTCCGTATTGGATCTCGCGCCGCCCGGCCCGGTGTCGCAGCTGAACCACGGGCCTCGGTGTCAGTTAGAACCCGGCTGCAGAAGACTGCAAACGACGACCGCGGCTGAAGGACAACCTCCCGATCCAAAAGCACGTTGGCGATGCCCACGTGACCAGTACCAGTAAGGAGGGAGATCTTCAGCTCGCGCAGCTCGATGGTCTTCTTCAGGTAGTTGATGGCAATGAAGTCGACACGGACTCTGGGGACCTCGCCGCCGAGATCAATTTGGTAGCTCAAGGGGCGCAGCTCCAACCCATCATGGGCATCGCCTGGAAGGATGCGGCCCGGATCGTTCCCCCGAATCCGGCGCATCACCCACGAGCCCGCAGCGAGGACACGGTCGGCGATTGAGACGGCGGATGCGGTAGCGGAGATAGGGTCGGTCATTGACCGGGTGGCCCGAGACAGTCGCTGAGGGATAGGGCCGAAGCCGGACACCGGCAGCCGGGCTGCGCGGCTACCCGAGGGCCAAGAAGACGGCCTCCCCGTCCCGGACGAAGACCTCGATATCGGCCGCATGGCGTCGGAGCAGCGCTTCGATCGCCACCGTTGAGACGTTTCCGAGTCGAACCCACACGACCTTGGGTGGCGCTCCATGCACCAAGCTGAGTTGGTGAAAGTCGGCGGCCTTGGATACTGAGGACGAAGTCATTGAGGCCCGCATGGCGCCAGATGTCGGCGTCGCTGGCTTCGGCCAGACCCACAAGAGCGACATGGGCCGAATCGGGGAAGAGGTCGCGGACCGCGGCGACGAGGTGTCGGGAGAGATTCTGGTCGAAGAGAAGCTTCACGCTGCCGGGATCGAGACCATCTTGCGCTCGCGGTCGGCGGCGAAGGCAAGGCAGGCGCGGACGTCCTCCGTCGTGAGCTCCGGGAAGTCCGCGAGGATCTGGGTCTCGGTCATGCCGGAGGCCAGATACTCAAGGACGTCTTGAACGGCGATGCGGAGCCCTCGGATGGTGGGCTTGCCGAACCGCTTGCTGGGGTCGACCGTGATAAGCCGTTGGTAGTCCATGGGTTAAGACGATAGCTAGTACTTCCGGGTGGCGCAATGCTCGGGCTGAATCGGGAGCGCCGGGGCGGATGTGCCCGCATGGTAGGGGGTGCCGGGGCTTTCGGCCTAACCGTTGCTTATGCATCAGAACCACTCCGTCGCAGCATAAGTCACGCTTCAATCATACCCGGTCGCGGTCAAAGAGGTCGCCGCCAGCGAGTTACACCCCGTCC
>JAYTTT010000322.1:0-1548 GCA_043744895.1 Gemmatimonadota bacterium | reverse complement strand
ACGGCGCCAAGTCCGCCGCTGGAGCAGCCAAGAGATCCAGATGGTCAGGGGCCACCGTGTCGCCCATGGCCCACGTAAGGGTTCGGAACGGCACTCGGCGGTAACGCAATCGACGAATGCTGACCGGAAAGATCGCCTCGACCGTTCCCTCGGCGTTGCGCTGTACGATGACGAACGCATCGCCCGCCTCAGCCGTCCCGGATCCGACCCAGCCGGCGTGACACGCCGCACTCATGAACGGCGATGCACCCGTGGCGGCGTGCAGTGCGTCCCACTCGGCCGTCCGCTCGAGTACTCGCGTCAGAGGAAGCACGGCCACCAACCCTGTCTCGGTCACGGGCACTCATTCCCAATCACGGCGGCGGGCTGGACGGGAAACGTGGCGACGTGGCGCCGCAACTTTCCGGCGGAATCGATCGCAACGCAGCTTGAGCCTCCGCCGGCCACAATGGCCGGATCGCCTCGGTCGAAGCAAGCCGGACACTCGGGTCGGCCTTGGTCGACAAACAGCCGGTGGGCCGAGGCGACATGGTCGAGCGGGTTCATTCGCCGGTCGGTCAGCCTCATCTTCGGGGATTCTTCCGGCAGCGACCCGCCGGTCCAATACTGCAAGCAAGTCAGATCTGGCGTCCACTCCATTCGGGTCTCAACGACCCTATGGCGGTGCCGAATCGACGGCGCCTACGGCCGTCCCGGTCGCCCAATATACCGCAGAGACGGGGCCACGGCCCGGCCGCCTCAATAGCCGCCTCTCCACAAGCCCCGAGCCCTAGCGATTCGCTCCGGGTCGTCCCGGTAGACGAGCTGCCGCGACGGTCAGGATCGGAAAACAGACGCCCCAAACCACAGCCAGCGCGCCATAACTGAGCCGACGATCGGGGGCAAAACGAACCGCGCCGAGTGCTTCGCCGGCCCGGAACGCCAGGGGCCCGCCGATCGCACCGACCATCGCTGCCAGCCAGGGACGGCCTCTAAGCCAACGAAAGCCGAACCGAAGGGTGGTCCCGAGCTGAATCCAGAGGACCGCAATCCACGGAGGACAGAGCCAGGGCACCGCCCGCCAAGAGCTGGCGTAGGTCAGCAGCTCAGACGCCTGGAGGCCGGACTCGACCACTAAGCCCAGCACGCCGGCGAGGGCGAGGAGGCGGACTTCTTGACGCCAATCCGGCAGCGCCCTCAGATGAACGGCAACGATGAGCAAGCCAACCGTCGCCCCCAGAAACGGGTGGCCCCGCGCCGCCCCGAGGACACAAGCGAACCAGCCGACTTGCTGACCCAGCACGTTCGCGGCGGGATGGGTCACGCCCACCCCGCCGCGTTGGACGAGCGATCTCGGAGTGCTGAGACCGTGACGGGAACTACATGGCCCCGACCGCGAGTTCTTCCTCCACCGGACGCTCCCGGAAATCGAAATGCGCCGCCTGGACCGTTTCGTAGTCGCGAGTCGTCCGAATCCGGGTAATCCGTCGGCCGAAGATGTCGACTCGGCGGGTAGTGACCCCTGGGAAGATCGGTGAAACGTCGTACCACATGTTGGGTGACAGGCGG
>JAYTTT010000321.1:0-22829 GCA_043744895.1 Gemmatimonadota bacterium | reverse complement strand
GGCCCCGCCGCCGGTTCGCGGCCACGGCGGCCCCCGCGCGGGGCACGTCACGCCGAGACATTGGCATCACAAATCTTCATTTTTCAGCAACCTGCTAGATTGTCCCCTATGGAGCTCTCTGGAATAAAGGCGATCAATGTGTCGGTGTCGTACTCGAGCAACGGTGTGTCATCGACATGGCAGTCGAGCCACCGGGTTATGGCCCGCATGTGCGGGTTCCTCACCATTGGATCGGATCCGTCGAATTTCGCAAGCAGTTTGTCAACATGAGCCTGCAGCGCGGATGGTAAAGCGAATCGATGCAGATGTGTCATGCCCTTCTCCTCCGAAACAGTCGTGATGGCGCCCGCTCAACCCCCGAAACGCTCTTCATCAGGTTCGAAGCGTACCGCCGAACATTAGGCCGTTGTACTTGCATCGGGCCAGGGGTGGACTCGACAAAGGGAGGCGGCGTGAGCACTTTCTATAATGTGAACGCGTGCAACCGGGGCGAGGTTTCATGTCCGGACTAGCCGCCCCGGGGGTTTTCCGACATCCTCGTTAGGCCGCCACCAAGCCTGTTCTTGGGGCCAGATCACGACCCGAAGGAGACCAATGAGCGGCATCGCCGACGATCACGTGGACCGTTTCATCGAGAGTATGTCCAACGAGCTGCGCGAAACGTCAGCTCGGGGCGCGGTCCCGCCGATCGAGCGGCGCAAGCTTCGGACCATTGCTGCTGCGTGCGGAAAGCGAGCGTCGGCCTCGTTCTTGGCCAGCCTCCAAGAGCGCCTCAACCAATCGAGCATTTACACCGAGCCGCCGCTGGTCGACTCTGGGCTCCGACTGGATGATTGGGTTCTCTTCTCTACGGGCCCATTCCCGGCAGCCGCGACGTTCTTTTCGAAAGAGTCCGATCTCCAGCGTTTTGTCGAAGCGTGTCTCGGCAGCTCCGTCTTCCGGAATCTTGAGCCGTTCAAGCCCGACGGGCGTCGGTCGTGTCGCGAATTCCGCCTTCCGGATGGCCGGAGGATAGACCTCCTGTGCCAAGAACGTGCGAAATCAGGGAAAGGGGCCCTCGTCGCAATCGAGGTGAAGCGCGAACAGCAACGTGGTACGTTTCAACAGTTGGTTGAGTATCTCGATGCGCTCACACTGTTGTACCCGTCGCGGACCGTGAAGGGCCTGATTATTTCCGGCCGCGAAGACCAAGTGGCGGCCACCATGCTCAAGAGCATCGCGAAGTACGACATTCAATGGTTTTGTTACGACGTTTCGTTCAGGGAATTATTGCCAACATCGTAGACGCGGCCTTGCCAGGGCATCGTCGGCGTAGGCCGGGTTCCAAACAGAGAGGAGGTGCATGGGACGTAACTTACGCCCCCTGGGCTACTCGAGCGCTGCGAGCGCAGCCGCCAACGCGTCAATCACCCCATCAACCTTCGGCACCCACAATTCCGCCGGCCACTTCTTCCGCAGTTTGGTCGGATCGATCGGCAACCCCAAGGCGGTCAGTCGTGGAAGGGCGGCGGCGATGAAATCCTTCCCTTTCGGGGCCTTGGCGACCCACCGCAGCTTGCAATCCATGTTCCCGCTGCTGAAAAGGACGCTTGCCTACGCGAAGCGGTCCCAGAAAACAAAAAGGCGTGCGTCTGGCCAATAAAGCATCGCGCCACAAAACAAACTATCGCGCCATGCTAATAACTTATGCGCCACAGAGACTGGAATCGCGCCATAAACAATACATACACGATCAAGCCATATGATGGCTCATCGCGCCATAATAACGGTCATCACGCCACAAATAAAAGCGGGTCTTCTCCCGATCGAGTGGGTAAAATTGGAGGAAAACGGGGATCGAAGCAAGCGGGGATGAGTCGGCGAGGCCGGCGCTTGCAGTCGCGGAAGGGCGAGGCATGATTCGCCGATGCCACGACGATGTCGAAAGCGCCGGCTCTGGGATCTGTATGCCTTCCCGGGGTTTCGGCCCAGCCACGACGGGGATCTTCGGGGAGCCTCGTGCTCGCGTCATCGCCCTCACCCGGCGCCCAAAAAAACACGCTGCGGCACTTGCGGGCTGTGGCATCACACCTGGTACGACCGGAAGACCCGCCGGGTGCGCGACCTCTCGTGCGGCGACCGGGCGATCTACCTGGACGTCGAGATCCGCCGCGTCGCGTGCCGTCGCTGCCACGCCGTGAAACAGGAGCGGCTGGACTTCCTGGCGGACTCGCCGTTCTACACCAAGCGCTTCGCCTTTTTCGTGGGCCGGCGCTGTCGCGCCTCGACCATCCAGGATGTGGCCCGGGAGACGCACCTCAACTGGAAGACCATCAAAGCGCTGGAGATGCAGTATATGCACGAGCAGCTGCGGCGCGCCGGCCGGCCCGGGCCGCGTGCCATCGGGATCGACGAGATCTCCATCCGGAAGGGGCACACCTACCGGATCGTGGTGAGCGACCTGGTGCGGCGGCGGCCGATCTGGTTCGGCGGCACCGATCGCTCGGAGGCGAGCATGGACCAGTTCTTCGCGTGGCTGGGGCCCTCGAAGAGCGGCCGGATCCACCTGGCGGTGATGGACATGTGGAAAGCGTTCCGGAACTCGACCACGCGCCACGCCCCGGCCGCCAAGATTCTGTTCGACAAGTTCCACGTGATGCGGCACTTGGGCGAGGCGCTCGACACGGTGCGCAAGCGCGAGTATGCTCGGGTTACGGGGAAGGATCGCCGCTTCATCAAGGGGCAGAAGTACACGCTGCTCGCCCATCGCGAGAACCTGACGCTGGAGGGGCGCCAGGCCCTGAAGCTGCTGCTCGCGGCCAACCAGCGGTTGCACACGGCCTACGTGCTCAAGGAGTCCTTCGGCCAGCTCTGGGACTATCAGCGGGAGGGGTGGGCGCGGCGCTTCTTCGACCAGTGGCGCGCGGCGCTCAAGTGGCAGCGGCTGAAGCCGTATGAGGCGTTCGCCGCGATGATCGAGCGCCACTGGGGCGGGATCGCGGCCTACTGCGCGCCCGAGAACAAGGTCTCCCTCGGCTTTGTCGAAGGGCTGAACAACAAGATTCGGGTGCTCCAGCGCCGGGCGTATGGCCTACGCGATCCGGCGTATCTGCGCCTGAAAGTGCTCACGTGCATGCTGCCGGAAATCTGACAAACATGCCGAAATCACCCACTCAGTCGGGAGAAGAGCCATAAAAGCTAAAGCCAAAATATGCTCCATACTGGAGCGTTCGCGTGTTTGTTGAAGTACGCCACTACCGAAACTCGATCACCGAACAGCACTCCTACTCACGCTCGAAGAGTAGAGGAAGTTGTTGGCGGCCCGGGTCGAGCCGATCACCGCCCTTCGTAACGACTAGCGGGGCCCCGGACGGCGCGCCACCAAGGTCAGGATCGAGTACACGGCACAGATCTCGGCGTCTTGGTTGGTGACCTCCACGTCCCATTCGACCACCCCCTGCCGCACGCCATCGGGAGGCGTGTCCTTCGCCGTTTTCTGCTTGCAGGTGAACCGAACTTGGATCGTGTCGCCGGGGTAGACGGGCTTGGTGAAACGAAGCCGTTCGAGCCCGTAGTTGGCCAGGACCGGCCCCTTGGGCGGATAGACGAACAGACCCGCGGCCGCCGACAACACGAAATAGCCGTGGGCAACCCGGCGCCCGAACAGCGAGTCCTTGGCGGCGATCTCGTCGGTGTGAGCGTAGAAGTAGTCACCCGACATCCCGGCAAAGTTGACGACATCGGCTTCGGTGACGGTGCGGCGATGGGTGAAGAGCGTGTCGCCGACCTTGATATCGTCGAAGTATTTCGAGAACGGGTGGGCCACGTCGGTGGGCGTATCGGCGCCCTTCATCCAGACCTTCATGATGTGGGTCAGGGTTTCAGGGTGACCCTGGAGCGCGGTGCGCTGGAGGTAGTGCATCACGCTCCGGATCCCGCCCATTTCTTCGCCGCCGCCGGCGCGGCCCGGCCCGCCGTGCACCAACTGCGGCATCGGCGACCCGTGGCCGGTCGATTCCTTAGCCGACCGCCGGTTGACGAGCATCAATCGACCGTGGTAGGCGGCGGTGCCAAGCACCACCTCGCGGGCCACCCGGTCGTCGCCCGAGAAGAGCGAACCGCAGAGGCTGCCTTTGCCCCGTTTGGCGAGCTCACAGGCGTCGGCCACGGTCCGGTAGCCCATCACGGTGCTGACCGGCCCGAACGCCTCGATATCGTGGACCTCGCTTCGCCGAAGCGGCTCGGCGCAGTGGAGCAGCATGGCCGGGAAAAACGCTCCCCGCGTCTGATCGGCTCCGGTGACGGCAAAATCGTCGTAGTTGCCGTAGACCACCTCGGCCGCCGCCTTGATGGCGTCGACGCTCTTCCGAACTTCGGCGACCTGGGCCCTGGTGGCCAGCGGCCCCATCCGGACCCCCTCGACCGAAGGATCGCCTAACGTCGCGCCGGCGAGCCGCTTGCCGACCGCCTTGATGACCTCGTCGACCACGCCGTCCGGAACCATGATCCGCCGCACCCCGGTACACCGCTGGCCCGCCTTCAAGGTCATTTCCCGGCCGATTTCCTTGATGAAGAGATCGAACTCCTCGGTGCCCGGCACGGCGTCGGGGCCGAGCATGCAGAAGTTGAGCGAATCCGCTTCCATGTTGAAGCGGATCGACTCCTCGATGATCTTCGGATGGGCCTTGAGCTTCCGGCCGGTCGATGCCGAGCCCGTGAAGGTCACCACGTCCTGGCAGGTGAGGTGCTCGAACAGATCGCCGACGCCTCCGATGATCAACTGGAGCGCGCCCTCGGGGAGGATCTTCGCGTCGATCATGCTCCGGACCATCAACTCGGTCAGGAAACTCGTGGCCGAGGCCGGCTTGACGATGGCCGGCATCCCAGCCAGAAAGGTCGGCGCCAGCTTCTCGAGCATGCCCCAGCAAGGGAAATTGTAGGCGTTGATGTGGACGGCCACGCCTTCGAGCGGCACCGCAATGTGCCGGCCGACGAAGGTCCCCCCCTTGGACAGGGCCTCGAGGTCGCCATCGATGTAGAACGGTTCGTCAGGCAGTTCACGACGGCCCTTGCTGGCGTAGCTGAAGAAGGTCCCGATGCCGCCTTCGATGTCGACCCATGAGTCACTCTTGGTGGCACCGGTCGCGGCCGACAGGGCATAGAAGTCATCCTTCCGGGCCATCAGATGCTGAGCCATGGCCTTGAGCAACCGGGCCCGCTCGTGGAAGGTCAGCTTCCGCAGGGCGGGGCCGCCGACTCGGCGGCCGTATTCGAGCATCGCCTTAAAGTCGAGCCCCTCGGTGCCGACTTCCGCCACCGCCTCCCCGGTCACGGCATGGAGGAGGGTGCTGGTCTTGCCGGATCCGGCGACCCATTGCCCCGAGGCATATGAAGTCAGCTTGCGCACGTCGAACTCCCAGTGTCGCGATAATATTGAGGTCAGACCCGCTCGATCACCGCCGCCATACCCTGTCCGACCCCGATGCACAGTGTCACCAGGGCATACCGAGCCTTCCGCTCCTCGAGCTCGTGCATGGCGGTGAGCACCAGCCGAGCGCCCGACATGCCTAACGGATGGCCGAGGGCAATCGCGCCGCCGTTCGGGTTGAGGCGAGGATCGTCGGAGGCAATGCCGAGCTCGGCAGTACACGACAAGACCTGGGCCGCAAAGGCCTCGTTGATCTCGATCAGGTCCATCTCGTCGAGGGTGAGCCCGAGCCGGGTCAGGAGCTTCCGGGTCGCATGGACCGGACCGATGCCCATGATCCGCGGTTCCACGCCGACCACCGCGGTCCCGAGGATTCGCGCTCGCGGCGTGAGGCCGGCCGCCTCCACGCCAGCCTCGGAGGCCAGCAACAGCACGCACGCACCATCGTTCAGGCCGGACGCATTCCCCGCCGTGACCGAGCCCTTCCCATCGGTCCGAAATGCCGGCTTCAGCTTGGCCAAACCCTCCATCGTGGTGTCGGCCCGAATAAATTCGTCGTGCTCGAATCGGGTCGGCTCCTTGCCTTTACCGGCCGCCGGAATCGTCACCGGAACGATTTCCTTGGCAAACCGCCCCCGGGCCCTGGCATCCGCCGCCTTGACCTGCGAGCGATGGGCAAACCGATCCTGGTCTTCCCGGCTGATAGTATGGGTCTCCAGCAGGTTCTCCGCCGTCTGCCCCATCGGATCGACCCCGTACCGCTCCTTCATCTTGGGATTGACGAACCGCCAGCCGAGGCTGGTATCGAACATCTCGATGTCCCGGGCAAACGCCGTCTTGGCCTTGCCTAACACGAACGGCGCCCGGGTCATCTGCTCGACCCCGCCCGCGATGTAAAAGTCCCCATCCCCGGTCATGATCGCTCGGGCCGCGTTCGAAACCGCCGCCAGCCCCGACGCACACAACCGGTTGACCGTCTCCCCCGGCACCGACGAAGGCAGCCCGGCCAACAACGCCGCCATCCGCCCCACGTTCCGGTTATCCTCCCCCGCCTGATTCGCACACCCCAGTATCACATCGGCAATCCGCTCCAAGCCGAGCGCCGAGTGCCGAGCGCCGAGTGCCGAGATCACTCCCGCGGCCAAGTCGTCGGCGCGAACCGACGCGAGCGTCCCGCCAAGGCTTCCGATCGGCGTCCGGAGGCCGTCCACGATAAACGGAGTATGCATAGTGGTGCTAATTTACACGCCTACCAACGGGGGTGCGATGAGCGAGGCGACGGTCCTTTTCGAACGGCGTGACGGGGTGGCTCGGGTCACCCTCAACCGGCCTGATGTCCTCAACAGCTTCGACCACGCCATGTTCGAGCGAATGCTGGCGGTTCTGGCCGAGATCAAAGCCGATCGAACCCTCCGGGCTATGTATCTGACCGGCGCCGGACGGGGGTTCTGCGCCGGCCAGGATATCACCGGATCGAACGTCTCCGGCGATTTGGCAACCCACCTCGAGGCCAGCTGGAATCCCGTAGCCCGGGCCATCCGGCATCTCGAGATCCCCGTGATCGCCGCGGTCAACGGCGTCGCGGCCGGCGCGGGAGCGAATCTGGCGCTGGCCTGCGACTTCGTGGTGGCCGCCGAAGAGGCGTCATTCATCCAAGCCTTCATCAATATCGGCTTGGTGCCCGATACCGGCGGCTCGTGGACCCTGCCCCGCCTGGTCGGCCGGGCCCGCGCCACCGCGGCCTTGATGCTGGGAGACAAGATCCCCGCTAAACAAGCCGCCGAGTGGGGCATGATCCTGAAAGCGGTTCCCCTCGCGTCCCTCGAGACTGAGGCCTGGGCCCTGGCTGCCCGCCTCGCTGCCATGCCGACCCTGGCGCTTGGCCTGACCAAGAAACTGATCAACGCCGCCCCGACCAACTCGTTTGAGCAGCAACTGTCGATGGAGGGCGAACTCCAGAACATCGCCGGCAAGAGCCACGACCACCGGGAGGGCATCGCCGCCTTCAAAGAAAAACGAAAACCCAATTTTCATGGCCGCTAACCAGGTCGCCGTCATTGGTGCCGGCACCATGGGCAGCGGGATCGCTCAGGTCGCGGCCGCGGCCGGCCACCCGGTCATCCTGGCGGACCCCTTCGCCGGCGCCGTCGGACGGGCCCGCGATGCCCATGCGAAGACCATGGCCCGGGAGGTCGAGAAGGGCCGGCTGACCCAGGTCGCCGCCGATCAGCTGCTGAGCCGGATCTCGTATCTCACACCGGCCGCCGGTGATTTCTCCGCCGTGGCCGGGTCGGTGCTCGTGATCGAAGCGATCGTCGAGGAGCTCGGCGTCAAGCAGGCCACCTTCAAGGGAGTCGAAGCGGTCGTCGGCCCCGATGCCGTACTCGCCACCAATACCTCCTCCCTCTCGGTCACCGCCATTGCCTCGGCGTGCGCCCGGCCCGAACGGGTGGTCGGGATCCATTTCTTCAACCCAGCGACGGTGCTCCCGCTGGTCGAGATCGTGCCCGGCGTGCTGACCGACCCGGAGGTGACGAGATCGTCACGGACGTTGATCGATGGGTGGGGCAAGACCACCGTGGTCGCGTCCGATACGCCGGGCTTCATCGTCAATCGCATCGCCCGGCCGTTCTACAGCGAGGCGCTGCGGATCTTCGAGGAAGGGATCGCCGACAAAGCCACCATCGACTGGGCCCTGCGCGAGGCCGGCGGGTTCAAGATGGGGCCCTTCGAGTTGATGGACCTGATCGGCAACGACGTCAACTACGCGGTGTCCCACTCGGTGTTTGAGGCCTTCGGATTCGACCCTCGCTACCGCCCATTCTTGAGCCAGAAACGGCTGGTCGAGGGCGGATTGCTGGGCCGGAAGAGTGGCCGGGGGCATTTCGATTACCGAGCGGGCGCGGTCAACCCGGCACCGACCGCCGACCGGCACCTGGCCGACCAGATCTTTCCGCGGGTGCTGGCGGTGCTGATCAACTCGGCTGCCGACGCACTCTTCTGGCGGGTGGCCACCCGGGACGACATCGACCTGGCTATGACCAAGGGCGTCAACTACCCCAAGGGCCTGCTCCGGTGGGCCGACGAGATCGGGCCGGCCGCCGTCCTCGACCGGCTCGATCGGCTGACCGCGAAATACGGCGAGGATCGGTACCGCGCCGGCCCGCTACTTCGGCGGATGGTCCAAGAGGGTCGAGGGTTCTACTCGTGACCGAACTCGACGCCCAGCAACGAGCCGAGCGGGTCATCGCCTCGATGATGCGAACCGACGCCTACAGCCAGTGGCTCGGGGTCGAATTCCTCGAGGTCGCCCCGGCCAGAGTGGTCATTCGGATGACCGTTCGCCCCGAGATGTGCAACGGTTTCGGAGTCTGCCATGGCGGGGTATCATTTGCCTTCGCGGACAGCGCCTTCGCGTTTGCCTGCAACACCCAAGGCAACCTGGCGGTCAGCATCGAGAACAGCATGACGTACCCCGCCGCGGCCCGCCCCGGGGACATCTTGACCGCGACTGCCACCGAAGCAACCCGCAGCAACCGGATTCTCTACTATCACGTCCACGTGGCCAAGGCCGACGGGACGGTGGTGGGCCTCTTTCGGGGCACCGCCTACCGGACCGAGAAGCCGCATCAGATCTGACGGCACATCCCATGACACAGCCCATCGACTGGACGCGGGTCTATCGCCTCGCCAACGTGTCTCGTCTGCTCGACGAGACCGAGGAAACGAAGCTGGTTCCCGAGAAGAAAGTGGCCTACCAGTTCTCGGCCCGGGGTCACGACGTGCCTCAGATCATCCTGGGACAGTACCTCAATCACCCGTACGACGCCGTGAGCGCCTACTACCGCTCCCGTCCGCTGCTTCTGACGTTAGGTCTTTCGATCGAGGATGCCTTCGCCGGCTCGATGGGCAAGTCGGGCGGGTTCAGTGACGGCCGCGACATCGGCGTGGTTTGTAACCTGCCAAACAACCCCGGACCGGTCGTCCTACCGATGTCGGGCGATGTTGGGTCCCAATACACCCCGTGCGCCGGCTGGGCCCAGGCGATCACCTATCATCGGGACGTCCTGGGCGACAAGAGTTACGAGGGCGCCATTGGGTGCGTACTGGGCGGCGATGCCAGTGTGGCCACCAACGGGTTCTGGGCCTCGCTCACGATGGCGACCACGCTCGAACTCCCGATGCTGTTCTACATCGAGGACAACGGCTACGGCATCTCGGTGCCTTCCACCCTGCAAACGCCGGGCGCCAACATCGCCGACAATTTGGCCTCGTTCAAGAATCTCCGGCTCTCCCAGGGCGACGGCACCAATCCGGCCGAGGCCTCCGCGCTCTTTGCCGAGGCCGTGGCCTACGTTCGGGCCGGCCGGGGAGCGGCGATGGTCCGCCTGACGGTGCCACGACTGTCGGGGCACTCGGGCCAGGATACCCAGACCTACAAGCCGGCCGCCTTCGTCGAGCGGGAGCGCGCCAACGATCCGTTGCCGAAGCTCCGGGCGTTTCTCGCGGCCGGCATCCTGCCTGAAACCGACCTCACTACAATCGAAACCGCAGCGCGGCACGAGGTCGAGGCCGGCCTGGCCGGTGCCCTCGCCCGCCCCGAACCGAGCCGCTCGACCATTACCAGCCACCGGTTCGACGACGCCGTCGCCCAGCGGGGAGGCCTGGCACCGGCCGGCCACACCTTCCCGGCATCGAGCGAGGTCGCAGCCCCTGAGGGCCCCCGGATCAACCTGCTCACCGCCGTCCGGCGGGCCCTCGAGTCGGAACTTCGCACCAACCCCAAGGCCCTGCTGTTTGGGGAGGACGTCGGCCCCAAGGGCGGCGTCCATGCCGCGACGTTAGGCCTCCAGGACTCCTTCGGCGTCAAACGGGTCTTCGACACCAGCCTGTCCGAGGAGGGGATCATCGGGCGAGCGGTCGGGATGGCGCTGGCCGGCCTGATGCCGATCGCCGAGATCCAGTTTCGGAAATACGCCGATCCGGCCACTGAGCAGCTCAACAACTGCGGGACGATCCGGTGGCGGACCAACAACCGCTGGGCCGCGCCGATCGTGGTCCGGATGCCCGGCGGGTACGCCCCCAAGTGCGGCGACCCGTGGCACAGCGTCTGTGGCGAAGTGATGTGGGCCCACGCGGTTGGCTGGCACGTCGCCATTCCGTCGAACGCCGAGGATGCAGTGGGGCTGATTCGGACCGCGATGCGGAGCAATAACCCGACGATCTTCTTCGAGCACCGGGCCCTGCTCGACGGCACCTGGGCCCGGCGCCCCTACCCCGGCGACCAGTTCGTGGTCCCGTTCGGCCAGGCCCGCACCATCGTCGAGGGCGACAAGCTGACCTGCGTGTCCTGGGGCGCGATGGTCGAGCGGTGTGAGGCGGCCGCCAAAAAGACCGGGTACTCCGTCCATGTCCTCGATCTCCGGACCATCTCGCCATGGGACAAGGCGGCGGTCCTCGCCTCGATCAAGAAGACCCGGCGCTGCCTCGTGGTCCACGAGGACACCCTGACCGCCGGTTTCGGCGCCGAGGTCAGCGCCACCGTGGCCGAGGAGGCGTTCTTGTCGCTCGACGCGCCGATCAAGCGGATGGCAATTCCGGACGTCCCGACGCCGTACAACGTCGACCTGATGAACGGCGTGCTGCCCCAAGTCGACGATATTGCGGCGACGATGGCGGAGCTGATCGAGTTCTAGCCGTCGTTAGGCGTTGAGATTGGCAACCAAGGCGCCAAGGGGCAGCGCCCTCACTCCCTCGGCTAGGACTGCCGTAGGCGAGGGGTTCCTGGTTGCTTGGTGCACTACGATCCCCACCGCCGACTTCGCGCCCTTCCGGGCGGTCATCAGCGCCCGAACCCCGCGGGCGTCGCTCGGAAAGACCGTTCCGCTCGCCTTGGCTTCAACCAGCCAGAGCGTTCCGCCGCGGGGAAACAGAAAATCGACTTCGAGACCGGGGCGATCCCGGAAGAAATAGAGCTCCTTCCGGCCACCGCCGTTGAGCTGGGCCTTGGCAATTTCCGCGGCCACCAAGCCTTCGAACAAGGCCCCCCGAAAGGGCGAACGGGCCAGCTCGGCCCGCGACCGAATCCCAAGGAGATAGCAGGCCAATCCACTGTCGGCCAGATACACCTTGGGGGACTTGATGATCCGCTTGCCGAAGTTCTCGAAGTAGGGCGGAACGATGAGGATCTGGCCGGTCACCTCGAGGATCGAGAGCCACTCGCCAATGGTCGGCACCGACACGCCGAGCGGCTGGGCCAGATCACTTCGGTTGAGAATCTGACCGTGCCGGCTGGCCACCAACCCAAGGAAGCGGCGGAACGTGGAGAGGTCCCGCACATTGGTGACCGCTCGAACATCGCGCTCGAGATAGCTCTGGATGTAGGAGCTGAACCAGGCCTCCCGCTGCCGGGGCCGGGCAATCACTTCCGGGTAGCCACCCGAGAACAGATCCACCTTGGACGACTCCGCCATCGAGAGCGGGAGGAGTTGGAAGATCGCGGCCCGGCCTGCCAGTGATTCCGTGACCCCGGACATGAGGGCCGCCTCCTGCGACCCGGTGAGAAACCACTGGCCGGTTCGGCGGGGTGCATGGTCGAGCACGGAGCGGACGTAGTTGAACAACTCGGGGGCGTTCTGGATCTCGTCAAGAATGACCGGTGGACGGCGCTCGGCCAAGAAACTACGGGGATCGGAACGGACCCGCGCCAGGATGTCGGGATCCTCGAGGAGGACGTAATCGGCTTTGGGAAGGAGGTGCCGCAGGAGGTAGGTCTTCCCCGCCCGCCGGGGCCCGGTCACCACGACGGATCCAAATCCCCGGGCCGCCGCGAGGATCTGCCGACCAAGGACTCTCGCCGCATAGCGCATATGACAATATTAAACTATTACTTTAAATATGTCAATTTCTCTGTCGGGGCCGGATCGGAAGGATCTCCGATCCTATTTCCGGCCGAAACTTGCCAGGCCCTGAATGTCGACCCGCCCAATCTTGCCGTCGGCGTCGATCTGAAAGGTCGTGACCAGCGAGCCGCCTGACGTCGATGGGCTCCATCCACCCCGGAAGGTGTTGTAGTGCCAGTGACCGAGGGTGGCAGAACGAGACTGATACCCAAGGTTAAGCCGGTCGCCGTCGACCGCCACAGTAAGATCGCCGTACATCGGATCGGTGGAGGTCCCCGCGTAGCCGGTGAGCGGCAGGGACGGCTTGGAATCCTTGGCCCGGACCGCCTCAGCTTGCCTTTCCTGGGTGGGTTGGGCCGCGAGCCGGGCCTGGGCGGAGTCGAGACGTCGGCCTGCCGGGCCAACTCGGTCACGCTGGTGCCGCTGGCGGTCATCCCCAGCGGGGCAAAAATCCGGCGCCGGATCACCTCGTCCCAGCTCATCCCCGCCGCCTTGCCGACCATTTCTCCGCCAGCCAGCACCATGATGTTCTGGTACCCCATCTCGGTCCGGAACGGCGCATTCGGCACCAGGTACCGGACCCGGCGAAGGACCTCCGCGCGGGAATACGAGGTGCCGAGCCACAGCATATCGCCCCGCCGGCCCAAGCCCGATCGGTGGGAGAGGACGTCGCGAAGCCGGATGTCGCGGGTCACCCAGGGATCGTAGAGCTCGAAGCCCGGCAGCCAGTCGATGACCCGGTCATTCCACTTGAGTTTGCCGTCGTCGACCAGCATGGCCGCCGCCGCCGCGGTGAACGACTTGGAGTTCGACCCGATGGCAAAGAGCGTCCGGGTATCGACTGGATCCGGCTTGCCCACCTCGCGAAGCCCAAACCCGCGAGCGTAGACGAGCGAGTCGTTGCGGACGATGCCGACCGCCATGCCGGGAATTTTCCACCCGGTCCGGACCCGTTCGACGTACTCGTCGAGGCCGTTGAGCGGATCGGGCTTGGCCGGCGTCTGAGCAAAACCCGTGATCAGCGCCGCCATCGCGAAGCAAAGCATCGGTTCACCCCCAAGCTGGTTCAGGACCCGCCGAACATCCGATGAATGATCGCAATCTATGGCACAGCCTGGCCGACCGCCGCCGTCAGGTCGGCGACCCGATAGAGCCGCCCGCCTCGCACCACGGTTTCCACCTTCGCCAAATCGGCCAGCCGTTCGACGGGCTTGCCGTCGACCACGATCAGATCGGCCACCTTGCCGACGGCCACACTGCCGTAGTCCCGATCGTCCTTCATGAACCGAGCCGCATCGATGGTGGCGATCTGGAGGACCCGGGAAATCGGAATCCCAGCCCGCTGGTACATCTCGAGCTCCCGCCGATAGGTGGTGCCAAGCGAGTTGTCGGTGCCCGCCACCAGCGGAACCTTGGCGTCGTACAGCCTGCGAATCAACCGCAGATACGCGGAGTCAGCCTTGGCTTGGTTGGTCGAGCCACCGGCCCCAACGACCGCGGCGCTCCCGCCGATCCAAAGGTTGAAGGTTCCGTCCACGACGGTGTGATGAGCCGCCAGGAACTCGATCAGCGAGGTCATCCCCGGACCGTCGACATCGAAGAACGGGGCCACGGCGGTGGCCACCGCGGAGTAGGCCCGCATCTGGGGCAGGTAGAGCGAATCGGGGAAGAAATCGGAGAACAGAAAGGCGGCGTGCTGAATTTCGTCGAAGCCTAACGACACCGCCGCCCGGATCGACATCCCCCGGGGAATGTGGCCGCTCAGGAGCATGCCCCGCTGCTTAGCCTCGGCCGCGATGGTGGGGACCAGATCGGGGTGCAGGACATTGTAGAGTTTGATTTGCTTGTATCCGAGGGAATCATACCGGGCCACCCACGAGCGGGCCTCGGCCTCGGTCGCGGCCAGCGCCGCCGACGGGCCGGCCCACTTGAGGGGGCCCTCGATGAAGCCGGCGAGGATGACCCGGGGCGAGGCCAGCCGCCCGGCTCGTTCCCGGTCGCGCTGGGAGACCGCGACGTCGGCATCGGCGGCCAGGTCCCGAACGCTCGTGAGCCCTTGGGCGAGTTGGGTCAGGCTCCCGCTCGATTGGTTGGTGACCTGGAGATGGGTGTGCATGTCCCACAGTCCCGGCAAGACCGTCTTGCCGGTGACATCAAGCACGGTGGCGTCGGCCGGCGGCTGGATCGAATCGGCCGAACCCACCTGAATAATCCGGTCGCCTTGCACCACGATCGTCTGCCGAGTCTTGAGGGTCCCGGTCTCACTGTCGAAGAGGTCGCCGCCTTGGAGCACTAGCGCCCCGCGGACCGGGGTCCGAACCTTGGCCGCGATGGCCTCGGCTTGGGCCTCCCTCCAGCGCAACTCGATCGATCGAAACGCCGGCAACAACGGCACCACATCGGGTCGCACGGCGATGAACCACTGGGCATCGTCCGCGAGCAGGTTGCCCCGTTCATCGAGCCAGACGCCGCTCGGGGTGGTCAGGGTGCCCCGATAGATCATCACCAGGCGGACCCGCTCTTGCTTCAGCCCGTTTCGGAGCACGGTGTCGGCCACCACCTCGGCGCGGGCGGACCCCCGCGGCAAGATTGCGGCGGTCCGACCGGGCCGGGCCAGCAGATGGCGAGCCAGCCCGGCTTGTTCCCAGGGAGTGCCGTTCCGGAGCTCGATCCAGGCCCCGGCGTCACGCCGGACGCGGCTGCTGTCGAACATCGCCGAGTCTCCGACCACCGCGAACCAATCGGTCGGCGGGCCGGCGGAGCCGTCCGCCAGCACCCGGCGCGTTTCGCCGCCAACGGGGCTGCCGCCGGGCCCGAGACGATAGCGGGTTTCGATTCGATCGCCGCGATTGCGGTCGGTATAGATCAACCGGGCGGTGACCGAGTCCGGCGCGGTGACGACGATGAGGTCACCCGCGACGCGGCCGTGATTGGAGACGATCCAGCGAGCCGTGTCGCCGGCCGGCGCCGACAGCGCAGCCAGAGCGAAGAGCGCAGTAATCATCCGACCAATATGGCGGGGTCCCTCAGTCGCTGCGAAGCGCCACCATCGGATGCACCCGTGACGCCCGAAGCGCCGGCAAGTACCCCGCGGAGAACGCCACGAGGCCCAGCACCGCCGCCGCCCCGGCAATGGCGAGCGGGTCATGACCCTCGATCCCATAGAGCAACGACTTGGCCGCCTTCCCGACCCCGATGGCTGCGGCCGTCCCGATCAGGCCGCCGACGAGCGCCATCCGTCCCACCTGTCGAAGCACCATGCCCCGAACTCGGGCCCCGTCGGCGCCCAACGCCATCCGAACCCCGATCTCGCGGGTCCGCTGCCCGACCAAATACGCCAGCACCCCATAGAGCCCGATCGCCGCCAAGAGCGTCGCCAAGACCGCAAAGGCCGCCGAGAAGACACTGATCATCCGGTCGAGAAAGAGGGTTTCGCGAACCTGCTGGGGCACCGTCTTCAAACCGGAAACCGGCAACGTCGCATCGATTTTGGTCATGACCGCCGGGATGGCCCGGATGACCGGGGCCGAAGCCGCTCCGGTTCGGACGTAGAAGTTCATCGACCCGAGCGTGGTGTCTTGCCGGGCCGGCAGAAACATTTGGGCCGGGATGATCCGTTTCACGTCACTGTATTTCGCGTCCTTGACCAAGCCGACGATCTCGATGTCGAGGTTGACACTCTTGTTGCCGAGGGCCATCCGTTTGCCGACCACCTCACGACCGAGCTTGAACTTCTTGGCGAAGGCCTCGTTGACCATCACGACCTTGGGCCCGCCGGCGTCGTCCGCGGCGGTAAAGTCTCGTCCGGCCAGCACCGGGAGCCCGATCGTCCGGAAGTAGCCGACCCCGACCCAGTTGAGGCTGGAGGTGTTTTCGGCGTTCTCGTCGTGCGGGTACCCCTCGACGGCGACATCGTTGTTCCAATTGTCGCCGGCCAGGATCGGCACCATCGCCGCCGTCACACCCGTCACGCCCGGAATGGCCGCCAGTTCCTCCTCGACTCGGCGGAAAAGCGCCCGGGTGCGGCTAGACTGGTATCCGTTCAGCTCGGGTGCAATCGAGAAGGTGACGAGGTGGTCGATGGTCACTCCAAGGTCAACCTGGCTTACGTTGACGAGGCTGCGAAGAAAGAGGGATGCCGACGAGAGCAACGCCATCGAGAGGGCCACCTGCGCCGTCACCATCCCGGTCCGGAATCGCGCCCCGCCGCGGGTGCCGCCGGCTCGGACCCCGTCGGCCTTGATGACCGAGATCAGTTCCGGTCGGGTACTTTGGATCGCGGGCGCCAGGCCGAACAGCAGGCCGGTGCCGAGCGACAGGAGCGCCGCGAACCCAAGGGCCGATCCGCTCAGGGAAAAGCCCAGACTCAGGGCCGCTTCGGGCGGCAGGAACGACACGATGAACCGGATGGTCCAGTCGGCCACGAAAAGGCTGAGCACCCCGGCCAACCCCGCCAGCAAGACCGATTCAGTCAGCAATTGCGCCATCAACTGGCCTCGGCCGGCGCCGAGGGAGAGGCGCACGGCCATTTCTCGCGCCCGGGTTGCCGCCCGGGCCAACAACAGATTCGCGACGTTGATGCAGGCAATCAGCAGCACGATAGCCGTCACTGTAAAGAGCAGCGCCATCGGGGTCGCAGCCTGCGAACCGATGTTGCTTTGGCCCCGCCGCCCCGGAGTAACCTCAAGACTTTTGGCACGAAATCGGCCCAGGACCTCGGCGTTCATGCCCTCCTGCAGCGGCGCCTCGACCTCGGTGACGATCGGATGGTAGACCCCGTTGAGGCTCGCCGCCGCCTGGCCAAGTGAGACCCCCTCTTTCAGCCGGCCGAAGGCATAGACCCAGTAGCTTCTCCGGTTCTCAAAATCGGCGAACCCAGGCGAGACCTGCCCCCGCGTGCTGATCGGCACGAAGACCGCCGGGCGCGCGCCGACGGTCGTGCCACTGAACCCCTCCGGGGCGACCCCGATAATCGTGAACGCCTGGCCATTGATCGTCATGGTCTGATTCAAGACCGCGGGGTCGGATCCGAGTCGGCTGGCCCAATAGTCGTGACTGAGGACGACCGCGAAGTGTCCTCCAATCGACTGGTCATCGCCGGGGCCGAACAGCCGGCCGAGCGCCGGTTTGAGGCCGAGGACCGGGAAATACGAGCCCGACACCAGGAGGCCGTTGGTGGCCTGGGCCGCCTGGCCGCCGGTCGCAATGTTGGCCCCGAAGTTTCGGTGGGCGGCCAGTCCGGTGAGCACCTGCTGGCCTCGTTCCAGGTCGCGAAACATCGGGTAGCTCAAAACCTCCTCGCAGCTGCCGGCGTTACTGCATGACTGCGACCCCCACTTCGGGCCGGGCGCCGCTAGATTGACCAGCCGATCGGGTTCGGACACGGGCAGCGGTTGGAGCAAAACCCGCTGAAACATCGAAAAGATCGCGGTGTTGGCCCCGATGCCGAGGGCCAGCGACCCTGCGGCCACGGCCGTGACGAAGGGGGCCTTGGCGAGGGTCCGAACGGCAAGTCTAAGGTTGGGCATCCTCGTCTTACGGCCGGTTGCGACGATTAGGTTTCAGACCTACCACTCGCGGGTGGTCGGGAGGGCCACCAAATGGGGAATCGTCGGGCGAGTCTTGGCCCGGGACCGGTCGCGCCGTCGCCGCCAAACGATCCGGCGCCATTGCCGGCCGCACGCCAATACCGCGAACACTGCGACCAACCCAACACCGGCAGACACTTCGAGGACAGCCACCATCGAGCCAACTCCGCCAAGGACCCAGGCAATATCGAAAACCACGCCCTAAGAACAAGTTGGGAAAAAACCTTGGTCGGCGTACTTTCCCCCCAGCCACTTCGCCACCCTTACTCGACCGGAGTACCCCATGACCGCTGCCGCCGGTGTTCGTCGATTCACCCGCTGTTGGGCCGCAGGAGCACTCAGCTTGGCGGCCGCTGTCGGCGCCCAGGCGCAGACCGACCCCCGGGTCGGACTCAAAGCCGGCTGGAAAGACGCCGGCATGGCCGCCAACGGCATGGTCCTGATCGGGCATCACGACAAGCCCGCCGGCTTCTTCGATCCGGCGGCTCCGTTCGGCGGCAACGGCACCGGCAACTCCGACTTGGCCTTCCGCGGCAACCTGGTGTTCCAGGGGAATTACTCGGGCTTCCAGATCTGGGATGTTTCCAATCCGCGGAGCCCGACGCTCCGGACCTCGATCATCTGCCCCGGCAACCAGGGCGACCCCTCGGTCTTCGGGAATCTCCTCTTCATTTCGATCCAGGCCACCAGCGGGCGGCTCGACTGCGGCCCCCAGGGCGTCACCGACACGGTGAGCGCCGAGCGATTTCGCGGGGTCCGGATCTACGACATCAGCGACCTCGACCACCCCAAGGCGGTGGCGGCGGTGCAGACCTGTCGCGGCTCCCATACCCACACCCTGGTGACGGACCCGAACGACAAGGCCAACCTCTACGTTTATGTCCAGGGAACGAGCGTGGTGCGCTCGCCCAAGGAGTTGGCCGGCTGCTCCGGCCTGGCGCCGGACCAGGACCCGAACACCTCGCTGTTCCAGATCGAAGTCATTCGGGTGCCACTCGCGGCACCCCAGGACGCCCGGATCGTCAGCACGCCCCGGATCTTCGCCGACGCGAAGGGCAGCATTGCCGGCCTCGCGAAAGCCGGGAACAGCGGTGAGGGTACTCAGACGACCTCCGAAACGAACCAGTGTCACGACATCACGGCCTTTCCGGAACTCGGCATCGCGGCGGGCGCGTGCTCGGGCAATGGGATTTTGCTCGACATTCGCGACCCGGCGCATCCCAAGCGGATTACCGAAGTCAGCGACCCGAACTTTGCCTATTGGCATTCGGCCACGTTCAACAACGACGCCACCAAGCTGGTGTTCACCGATGAATGGGGCGGCGGCAGCGCGCCTCGGTGCCGCTCGACCGACAAGCCCGAGTGGGGCGCCAATGCCATCTACTCCCTCAGCAACGGGAAGATGACTCAGGGGAGTTTCTACAAGCTCCCCGCCCCGCAGACCGAGCAAGAGAACTGTGTGGCCCATAACGGCTCGTTGATTCCGGTGCCGGGCCGCGACCTCTTCGTCCAGTCGTGGTATCAGGGCGGGATCTCGATCATGGACTTCACCGACGCACGGCATCCATTCGAGGTCGGGTTCTTCGACCGAGGCCCGATGGACGCGGAAAAGGCCGTCCAAGCCGGCCAGTGGTCGTCCTATTGGTACAACGGGCTGATCTACGGATCCGAGATCGCTCGCGGGCTCGATATTCTCGAACTGAAGCCCAATCAGCACCTGTCCCAGAACGAGATTGACGCCGCGAAGCTGGTCCGGTTCGACCAGTTCAACGCCCAGCTCCAGCCCAAATTCGTCTGGCCGGCGGCGTTCGTGGTGGCGCGAGCCTATCTCGACCAACTGGTCCGGAACGACGGATTGCGGAAACCCTGGGCAGCCCCGGTGAGTCGGCGGCTGGCCCAGGCCGAGAAGCTCACCGGTCCGGCGCGCCGTACCGCTCTGACCTCGTTGGCGAAAGACTTGGATCGGGATGCGGCGGGCGCCGGCGACCCCGAGCGAGTCCACAAGCTGTCGGCAGTCCTGGTCGCACTCGCCGCCAAGTAACCGCCTCCAAAGCAAAACGGCCCGCCAGTCAGGAGACTGGCGGGCCGTTCGCTTACACCAGAGGAGGGATCAACAACCCGGACCTTTGAGTGACGCATTGCCGGTTCGGTCCCGCGCCAAGCATTCACCCTGCGGAACCGGGAGCGCCGTGGCGACCGAAAACTCGGCCGGTTCGGCCGTCCGCGCCCCCGGCGGGGCAACCTGCGGAAGCTGGAGCCGGAGCGCGGCGAGAGCAGGATTCCCGAGCAACCGCCGAACGGCAACCCAACGATGCCCCTCAAACAGCAACGAAAGCCGGATCTGGGCCAACAGTTCCGTCTTGAAGTCGGCGGCGTCCGCAAACGCTCCGCGGGCGGCCAATCCCCCCGACAGGGTTCGAACCGCGTTGATCGCGTCCAAAGCCTGGGTCGTTGCGCCGGAGAAATAACTCGCCTCGGCATAGAGGAGGAGCAGTTCCTCGTTCCGGATCACTGGCACTGGCGAAGCGTCGCTGGCATACACCGTGGGCTCAATGTCACTGACAAAGCCCTCGACGCCGCCGGTTTGGCCCGCGATCCGGACCTTCTCGAGATAGCGAAGATCGGTCGCAACACCGGGGATCGTCTTGAGCGACGTGTTGTAGTAGTTGAAAGTACCGCCCGCAGGGTAAAGCCCGTTGGCCACGTCGTTCGTCGCGGCGGAGAAACTGTGGTAGACGCCTAAGCCCCGGTTGGCCCTGGTAAACCCCGCCACCCCGGTGAAGAACGAGGCCTGGAGCGCGGCCAAGGCAGCGGTGTAGCAAGGTGAGCCGCAGCCGATCGAACCCCGATAGGCTTCGACCCGAGCCTTGATGGCCCGGTTGAGCTTGACGAACCCAGCCGGTGCCGACGCATTGAATCCGGTCGCGCCGCCCGCGAACCCGGGCCCGGGACTCCCGGTATAGCCCGGCGCCAACGTGAACGGAAATGCCGCGCCGCCACCTTGTAAGGCCGCGAGCCCGGAGTCGAGAATCGCGGTGACGAACTTGTAGCCCGAGTCGCGGGAGACGAAGGGCTTGATGTCGGTCGGGTCGCCCGAGACCTGGGTGACCGTGCCGACGGTATCGCGGGCAAGTAACAAGTACAGTTGCTCCAGCCCTTGGATCGTGTAGAGCACCCCGCGGGCCGCCGATTTCTCGGTGCCGGTGAGGCTGGCGCTCGCGGTGTCGAGGATCTGCTTCGCGACGGTGATACTCCGAAGGTTCCGGAAGTGGCCGCCCCAGAGGCCGCCGCCGTTGAGCGAGTTGACTTTCCAGTCACGGGACGGCCCGCTGATGGTGCCGCCGAACTGCGGCTGCATCAGCCAGTATTCCCGGCCGTAGGCCCCGGCGCCGAAGATGAAGTTTTGCCCGTTGGCACGCGCGAGGCTCAACACCCCCTGAACCGCGAGGTCAACGGCGGCCCGGCTGTTCTGAGTGCCGCCGAGGTTCGGGGCATTCTTGTTGGGGACAATGAGACTGTCGGCCGAGCAGGCGGTTGCCAGCAGGACCGCCCCTGGGGCGATCGCACGCAAGGCGCGGTTCATGAAATTAGGATATCGCATCGGTCAGAATCCCAGGTCGATGGAGAAGTAGAACTGCCGGGAGCCGGGGAACGAGGCCAAGTCCATGGCCTGCCGGATATTTTGGCTGCCGCGCCGGACGTTCTCGGGATCGAAGGAGGTGTACTTGGTAAACATCAAGACGTTCCGGCCTTGGAGGCTGAACCGCATCGAGCTGGCCCGAAGCGCCTGCGACCAGGCCCGCGGAGCGGCCAATCCGAGGGAAATGTCGCGAAGGCGGACGAAGCCGCCGTCCTGAGTATAGACTCGGGCATCGCGACCGCCTTCTTCGAACGAGCGGAGCCGGAACTGGCCGAGTTTGGTGCCGGCCGGCAAGGCGTCGATGATGGCTTGGGTGGTGCCCCGGGGCGCGTTCTTGAGCGTCACGGCCTCGTCGTAGTCCTTGGTAACCCCACCCTCGTCCAAGATCTCCTGAGTAAAGTTGAAGACCCCGCCGCCCTTCCGCCAATCAAAACTGAAGCCCAGGGTCAGCCGCTTGTAGGTGATCGAGTTATTAAAGAACATCTGGAACTTCGGATTGGCGTCGTCGATGATCGAGTCGAGCGCCGTCACCGCGATCGGAGCCGCCGCGCTTCCGATGGCCCGGAGGTAGGTATAGCCAACCGGCTGCCTGACGCCATTGATGTGGGGAATCAATCCCCAAATCTTGGTGGTCACCTGGCCGCTGATGATCCGCGGCCGGGTCGAACCGGAGTTGCCGCCCGATGGATTGAACGGCGGAATGAACGACGGCAGGTCGGTGACCACCTGATTGTTCTTCTGGAACGAGGTGATGGCCGTCCACTGGAGATCCTTCTGGTTGAACGGCACCACGGTCAGACCGACTTCGGTTCCCTTGGTCGTGAGCCGCCCCGCGTTGACCACGATCTGGCCAAAGCCACTGCTGGCGGCCACGGCGGGGTTGAGCAGCTGATCGCTGATCTTCCGCTGATAGTAGGTGGCTTCGATCTGGACCCGCTCCTTCAAGAAGGTCAGGTCGGCCCCGCCCTCGTACTCGGTCAAGGTCTCGGGCTTGATCGCCGCGTTTCCGACCGTATTCGGGACGATGATGCCCTGTTGCCCACCGACCAGCACCGGCGTACCCAAGAGATCTCGGTCGCCGAACCGGGGTCGGTTGCCGCTCCGGCCGATGCCGCCCCGCAGCTTGAACGACGAGAACGGGCCGAAGCTGCCGAAGTTGTAGGCGGCCGAGCCTCGGGGGAAGGCGTAGAATTTGGTCCGGTCGCCGTTGCTGCTCGACCGGTCGGCGCGAACGCCGCCGCTGAGCGAGAGCTTCCCGTTGAGCGTCAAGATCTGCTCGTTGGCGAACACCG
>JAYTTT010000320.1:0-1563 GCA_043744895.1 Gemmatimonadota bacterium | reverse complement strand
TCATCCTGGGGACGCTGCTCGACGAGCTCGAGCGCCGGAATCAGGCCGTGGGCGTGGCCACGTTGTGCGTCGCCGGCGGAATGGCCGTCGCCACCGTGATCGAAAGAATCTGACCATGGCACCTCATGTTTTCTCCGAGATCGCGGCCGATGGCATCGCGACCCTGACCTGGAACTGCCCGGGCAACACGCCCAACGTCTTCAACGATACGTCGCTTGGCGAGTTCATTCCGGCCATCCGCGAGCTGCTCGGCAACCCGGCCGTCAAGGGCATCATCATCGCCTCGGCCAAAGCCGACTTCATCGTCGGCGCCGACCTCACGATGCTACTGGCCGCCAAGAATCTGACCAAAGCTCAGTTCCTGGAACGGGTCTACCGGCTTCAGGGCATTTTCCGGGAAATGGAAACCGGCGGCAAGCCCATCGTCGCGGCCATCAACGGCACCGCGGTCGGGGGTGGTTTCGAGCTGGCCATGGCGTGCCACGCCCGGGTCGCCGCCGATGATCCGGTCCTTCGGGTCGGCCTGCCCGAGTGCTCGCTGGGCCTTCTCCCTGGAGCCGGCGGCACCCAGCGAATGCCCCGCCTCATCGGTGCCCGCGAAGCGATCGGACTCATCACCCAGGGCAAGACCGTTCCTGCAAAGAAAGCGCTCGAGCTCGGCCTGATCACGGAAGTGGTCCCCCAAGACCAGCTCCTCCAACGGGCCAATCAGTTGGTTCGAACGATCGAACCGGTCCAACCGTGGGACAAGAAGGGTTTTCGGCTTCCCGGCGGCGAGGTGCAGTCTCCCTCCGGCGCCGAAACCTTCATCGGCGCCAATGCGATGATGACCCGGGAAACCTGGGGCAACTATCTCGCCCCCCGGTTGGCGACCTATGCGATCTATCATGGCCTTCAGCTGCCGATCGAAGCCGGGTGCAAGGTCGAGGCCCGTGGTTTCGTCGAGTTGGTCTTCAATCCCCTCACCCAGAACATGGTTCGCACCTTGTTCTTCAGTATGAGCGAAGCCAAGCGACTCAAGAGCCGACCGAAAGGGATTCCTATCGCTGAGTACCGAACAATCGGGGTCCTCGGCGCCGGCCTCATGGGCCACGGGATTGCCCACGCTGCCGTTACCAACGGCATCGCGGTCACCCTGTTGGACGTCGATCTCGCGGCCGCAACGACCGGCAAAGAGCGGATCGGCGCCATCCTGACCGATGCCGTCAAGAAAGGCCGGCTGACCGAGACGAAGGCTAAGGCCGCGCTCGATCGGGTCACCCCAACCGCGTCGTTCGACGATCTCAAAGACGCCGAGTTGATCGTCGAAGCGGTCTTTGAGAACCGGGAACTCAAGTACGACATCACCCAGAAAACCGAGGCGGTGATCGCTCCGACCGCCATTTTCGGCAGCAATACCTCGACCCTCCCGATCAGCGGCCTCGCCGAAGCGAGTCCGCGGCCCGACCAGTTCATCGGACTCCATTTCTTCTCGCCGGTCGAGAAGATGCCGCTCGTTGAGGTCATTCTCGGCGCCAAAACCTCTGAAGAAACCATGGCCCGGTCACTCGACTTCGTCAAAGC
>JAYTTT010000319.1:0-1563 GCA_043744895.1 Gemmatimonadota bacterium | reverse complement strand
CCAGGCAAGCAGTCACAAGTTTCTCCCTCTTCGGCAGGACCTACAGTCTCGCTAAGGCTACTTCGCTGGCGCTGGCGGTCGCGCCTTTGGTGGCAGACGAATTTGGATTGCCCTCGGCCTTTCGGTAGCCTCAGCCGCGCGTTCCCGAGCCAATCCCCAAAAGCTCCCCCGGCTCGGCTATGATGGATGTACGCCCTGAATGACAACCTTGCGTTCCCCCAGGACTACTCCGCTTCGCCGAGGGCCGGTTGCGCTCGCGCTAGGCCTCGCCGCGGCAGCATTGCTCATCGCCATCGGCGCGTTGACCGTCGTGTTCGGAAATGGAAACTCCGGCGTCTCGCCGTTTGCTTCGATGCCGACGCTCGTGCCCGCTGGAGATGGCCTCAAATGGTCAGCTGCCGTTGTTTCCGGCGGCATCTCAGACTATACAAATCTGGTGGCCGTGGCAGACCAAGACACCAACACTCCGTCAGTCTCAGTCGTTGACGCGACATCAGGTTTCGTGGTCGCAAAAGTCACGACAGGGTACTTGCCTAACGCGGCTTTGATTGCCAATAACCAACGTCTGGTCGTGGTGGACCATCTCCTGGCTATCGACCCGCATGACGGTTACGTCTCCAACTACAACGAGAATTACCCGCGAGTGCTTGTATTCGACCTGCAACCGGCGTTCAGGCTCGTACAGCAAGCCCCGGTCGTCGGATACGCCGCGACAATGTACCTGCCTGGAATCATCGTCTCGCAGAACGAACGATATCTTTATTATCCGATTCCGTCAGTTGTCCCTGACGGTCAGCAATCGTGCAGCAGCCTCATCGTGGGTGATCCGTGCAACCGCGATAAGATGGCGATCGGTGCATTGGACCTGCTCACGCTCGAGTCGTCCGTGGCTGCTCCGGATCTCGGAGCGGGCTGCGGCGCCATTTGGTTCGGAGTCGTCCGGGGCTCCGCCATCCTTGCGACCTGCGCCGGAAGCGGACGCGCTACTATTATCGACGCGAGTGCGGGGCCGGGTTCGAATGTGATCGTGTCGAGTCCGAAGGCAATCCCGCTTGACACAGATCCGGGTCGCACGAAGACCAACGCGCTCGGCCAAGGTGGATTTCCTTTGCCCGGCGGGGGTGCCGGGGTGCTCTTTGGCGACGGCTCGTTCCTCTACTCGGACGCGGTCGGCGTCCCGCACGAGCTGGTGATAACGCCGACCGGTAGACGTGTTTCGTCCGTGGTGGCGCCCATACTAATGGCCGACAAGAGGACGCTGGTCATTCCTCTCGCCACCAACGCGGCTGAGTCCGAGGCCGACGGCCTCGCGATTTTCGATTTGGCGCAAATGAAGAGCATACGCACAATCGCCATCGGAGAAATGTACAGTCTGCGCGCGCTTCCCTCGGGGCAAGTTCTCATCATCGCCGAGGCTGGAGAGCTCCTCACGGTGGACATCAATACAGGTTCCGTGACACGAGTTGGTGGCTCTAGCTTCCAGGGGCAGGTATTGCAACGATAATGCGCGTGGCCGCAACACCACTACTGTCGATCCCCAAACGCTCCCCCGGATCGGCTATG
>JAYTTT010000318.1:0-1567 GCA_043744895.1 Gemmatimonadota bacterium | reverse complement strand
CGGAATGCTGCATGCCGATGGCCACCACGGTGTCTTTCCAGTTCCGGCCGATCATGCCGATGTTAAGGTCGGCCACGATTGAGCCGATCGGGACTGGTGGGTTCTTGGCGAATTGGGCGCTGCCCCAGAGGCCCTTTTCCTCACCGCTGACGCCGAGGAACAGGACTGATCGCTTCGGCCGGGCACCAGGTTGGGCAAACGCCTCGGCCAATTCGACGATGCCGGCCGTGCCGGAGCCGTCGTCGTCGGCGCCGTTACAGATGCTGTCCTTCGGGCCGGAACCCTTGCATTCGGATCCGACGTGGTCCATGTGGGCCGACACGACGAGGTACTCGTTCCTGAGGGCCGGGTCGGTGCCTTCGACGACGGCGGCCACGTTCGGGGCCAGCGAGGTGCTGAGGATCGTATCGTGAACGGCCGATTTGGCCATCCAGTCGGGCGCCAGGACGACGGTTGGGGTCGTCGCGGCTCGAAGTTGGGCCAGTTGGGAGGCGGCGTCCGGGACCTGCGCCACGACGGCCGCCTCGTTCGCGAAAAAGACCGACGCACCCTCGCGGGGGCCATCACCGACCACGGTCGCATTACCCTGGGGCTGACCGGCCAGCTGCCCAAATGCCCCCGGGTTGTTGATGACGGCCACCACCAATTTGGCACCCCCCGTCAAGGCAGCTTGGAGAATTTGATTGGCGTTCGACGGGAAGCCCTTGCTCCAGTCGGCCACCCAGACCACGGCCTTGCCCTTGAGTTGGGCGGTGGTGCCGCTATCGATCCCGCCGCCGAGCAGCACGACCGGAAACTCGCCGCTGCCGCCGGGAATTGCGATCGCGGCTCCCTTGCCAACCTCGAGCGCGATGGTGGCGCTCGGACCGGTGAAAGTAACCGACGACCGGGCCGCATCGACCCGGCGGGCGGTGATCTTGTAGGGCAGGATGTAGTCAGCCGACGACCCGGCGGGCTTCAGGCCGAAACGCTTGAACTCAGCGGCCATCCACTGCGCGGTCAGGTCGAGGCCACGGCTCGGGGTATCTCGCCCCCCCATGGAATCGTCGGCCACGATCTGGATCCGCCGTCTGACATCAGCTTCGGTGATGGTCGCGGCCGCCCGGGTTACGGCGGCCGATTGGGCCAGTAGCGACGCCGGCAGGCAGCCGATCGTCGCCATCAAGAATGCCACCTTCACGCAGGTCTCCAAGAAAGAAGCAGTGCCCCCAAGCTAATCACCCCGGCGGACGCGGGGTCGGCGGCTTCCGGCGGCGGAGTTCCGGTTGTTTGGGGGCGGGCTTGGGCTTGGGACTCGGCGGCGGTTGGGGTCGGAGGGAATCTTGAACGAACGGGCTGATCGCCGACGCTACCCAGGGACCCTCGGGGGAGGAAGAACCTCCAAGCAGCGCGACGACCAACGCCGTCAGTCCAACCAACCCACCCAACACAATGCATCCGTGGTTGCAAGCGAACCTCGCCATGGCAGGTCGTGTGCCACCAAAACCTCAGAGGGTAACCGTCAGTCGGCCAAGAGGATAGCCAAAAAGGCGAGTCCCGACCGGGCCCCGATCGTCCCTGGGGCAGG
>JAYTTT010000317.1:0-6015 GCA_043744895.1 Gemmatimonadota bacterium | reverse complement strand
GTTGATCTCGAGATCGTGACCCAGCGGAAGGAATTCACCCCGAATATTCTCGTCGCCCCGCTCGGAAGCCAAGTCGCGTTTTCCAACCGGGACGCGTTCAACCACAACGTGTTTTCGCGTTCCGATGAAGCGCCGTTCGACCTCGGGCTGTACGGTCGCGATCAGACCCGGTCCGTTCGATTGTCGAAACTGGGCCTCGTCCGGGTCTATTGCAACATCCACGCGCAGATGTGGGCTGTGATCGTGGTGGTGGAGAGTCCCTATGTTGCCCGGCCCGGCGGCGACGGCGCCTTTCGGATCGCCAACGTGCCGCCGGGCAGCTATCGACTCCAGGTGTGGCATGAGCGCGGGGGGCAAGCGACGCGGACGTTGGAGGTTGGTCCAGCCGGGGTCGCCGACCTGGCGATGTCGCTCGAGGCCAGCGGCTTCAAACGTCAAACCCACCTCAACAAATTCGGCAAACCGTACGACCCGGAAGGGCGTCGATACTAGTGCGGCGCCTGTCGCCCCTCGGGCTTCGGATCTTCGGGCTGACGGCCCTCACGATCGCGGCCGCCTTGGGGACCACCCTCTTGATCGTCCGGAAGGTCGCCGATACCGCTGCGACCACCTCGATCGATCGCGAACTGACGGCCGCTGAGGCGGCCATTCGGGATAATCTCGAAGCCCGCAGTAACACCCTCCGCGCCACCACCGAGCGACTGGCCGCCGTGCCGGCCTATGTGGCCTCGATCGAGCAAGCGTTTTCGAGCCACGATCGGAGCACCCTGCTCGATGCCGTCGACGAGCTCAAAATCCAATTGGGCGCGGAGTGGGTGCTCCTGACCGATGCGGAAGGCGTCCTCCAAGCGTGGTCGGATCATCCCGAACGGGTCGGGAACGATTTATCGCCGGGCGCGTTGATCGGGATCGCGCTCCAGGGGGCCTCCACCTCGGGCGTCTGGCTCGAGCCCACCGACCGGGGTGACGTCATCTATCAAGCCGTGGCGGTGCCGGTTCGGGCCCCGGGAGGGGTTCGCCCGCTTGGGGCATTCGTGGCGGCCCTCCCCGTCGATTCGGCTCTCGCCGCCACCCTCCAGCGGAACACCAGCAGCGAGATCGTCTTCTTCACCCGCGACACCGGTGGCGTCGCGATCCCGGTCGTGAGCACCCTCTCCGATCCGGCCACCCTCGCGGCGGCCGTCGGGCGAGACACCAGCGCCACCCGGCTGGCCGTAACGGTCGCGAATGAGGAGTGGGTTGGGCTGATCGGTCCAATCCGGACGGCGGACGGGGCACCGATCGCGGGCGTCGTCGGGCTTCGCTCCCGCCGCACGGAGCTGGCGCCCTATCTCCGGCTCGAGCGGGTCATTACCCTGAGTCTCATCGGCGGTTTGCTCCTCGCCCTGATGACGTCGGCGTGGCTGGCCCGGCGGATTACCGGGCCGGTTGGGCTCCTCGTTGCCGCGACCCGCCGGATCCGGGCAGGCGACTTCTCGACCCCGGTCGCGACCGAGTCGGCGGACGAGATCGGTGAATTGGGACGAGCCTTTCAACGGATGGCACACGAACTCGCCGAGAAACAGCGGCTGGTAGACTACCTCAGTTCGACCGGCCGGAGCGGTCCCTCGGTCGTCGCTGAACCGGCAAGCCCCGGTGAGGCGGTGGTGGCGGTGGGTTCGGTGCTGGCCGGCCGCTACGAGCTGACGGAGCTGCTCGGCACCGGCGGCATGGGGGTCGTGTACCGCGCGTTCGACCGCGAATTACGGGAAACGGTCGCGCTCAAGACCCTCCGTCCGTCCTTACACCTCGCCCCCGGGGTGCTCGAACGATTCAAACAGGAAATTCGCCTCGCCCGCCGGATCACCCACCGCAATGTGGTCCGGACCCATGATCTCGGCGAATCGGGCGGAGCCATCTTCATTACGATGGAGTGCGTCGAAGGGACCTCGCTCGAGGAGCTGATTCGCCGCCGGGGCCGGCTGCCCCTTGAGGTGGTCCTCCCGATTATCAAACAACTCCTCCGGGCCCTCGAGGTTGCTCACGACGACGGGGTGATTCACCGCGACATCAAGCCGGCCAATCTGATGGTCCAGCCGTCGGGTGTCGTCAAGGTGATGGACTTCGGCATTGCCCGCCTGGCGGAGCAACCCGACGCCTCGTCGCTGACCCAGGCCGGCGCCATCGTCGGGTCACCCGACTATATGGCCCCCGAACAGCTGTTAGGCGAAGACCTCGATCCTCGGGTCGATCTCTACGCGGCCGGGTGTGTGATGTACGAGTGCCTCGCGGGGCAACGGCTCCACCAGGCGCCGAACCTGATCGCCCTGATCGCCCGTCACTTGGAGGAACCGCTACCGGACCTGACGGCGGCGACCGGGGCGCCCGGGCCGATTGTGCAGTTCCTGGCCAAGGCCCTCGCCAAAGAGCGAGAGCAGCGGTGGCCGAGTGCCGCCGCCATGCTGGGCGCGCTCGATGCCGTGAGCTAGGCCGTCGGTTTCGCCATCCGCTTCACCAGCCAGTCAACGACCAGGCCAATCGTCGGACGGTCGACCGCAAACGACTTGAGTTCGGTATACCGGCCGGGAAATCCATCAGGATCATAGACGAACAGATGATTGAGATTGGGGAGGATCTTGGCGGTGACGTCCCGGTTTCCCGCGGCCTTGAACGCCTTTTCGAGCAGGGGAACCTGATCCGGGGTCACCTGCTGATCGCGGGCGCCGTTCAAGATCAATACCGGCGTCTGGACCTTGCGAGCCATCGTCAACGGCTCATAGTCGGCGAAGAACTTGAGCCAGGGGTTGGCGGCCGTCATCGAATCGACCCGTGGCGCCACCGCCCGCAGCGAAGAGTCCCGGGTGGCCGGCGTGAGCGAGGTGTCGTTCGTGATCGCGTTGCCGAGCTGGAAGTTGAGGATCTGCCGCCCGGTGTAGGCGGTGCCGGCCAGCAACACGATGCCTTTGAGCCCCGGTTCGTCGTTCGCCACCATCGGCGCAATCAGTCCCCCTTCGCTATGCCCAATGAGGCCGAGCCGAGTCCGGTCGATCCCGGGCCGGGTCCGGAGCCAGGCCAAACCGGCCTGAATGTCCTGGGCAAAGTCAGCGCTCGTGGCCGTTGCCGCATCGCCCCCCGAGCCGCCGAACCCGCGGTCGTCCATCCGGAGCACCGCGATGCCCCGCCGAGCCAATGAGTCGGCAAACTCTCGAAACGGCCGAAATCCTTTGAACATCGGAATGGCTTCGTCGCGATCCTCCGACCCCGACCCCGTGATCGTGACCACGGCGGGGACCGGGGCTGCACTCGTCGCGCCGGCCGGAATCGTCAGCGTGCCGGCCAAGCTGTGGCCCATGGGCGTCGGTACCGTCACATCCACGGCGGTGTACGGCGCGCCGGCTGGGGCCGAGTAGTCGGGCTTTTCCACCACCATCACAACCGAACTCGACCCGACCCGCTCCAGCGTCGTCTTCTGGGCTGGGATCGCACCGCCCAGGATCCGGCCGCCACCGTCCACCCGAAGCCGCATTTCGCCTCCGGCCATCGTCAGCAGCATCGAGTCGGCCCCCAGCCTGGCAATGCTCACTGGAAACGTTTGTCCGCCGTTCACCATGAATGCCGAGACCTCGGCCGGGTTCTTGCCTAACGTCTTTGCCCTGCGCAGGAAGACCTCCAGCAGGGCAAAGGACGGGTTGATGTAGGGCAGGGCACCGGCCTTGGTGCCGAGACGCTCGGTCCGGGTTTGGCCGCTCCCGCCGATGGCCGCGAATGCCGAGTCACCGGTCAGGGTGATGACCGCCCGTTGGCGCGAGGGCGCCTTCGCCGAATCGGTTGCCATCCAGAAATTGTTCTCGAGCGAGGCGATCAGCCCGTCCGCGCCAATCGCGCCGGTGAACCGGAGCCGCACTGCATTCGGCTTGAGCAAGATTTCCGACTCGATCCGGGTCGCCGTGACCGTAAAACGCTCAAGGCTGATCGTGTCCTTGCCGGCCCGGAGGATGAACATCGCTTCTTGCGCGGCGACGGGACCGGCGCCGAACGAAAAAACCGCGAGGGGAATCAGTGACCTGAACATGGTGCCTTTGGAGTGGGTGCGGAGCCAATGTACGGTACGACCGTCGCGGGTGTTTCAGCTAGGGCCGTCGGGCGACCAGGGTATCCGGCCGGCCGGGAGTGCCGAGCTGAATCGGAAGCGCGCCGGCTCGCGGCGTCATCACGATCCGGGTCGACTCCGCCACGTTCGTCAGCCGCAACGTTGGGACCGAGCCGCCGACCAGGTTGAGGGTGGCGACCGGTTCCCCGGTCTTCGATAGGAGCAGGATGCCGGGAACACCGCCCGGGGCAATGCCGACGTCCAGCCGCATTTGACCGGTGCTGTCGTACATCGTCAAACCGACCCCGTCCGCCGACACCCCGAAGACACCCCGGACCCGGCCGCTGGCGTCCCGTGCTTGCCACAGTTGGCCATCCTGAACGGCTGCAGTCTTGTCCAGCAGGGCATAGGCCAGGGCCCCGGCGGCGACCGCGAAGCTCAAGAGCGAGATGACCCTGAGCCGGCCTAAGCGCTGCTCGATGGAGGCGAGTTGATCCACGGCGTGTCCTCGTAGGGGATGAGCCAACCTAATCGTGGCGGGTTGGTGGCCCCAAGGTTGCTATATTCCGAGGTATGGATGACAGCCTGTATTTCACCGAGCAGCATCACCAAGTCCGGGAGATGGTCCGCGAATTCGCCCGGACCCACGTCGCCCCGGTGGCGCGCGAACTCGACCGAACCTCGACGTTTCCGTGGGACAACATCAAGAAAATGGGCGACCTCGGTCTCCTCGGGGTACCCTGGTCCGAAGAACTCGGCGGCGCCGGGATGGACCAGATCTCCTACTACGTCACGATCCATGAGATGGCCAAAGTTGACGCCTCTCACGGCCTGACCATCAGCGCCCACACCAATCTTGGCACGTCGCCCATCGTCGAATTTGGGACCGAGTCCCAGCGTCAGCGATATGTCCCGCTCCTGGCGTCCGGCTCGGTGATCGGCGGTTTTGGGCTGACCGAACCGGGCGCCGGGAGCGATGCCGGCGGCACCGCGACCACCGCCGAAGACAAGGGAGACCACTTCCTCCTCAACGGCTCCAAGATCTTCATTACCCACGCGGGAGTCGGGGAGATCTTTTCGGTGACCGCCCGTACGGAACCGGGCACCGGGCACCGGGGCATCACCAGTTTCATCGTCACCAAAGACACCGTTGATCTCGACCTGTGCCGGACCCTCGGCGTCGGCCACGCAGCCGATCTGCCCAAGATCACAGGCGTCACCGCCGGCAAGAAGGAAGAGAAGATGGGCTGGCGGGCCAGCGACACCCGCGAGCTTCACTTCGACAATGCCGTCGTGCCCAAGGAGAACATGCTTGGCCCCCGTGGGGAGGGGTTCGTCAACTTCCTGAAGACCTTGGACGCGGGCCGGATCGGGATTGCGGCGCTATCCCTCGGCATCGCGGAGGGCGCCTATGAGGCCGCTCGGGAGTATGCCGGGATCCGGAAACAGTTTGGCCGTCACATCGGGAGCTTTCAGGGCATCAGCTTCAAGCTGGCCGATATGGCCGTCGGGATTGAAGCCGGCACCCACCTGCTCTACACCGCCGCCCGCCTCAAGCAGGCGGGCAAGCCGTTCAAAAAGGAAGCGGCCATGGCCAAGTTGTTCTGCTCGGAACTCGCGATGCGGACCACCACTGAAGCCGTCCAGATTTTTGGCGGCTATGGCTACACAGCGGACTACCCGGTCGAACGGATGATGCGGGATGCCAAGGTCTGCGAAATCGGCGAGGGAACCAGCGAAATTCAACGGTTGGTCATTGCCCGCCACATTCTCGGCAAAGTGGTCGACGGCTGAGCCTCCCCCTAAACTGGTTTCCGGCATATCTTTACAAGCATGCGACTCATCCAGACCAGCCCCACGCACTCGCTCGGTCGGGTCGTCGCCCATGCTACGAGGACGTTGTGTCGTTTCTTCCGTCGGGGCACCCTGAGCCGCCCGGTTGTTAG
>JAYTTT010000316.1:0-6019 GCA_043744895.1 Gemmatimonadota bacterium | reverse complement strand
GCCGAGCCTGCCGGAGCTTGCGGCGTCCCCATGGCGATCGCCAGCGCCGCGACGAGACCAATCACAGGAGCACGTCGCGACCATCGGCGTCAGACTTGTAGATCGCTTCAATGACCTTGAGCACTTGGACTTGTTCTTCGAGTGATGGAACCGGCACCCGTCCGCCAGCCGCCGCGAGGAAGTGAGCCCACTGGGCCCGGAACGACGCGGCAAAGGCATTTTCGCGGCTGAACGACCCCGTTGGCGAGACGTCATGGGCCATCCCATGGATTTCCTTCCAAACGTGCAGCGGATTGATCCCGGCGGTCCCTTTCGAGCCCCGAAGGCCGGCCCCGAACCGCTCCCCCTCACCGATGTGCCGCCAGGTGACGTCGACAAAGATGGCCGCCCCGTTCTCACAGACGACGAAGGCGCTGCCGGACTGCTCGACCGACCGCTCGCCGGTTGGCCGGCTCAGGCTGGCGCTCACCCGGGCGGGAGCCGGGTTGCCGGCCAGCCAGAGGCCGAGGTCGACCATCGTGAGCCCGAGATCAAGCATGGCCCCGCCGCCCGATTCGCTCCGCTTTTCTCGCCAGCCCAACGGCGCCCGCGCCGGCCGAGCGAGGTGCCAGCTGGCCCGGACGCTGGTGATCTGGCCGAGTTCACCCGCTTGCACGAAGCTCCGAACCGCCTGGACATCGGGCCGATACCGATGGGTCATCCCAACCATCACGACCCGATCCCGCTTTTCGGCCATCCGGACGATCTTCTGCGCCCCGGCCGACGTGAGTGCCAGGGGCTTTTCGACCAAGACATGCAATCCGGCCGAGAGGGCGGCGATGATATGGGGCTCGTGGAGGTGGTTTGGGGTGGCGATTAGGACCGCCTCAAGCCGCTCGTGCTGAAGCAGATCCTCGAAATCATCATAGACACTCGGAATGCCGGTTCGCTCAGCGAGCGCTCGGGCCTTGACGAGATCGGAATCACAGAGGGCGACCAATTCGACGGCCTTGGTCTTCCGAAGCACCGGCAGGTGAGCCACCTGAACAATGGCCCCCGCGCCGATGATGCCGAGACGCAACGGGGCCTGGAGGCCTTCCAGCTCGGGCGTTCGAGGAGCGGCGGTTGGCCGGGCGTGAGGCCCGGAGCGGCGGATACTCGTCATGGGTGACCCTCAGTAGAGACGGCGCTGTTCCGTGCCCGGAAAATAAGCGGAGAGGATCTCCTGGTGGGTCGCGCCGGCCCGGGCTCGGCCGACGGCGCCCCACTGGCACATCCCGACCCCGTGTCCGTTCCCACCCCCGTCGAGGACGACCCGGACGATCCGCCCCCCACCCCGGGCCACCTGGATCGAGAACTGGGTACTGCGGAGCCATCCGCCATCCGTCAACCGAAGCGTTTGCCGAATCGCCTGCTGCCCGGTGATCGGAAGGGCGCGGCCGGCAGCCAGCAACACCAGTTCCGCCGCCCGGCCCGATGGCGACCGGCTCGCGATCTGGAGATCGGCGAGAGCGCCAATGGCGTCGGGTGCGAGCCCGGCCACCCTCGCGTTGTCCCGAACCACCCGGGCCAGCTGTTCGGCCGTCCATTCCTCCCGCCAGCGGAACCGTGGGGAGAGCGAACAATAGACCTCCCCTGAAGGCCCCCGATCGGACACCGACCGCAAATAGGGCTGCGCCGCGCCCGAGAACACGGCATCGACGGCTTCGGTTCGGCCGCCGCACGTCGAGTGGAAGAACGCCTCGATGACGACCCCGCCAAACGTCAGGACCTCACCGCGGGTGGCCCGGACGGCCGCCCACCCCATGGCGGTTTCGGTCATCACCCCCCCATAGGCTTGATCTGAGACGGTGCTAATGAGGTCGTAGCCGCGCACCCGATACCGCCCTAACGCCCGCATCGCCACGGTCCGTGAAATGACGGCCTGAGCGTAAACCGCTTCGCTGTCACCGGGAGGGCGACGACCCATTTCAGCGTTGATCACGCCGGCGACGTAGGCCTCGAGCGACAGCAGGTTGACCGTGAGGATCCCCGCCGGCGTCGATGACACTAGCACGGAACCCCGGTAGTCGCGGCCGTTCACCCGAACAAAGCCGAGGCTGTCGAGGGGCCGGAGCGTGAGCGTCGCACCGAGCGGCGTGCTGATCCGGCCGACCACGGCGCGCACCGTCGTTCCATTCCCCACGATCGTCGCGGTCGACCCGGCCGGCACTTCAGTCAGTCCTCCGCCATCGGGGGCGAACAGTAAGAGACCGGCTGCCCCGCCGACGGAGATTTGGTTCTGCGGCAGGCCGAGCCCAACCCGAACCTCGGGCTCAGCGCTCGCGGCACCCGGGAGGCCGCCGACGCCGCCGACCTCGACCCGGGGGCAGCCTAACGTCACAGCCAAGGCGGCCAGGGCGGTCCACCGGAACACCTTAGCCCCGGTAGTTGCCGAACTTGAGTTCGATTTCAAAGTCCTGCGTTCGGAGAAAGGCCATGACGGTTTGGAGTTCGTCGCGGGAAGGGCTGGTGACCCGAACCTCTTCACCCTGGATCTGGGTTTGGACCTTTTTGAAGCCACCCTCTTTGATCGCCTTCGAAATCTTCTTGGCGGTTTCCTGGTCAATGCCCTGTTTCAGCGTGATCAGGCATCGGACCGAGGTTCCGGCGCCCGGCTCGAAGTCGGCCTTGGCGAGGTTCTTCGACGGAACCTGGCGCTTGGCGCACTTGGCCTCGAGGACGTCGATCAATTGCTGCATCCGGAACTCGTCGTCGGCAAACAGTTTGATGGTCGTGGCCGTCCGATCGAACTCGATGGTGCAGGCAGTGCCCTTGAAATCATACCGTTGACTGATCTCCTTCACGGCCTGGTTGACCGCGTTGTCTACCTCTTGGAGATCCGCGCCCGTCGAAATGTCGAATGAGGAGTTTGACGCCATGGTCCGGTGTTAGAAGAGGAAGCTCTCGAGGGCCTTGGAACGACTGACGTGCCGGAGCCGGCTCAGCGCCTTCTCCTTGATTTGCCGGACCCGCTCTCGGGTAATACCGAGCGTGGCCCCGATCTCTTCCAGGGTCATCGGCTCCGGACTGTCGAGGCCGAAGTACAACCGCAGAATCTTCGCTTCCCGTTCGCGGAGGCTCAAGAGGACCTCCTCGATCGACTGGGTCAGCGCCCGTTCGAAGGTCTCGGCATCGGGACCGGGATTCTGGGTATCGGCGAGGTAGTCGATCAAGCGGTTGTCTTCGCCCGGGGCCAGCGGGGCATCGAGCGAGACATGATTCTGCGAAATCGAGAGGGTTTTCTCGATTTCCTCGACCCCGATGTCCATGCCTTCCGCCACCTCGGCGGCGGTCGGCTGCCGTCCCAACTCTTGCTGGAGTGCGGCGCTTCGCCGGGTGATTCGATGGAGGGTGCCGGCCCGGTTGAGGGGGACCCGGACGATCCGGCTTTGTTCGGCGAGTGCCTGGAGAATGGCCTGGCGAATCCACCACACGGCATACGAAATGAATTTGATGCCCTTGGTCTCGTCGAATTTGTGCGCGGCTCGAATCAGGCCTAGGTTGCCCTCGTTGATCAGATCCGCGAGCGACACCCCTTGGTTCTGATACTTCTTGGCCACTGAAACGACGAATCGCAAATTGCTGCGGACCAACTTGTCGAGCGCTTCTTCTTCCCCCGTCCGAATCCGCTGGGCCAGCGAGACCTCCTCCTCCTGAGGAATCAGCGGATAGCGGCTAATTTCTCGAAGGTAGATGTCGAGGGACCCTTCATCGGATCCTGATCCGTTTTTTCCAGCGCCGACCCGGATTGGACGCATGCCCGTGGAGACCTTCCCGTGTAGCCGATCAATGACCGAACCTACCCCGCGCCGCGCCTAATCCGCAACCGCCTCGTCAGCCATCGTCGTCGATCAATGCTCGCGATTCACTTCGCCATGGATTGCTAAGGGCAGATCCAGGTGGCCGTGCGTTTGGCGTACCCGCTTCGTGGCAGGACCGCGGCCGCCGCAAGGACTCCACCCCCCATGAGCACCACGAGCGATACGGTGTGGGCGAGGCCCATCCGATGGCGCCAGCTGGTCACCATGCCCCAGAGGCCGCTGAGGCCGACCATTCCGATAGCCCCCAAATACAGAAACAGCGCCGTGCCGCACGCGTGGAAATAAGGCCATTGGGTCATCCCTGCCGCGAGGGCCACGCCGAGCCCGACCCGAAACCAGGTCGCAAGCACCGCCGTGCGTCCGGTTGGGCTCGCCACGGAGCCACCACGTGATGGCGCCGGCGCGGCGGGAGGGCCACTGGCGCTCGGGCGCTCCGTCAACCGCGCCGGCGGCGACTTGGCCAGGACCTTGTCGATCTCCGCCATCTCCTTGTCCCAGTCCCGCGGTTGGCCTCCGGTCATTTTGACTCCCGGGTGAGTTGGTACTTTTCCATCTTCTTGTAAAGATTCGACCGCGGTATCGAGAGCGCCCGAGCCGTTTCCGAGACGTTCCAGTCATGCTCCCGAAGTTTCTGGAGAATGAAAACCCGCTCAGTATCCGACTTGAATGATTCCAAGGTCCCGGCTGACTCGCCCTCGTCGATGAGCTCCGGTGGTGGGCTGGCGGTGACCGGGAGAACGCGCTCCACGTCCCCACTGGTGACCGTCTTGCCGGGCGACAGGATCAAGAGCCGCTCGACCGCGTTTCGCAGTTCCCGGACATTACCGGGCCACGGTCGGTTCTCGAGCCGCTGAATCGCCTCCGGCGCAAAGGGTTTGGCGGCAATGCCGGCCCGGCCGCCCAATTGACCGACGAAGTGCGCGATCAACTCCGGAATATCCCGGGTCCGTTCGCGGAGCGGCGGCACCTCGATCGGCACCACATTCAGCCGATAGAAGAGGTCCTCGCGAAATTGCCCTGCCACAATCTCTTGGGCCAACAATTTGTTGGTGGCCGCGAGGACCCGGACGTCGACCTCGATCGGCTTGGCCGCCCCGATTCGGGTTACCACGCCCTCTTGGAGCGCCCGGAGCACTTTCGATTGGGCCGAAAGCGACATATCCCCAATTTCGTCGAGAAACAGCGTCCCACCGTCCGCCAACTCAAATTTGCCGGCCCGATCGGCCACCGCGCCGGTGAAGCTGCCCTTCATGTGCCCGAAGAGCTCACTCTCAATCAACTCCGTCGGGATCGCCGCGCAGTTCACTTCGACAAACGCCCGGTCGCGACGCGGTGAGGTTTCGTGGACCGCCCGCGCCACCAACTCTTTCCCGGTCCCGTTCTCGCCCGTAATCAGGACCCGGGCCCCGGTCGGGCCAACCCGCGTAATCAGGTCGCGAACCGCCCGGAGCTCGGCACTCGAACCGATCATCGGGTACTTGGTATCGATCGAGCTCTTCAGCCGTTCGTGCGCCCCGGCCAGCGAGGCGTGATCCATGGCGTTCCGAAGGGTGACGAGCAGCCGGTCGGCATCGAGCGGCTTCTCGAGGAAATCAAACGCGCCCCGCTGGGTTGCCTGGACCGCCGTCGCGATAGTCCCATGACCAGAGATCATGACGACGGTCGCGGCGGGATCGACGGCCTTGAGCCGGGCCAACACCGCGAGCCCATCGAGACCGGCCATCTTCACATCGAGGACCACCACATGCGGACGGAATTCCTCGAACAACGTCAGGCCCTCGCCGCCCGAACCGGCGGTCCGAATGTCCATGCCCTCATACTCCAGTACTTGCCGGAGGGCATCGCGCACGGCGGGCTCATCGTCCACCACCAGGATTCGCGGCTTCATCGGGCTCGTTCCGCCGGCCCGCCGAACAGGACGGCCCCGCCCGGGGTCACCCGAATTCCGGTAATCCACCGATCAACGGGAAAGGTGAGGATGCCGCTCGCGCCGGGAACGACCAATACCAGGAGCCGTTCCCACAACCCGCGCGGTAGCGGCAACCCTCGAATCGTGACCTGGTCGACCCGCCATTCGGCGGTGCCCAATCGGCGGAGCACCACCGGCCCTTCGACCGCCACCGTCTCCCGGCCGGTGATCCACTCGGCCAGCGGACCCAAGGCCCCCTTCGGCAGCC
>JAYTTT010000315.1:0-1583 GCA_043744895.1 Gemmatimonadota bacterium | reverse complement strand
GCTCCGGCGTCGTCGGATAGGCGCCGATCATCCGGCAGTCGGCGATCGCCGAAACCGGCCGAACCCGCCCCTGACCGGCGGCAACCACCAGGTCGAATACTTCGCGAGCCCGTTCGGGCACGTCCACATGGGGCCACAGCTTCATCATACCGATGACCGTGGCGTGCGCTACCATGCGTTCCCGGAGATGACAATGGCAGTCGAGGGCGACGCCGATCGGGATATCAGGACCAACCACGGCTCGGCACCGCTCGATCAGATCGCCTTCGGGGTCGGGGTATCCATCGGCGACCATCGCCCCGTGGAGGTCGAGGAGCACCGCGTCGACCGGTCCAGCGCCGCGGAGGTCGCCGACCAATTCATCCCGCATCCCCTCGTATGCGCCCCGGGTCGTCGGCCCGCTTGGCATGGCCCACGCCAGGAGGCCGGGTACGACGGTCCACCCGGCCTCTCGCACCAGCCGCCGCCACGGTCTGGCGGCCGAAAGAACCCAACCGACGGCCTCGTCGTCGGCCCAGTTGCGATGAAGGTGGAAGTCCCGGAGCGGTGTGGGGTAGGACACGAACCCATTGGATTCCGTCGAGATACCAGCGATGAAGATCCTCATCGGGACGGGTCGACCGAAATCGCGAAGGTGAGCGGAGCGGCGGGGCGGCGCGACCGACCAATCGAACAAACGGTGGCTGTCATCCCGCCAATGTACGGCGGGTGGTCCCAACCGGCCACCCGATGGAACTCATGGGCTCGGCCTTGAGCTCAACCCTCGGACCACAGCCATCTCGCTGGGGGAACCGGCCTCGAATCGTCTACAATCACTGGAGCGGATTGACCCTTGGCCCCCGATGGCCCGTACCGACATGTCTTCGTAGCTGGCGCTGGGAGATCGCCAACGACGAAAGTCTCGTCTCCGAAGGCTGCTCCCGGAGTGGTCCGCCGCCCAGGCAACCTAACGCCTTGCCCGGCTTCCTGATTGACCAAGCCGTAATCGGTCCCCCGACACCTCAGCTCCGAAACGACGCCAGCCGAGCCCGAACGCCCTTGAGCGCCCGGCCCATCAACGTCTCAACGGTCTTGATCGAAATCCCGAGCGAGCTGGCGATTTCAGGATAGGTCAGGCCGGCATTGCGGCTCAGCTCGAACACCTGCCGGCATCGCGGCGAGAGCGTCGCCACGGCCAAACGCACCGCCTCGGCAATTTCGGCGCTCTCGGCCTCGCGATCGGCCGCCGGTGAATAGTTCGGCTCCTCGGCCGCTTGCCGGGTCTGCCAGTCGGCCACCATTCGTTTGTGCCGAAGCTGATTGAGACTCCGATTCCGGACCGCTCGATAGAGGTAGCCGACCAAATTGTCGGGGGTGGTCAGCCGCTCCCGCTGGGTCCAGAGCGCAACGAACACCTCCTGGACCACATCCTCGGCCCCATCCCGGCCCCGCACCAGGCCATTGGCGTAGTCGGCCAGCTTGCCGTAATAGGTCCGAAAGACCACCTCGAAGGCGTCGCGGTCGCCGAGTCGAATACGGTCGATGAGGCTCGGCACTCGGCTCTCGGCACTCGGCACTCGGGGGGGGCTTTCCGGAGTTGGGGG
>JAYTTT010000314.1:0-1584 GCA_043744895.1 Gemmatimonadota bacterium | reverse complement strand
TGATCATCGGCATCAGGATCCGGTTGGCCACGAACCCCGGATAGTCCTGGACTTGGACGGCGATTTTGCCGAGTTCCGCGGTCATCGCGAGCACCGTGCTCATGGTCGCGTCGCTGGTGGCGTGGCCGCGGATGACCTCGACGAGCTGCATCATCGGGACCGGGTTCATGAAATGCATCCCGATCACGTTCTCCGGTCGCCGAGTCCGGGCCCCGATCTCGGTAATCGAGATCGAGCTGGTGTTCGAAGCCAGAATTACATCGCTGGCGCAGACGCGATCGAGGGTTTCAAAGAGCGAAAATTTGAGCGGCGGGTTCTCGGTGGCGGCTTCGACGACGAAATTCGCGGCGGCGGCGGCGTCGAGCGCGGTGGCGGTTTGAATCCGGCCAAGAATCTGAGGCGGCGCCTCGGACGGAATCGTCCCCTTCTTGGCTTGGCGGTCGAGGTTGGCCTGGATTGTCGTCCGGGCCTTGTCGAGAGCGGACTGGGAGACATCGATCAAGGTGACGCTCCACCCGAATTGCGCAAAGACGTGGGCAATCCCGTTGCCCATGGTGCCTGCGCCGATGACGGCAGCTTGCTTCATGATGGTTCCTCCTCAGGCGGATTCGACCGACAGCGCGACGGCGTTGCCGCCACCCAAACACAGCGTGGCGAATCCGGTGGCGACCTTGCGGTCCTGCATCGCGTGAATCAAGGTTGTAAGGACCCGGGCCCCACTCGCCCCGATCGGATGACCCAAGGCAATGGCGCCGCCGTTCACATTGACCCGATCCCAGTCCCACCCGAGCCCGCGGCCGTCGGCAATGCACTGCGACGCGAACGCCTCGTTCGCCTCGATCAGCCCGTAGTCGCCGATCGCCGTGCCCGCCTTCTTCATCAGGTTCTGAACCGCGAAGATCGGAGCAAAGAAGAGATCCTTCGGTTCCCCGCCGCCGGTGGCATAGCCGGTGATCGTGGCGAGCGGCTTAAGCCCGTGCGCCTTGGCGAACGCCAACGACGCAACGACCACGGCACTCGACCCGTCGTTGAGCGTCGAGGCATTGCCGGCGGTCACGGTACCGTCTTTCTGGAATGACGGTTTGAGCTTGGCCAAGCCTTCCGCGGTGGTTTCCTTCCGCGGCCCTTCATCCTGCGAGAAGACCACGGTGCCACTCTTCGAGATGATCTCGACGCCGACGATCTCGGTCGCGAACTTGCCGGCCTCGATAGCGGCCCCCGCTTTTTGCTGGCTCGCCGCCGAGAATTCGTCTTGCTGTTGCCGCGTCGCCCCGGCCTTCTGCGCCGTGTACTCGGCCAGGATCCCCATGTGGACGTTCCCGAAGGAGTCCCAGAGCCCATCGTGGATCATCCCGTCGAGCATGGTCTGGTTGCCGATCTTGACCCCGCCCCGGATCCCGTGGAGATAGTGAGCCGCATTCGACATCGACTCCATCCCGCCCGCCACGACGACTTGGTTGTCCCCCGCCTTGATCGACTCCGCCGCCAGCATGACGGCCTTGAGCCCCGAGCCGCAGACCTTGTTGATAGTCACCGCCGGAATGACCCCATTGAGGCCGGCGTGGATCATGGCCTGCCGGGCCG
>JAYTTT010000313.1:0-6055 GCA_043744895.1 Gemmatimonadota bacterium | reverse complement strand
CCCAACCGAGAAGCGATTGAGCGTGGAGATCGCCGGGTGCCAATTCGAGTGCCCGGTTGAGCGCCTGGGTCGCCGCCGCGTGGTCACCCAAGGCAATGAACGACCAACCCTTCTCGATGTAGGTCGAGGCGCCCAAGTGATCGGCCCGCACCGGGGGGCGGGTTTCGGCCAATTTGGGGCCGGCCGCCTCGTCAGCACCGAGTTGCTTGTAGCGGTCGACCAGCCCCTTGATTCGGTCCCGGGTCGACTGAAGGTCGGCAATGGCGATATCGGTCGCCTTGAACACGGCGATGATTCTTCGCTTCAGTTCATCACGGTCAGCCACGGCCGAGGCCAATTCGAGGCTGGTCTCGAGGAGGGCGATCTCCCGCCGCAACGCCTCCGGTGATTCGGTCACAGGATCCGGCTCTCGCGGAGATAACTGGTCACGACGATTCGCCCGGTGTCGAGATCGAACTCGGCCGTGCGCCCAAAATCGCCCCCGACGGCTTCACCGATGAGTCGGATTCCATGCTTGTGAAGGGCTTCTCGCACCGCGACCACGTTGCGGTCGCCCATCTGAATGTTGCCGGGGGGGGTCAGGGACACGAACATGCTGGCGCCCCCGACCAGCCGGGCCACGATCGAGGGTGTCCGGGCGCCGCGGGCGATCATCCGCTCGACCATCGCCGCGACCGCGGTCGGCGCGTATCGTCCCGGTTCTCCGCTGGCTCGTCCCATCGATTGGTTCGGCATCAAGACGTGCGCCATGCCCCCGATCCGGGTGTGCGGATCGTGCAGGGTGACCGCCACGCAACTCCCCAGTGCCACCGCGACCAGGGTCGCCGGGGCTTCGGTGACGATCAATTCGCTCACCTTCACGACGAGCCGGGGTCCGCTCATGGGGTCCTCCGATAAATTCGCTCGCGTCCGTCGATCAACTCGAGCCGCGATCCAAGATCGAACCCGGCGAGTTCGGCCTTGCCAAGCATCAAGAGCCCTCCGCTCCGGAGGGCGGCCACCACGTTGTCCATGACCCGGCCCTGGGTCACGACGTCAAAATACATGAGCACGTTGCGGCAGAGGATCACGTCATAGGGACCTCGGGCCGCGGCAACCGTGAGGTCGGCGACCGAGAACCGGACCGCGGTGCGGAGCGCGTCGGGCACGACGAACCGCCCTGGAAACTCCCCGACTGGAAGCGGGGCGATGAGGGCTTCGATGTCGGGGCGACAGCGGTCCGGATATTCCGCCGCTCGGGCGACGGCCAGACTTCGGGGATCGAGATCGGTGGCATCGACGTGCCAGCTGGAGAGCCGGCCCTGGTCGGTGAGCCTGCCTAACAGAAGGGCCAGGGACCAGGCTTCCTCGCCGGTCGCGCAGGCGGAGCTCCAGGCTCGGCACTCGGCGCTCGGCGCTCGGCACTCGGCGCTCGGGGCTCGGCACTCGGCCGGGATGAGCTCGGCTAGGCGGTGCCAGGCGGCGGGGTTCCGGAAGAAGCTGGTGACGCCGAGGGCGATCGCGGAGAGGAGGCGGTGGCCCTCGTCGGGATCGCGATCGAGGATGTCGGCGTAGGCCTCGAGGTCGGCAACGCCACAGGCCCGGCAGCGGCTCTGGAGCCGCCGTTCGAGGTAGCGGTCCTTGAACCGGCACAACGAGGCGGCGCCGATCCTGGTCAGATGGCGACGAACCCGATCGATGCCGGCGGCCTCGACGATCATGTGCTGACCGGCAGCAGTTCCAGATTGGCGCGGGCCAGCTGATGCCCGGGATTGAGGCGGACCGCTTGTTCCCAAAACTGCCGGGCTTCGGCGGCATCACGCCGGCGAAAGGCCAGGTTGCCGAGCTTGAAGAAGACGTCGTCGCCTAAGGTTGGGTCGATTTGAGTGGCGCGATCGTATTGCTGGGCAGCCTCTTCGTACCGTCCGGAGCGGTAGTACAGGTCGCCCAAGTTCTTGTGAAGCTGCGGTAATGGCTGCTCGTCCGCCGTTTCGCGGAGAATCGTCTCGGCAGCGGCCACGTCGCCCGTGGCTTCGAGGAGAACGCCCAGATTGTTTCGAAGGACCGCATGATTGGGATACGCGGTCACGGCCTCGCGGGCGAGTTCGAGCGCGCGGTCGGACTGCTCCTGGCGGGCCAGGGCGAGTGTGGCGGCAAAGAACCAGAGTGCCGGCGGGGTTCGGCCGAATAACTCGCGGGCCCGTTCGATCCGGGCCCACGCCACAGCGGGGTCGTCGCGGCGAAGGCCCAGTAACGCCCAGCTCAGATACACCTGGGGGTGATCGGGCAACCGTCCGGCGGCCTCGGCGAACATGCTCTCGGCTTGATCGAGGCGGCCGACTTCGGCGAGGGCCACGGCCAGATTGTGAATCACCTGGCCCCGGGGTCCGGCGCGGTCGAGCGAGAGGCGGAACAGGTCGACGGCGTCGGGCCACCGGCCCTGCCGGCCGGCAATGACCCCGAGCAGAAATGGGGCCGAGCCCTCCGAGGGCCGCAGTTCCATGACCCGGCGAAACTCCCGGGCCGCTTCGTCGAGCATGTCGGTTCGGAGGAAGGCGATGCCGAGGTTGCGATGCTCCTCGATCTGGGCCTCGAGGAGCCGGGCCGGGGTCGTCTTCGAGGAGGTCCCCACCCGCTGAGCGAGTCCGGCGGTGATCAACCCGAAGATGGCCTGGGCGGCATCGAAGTCGGCGAGCCCGGATGCGTCGATCACTTCACGGGTATCGCGAATCCCGTCGATGCGAGGGAGAATCCGGCGCTGAGCTTCGGTGAAGGCCAGCGACTCGTTGGCCAACGCATTGCGGTCGAGCGCGAAGACTAAGTCGAAACTTGGGATCTTCTTCTCGATCAGGCTCCATTCGTCGATTCGGCGGGCACCCTCGAGCAAGAGGTTCTCAGGGTTGATCCGGTCGAGTTCGCCTTCCCACTCGGGCTTGACGCCGGCATCGAATGTGAAGGTCCCCTGGGTCCAGGCAAACAACGCGTAGACCGCTTCCTCAATCTGGAACCGGACCACTCGTTTGAGTTCGTCCGGCGTGATCGCGCCGATGCTCACCAGGATTTCGCCGAGCCGCCGGCCGCGGGCAACGGCCTGCATCGCGAGGGCCTGCTCCAACTGCTCCTTCGTGATGGTGCCCGGCCGGAGCAGAAGGTCCCCGATTCGATCGCGGCGATTGACGATCGTCGCATAGATGATCGAACCGCCCTCGAAATAGATCGAACCAAATTGTTGCCGGTCCGACAAGGCAAGACACCCCGTACGCCGCCCGAACACCAGGAGCTGGACAACGTCGGGCAGGCTCGCCTCTTTGAGGCTCCCTTTGATCGCCATCAGGGGAACTCCGTCAGGAGGCGATCATCGGCGGTCGGCCAGGTGAGGATCATCTTCTCCCGACTCCGGACGATCCCCATGCCGGGCGACTGAATCCCGCTGGACGGCGCGACGGGGCCCCGGTCCCGCTGCGAGGACTTGGTTTCGACCGCTTCGAGAATTTCGCGGGCAAACGCCGTCGATGGCACCGCCCGTTCGGCCAGAGCCTCGGCGAGGACCCGTTGCACGACCCCGTGGACCGAACGAACTGAATCAGCCGGCCGGCCGGCGAGATAGTCGAGCAGGCCGATGTCGCCGGCCGCGGGCGTCTCGGCCAGCATGGCTTTCACGATGGCCAGTCGCACCTCACGGTCCGGCGGTGCGACGTCGACGACGGTGCCTCCCTCGAGACGGGTGAGGAGCCGGGGATCGAAGCCCCCCAACTCACTCAGGGGCCGCGCACTGGTAAACGCCAAGGGGCGGGCGCCGTCGAACAGGGCCTCGTACACGTTGAGCAACTCAGCCTGGCAACGGGGCTCGTGGGCGATGAGGTGGACATCGTCGATCAGTAACGCCGCGACCCACTGGTACCGGGCTCGCCACTGGGCGACCTCCTCGGCGCTCTTGAGATTGGCCAACTCGCCGAGAAGACTATGGGCCGACAGGCACGCGACCGGTCCGACGCCTCGGCCGACGAGGGCGTTTCCCAGCGCATGAAGCAAATGGGTCTTCCCAACTCCGCTCGGCCCGATGAAGACCAGAGGGTTGGACCGCACTCCCGGTTCGGCAATGACGCCGGCGATGGTTTCGAGGGCGACCCGGTTCGACGGGCCGACCCCAAGGCGGGCCAACGTCAGGTCCGGCAATGGAGCCGACAACGGGGCCCGCCGGGCTCGCGCTTCGAGGACGAGGTGGCGGGCGCCGGCCAGTTGATCGGGATCCCGAAGCACTTCGGCGCCCGCCAAGTCAGGGGCGATGATCCGCGCCTCGGCCACCAGCCGCTGGAGCTCACTGGCGTCGTGGCCGAACGCGGCCACCAGCGGCTCCGGATCGCCGCCGGCGTCGGAGAGCAAGGCTTGTTCGAGGCGCCGGGTCCGAATGCCCTGGGCCTGCCAGTGGGCGATCGTTTCACGGATCCGGCCCCGCCACCGGTCGAACTGCTGCGAGACGTTGGCGACGACCTCAGTCAGAAACGCATCGAACTCGGTCCCCGACGAATGGGCCGGTGACTCCGGAACGGGGGCGACGACCACCGAAACCAGCGGTAGGGTTTGGGGCTCGAGACCGAGCAGTGCCAAGGCGTCGTCGGGCGCAATCGGGGTTGGGGTTGCGCCTTGCACCGCCAAGATTCGCTGGAGGGCGCCGAGGTACTCCTTGACGGACCGAAGCTCGACGGCGGCGAGGGCCGCGGCCAGGCCCGGATGCACGGCGGCGGCGACATCGGCGATTTTCCGGGAAAGAATCGTGGCAATAGTGGCCGCCGACGGGCGACCGAGTTCGAGGGTCGTGCCATCCCTGAGCCGGCGGCCGAGCCGGCTATCGAGATTCGGCATTCCGCCTAACGGCTTGCCGGTGGCGGCTACCGTCGCGAGGCCGGCCCCGATCCGACTTTCGATGACATCGTACAGGAAGGCCTGGACGGGGACTTGGCGCTCGGCGGCATCGAGGTCATCGAAAAGGACCACGTCGGCGCGGAGCAGCCGATCGCGGAGCGCGGCGCCAGCGTCGGTGAGGCCCCGGTTGTGAACCAGGTCGGTGAGTCGCCCGAGAGCCACCAGCTCAACCGACCGGGGAGGCACCGCCGTGGTGAGGCGGTCGCGAGCGGCCCGCAACAGGTGGCTCTTGCCCGCACCCCGTTGGCCCACCAAGACCAGCAGATACGCCATCCTCGGCCCATCAGCCAGCTGCCGCACCGCCGACATGGCTGCCTGGGTCGCCGGATCGGCGACGAACGAGGCAAACGAATCGGTCACAATGTCGGCGCCCGGGTGGCCAGTCGCTGGAGGACCACGGTCGAGAGCGCCTTGAGGGTCTCGAAGACACCGGTGCCGTGAAGCGCGTCGGCCGGGAGGCTCGGCACCGAGCGAAAATTGAAGGCGTCGTCGAGCTCAGGCGGCGAAAGGATCAAGTCGGAGGGCAGGTCCTGCTTGTTGTACTGGAGCACGACCGGGAGCTGGCGGACATCGACGCCCTGTTCAAGCAGGTTTTCCTGAAGATTCTGAAAACTTTCGATGTTCTCGTCGAACCGGCGGGCCTGGCTGTCGACGACGAAGACCACGCCATCGGCACCCTGGAGCACCAAGCGGCGGGTGGCGTTGTAGTACACCTGACCCGGGACGGTATAGAGCTGGAACCGAGTCGTGAACCCGGAGATGACGCCAAGCTCGATCGGGAGAAAATCGAAGAAAAGGGTTCGGTCGGATTGGGTGGCGAGCGAGACCATCCGGCCTCGCCGGGCCTCGGGGACCCGGCCATGGATATACTGCAGGTTGGTGGTCTTGCCGCAGCGACCCGGACCGTAGTAGACCAGCTTGCAGGTGATTTCCCGGGCGGTGAAGTTGACGAGCGGCATGATTACCGTCCGAAGAGAGCGCGAAGGCTGGCGTTGAGATCGTCTTCGAAGGTCTCAGGAAGGATCTCGCGGGTCGATGCTTCTCGCGGGGCATTCTTGACCAAGTCGTCGATCATCCGGCTGAAAAACAACTGGACCATGCCAAGCGAAGTGTCGGGGCCGAAGACGATCAGCCCGATCCATTGGGCGGCCGG
>JAYTTT010000312.1:0-6060 GCA_043744895.1 Gemmatimonadota bacterium | reverse complement strand
GTCGCCCCCTGGGGCGCCTTGGTTTTTTTGCTGGTCTTCGCCGGCGGCCCGCCCTTCGGCTGCTTGGGCGCCTTGGTCGCTTTGGTTTCAGCCATCATTACCGGTTCCTCGCGATCGACTGCCCGGATTTCACGGCGATCCGCTCAACCGTGCCGTCCTCGTCCCGCTTCCGCCGAATTCGGGTCGGCTCACCCGTCTTAGGATCGATCAACATCACGTTCGAGTGATGGATCGGCGCCGGCCGCTCGACGATCCCGGACTGCCCGTTCGGGGTCGTCGCGCGCAAGTGGCGCTTCATCATGTTGAGCCCCTCGAGGGTGACCCGGCCGGTCTTGAGATTGACCCGAAGAACCCGAGCCCGCTTGCCGCTGCTCGCCCCCGAAATCACCTGGACCATGTCGCCCTTGGTGATCGGCATCGAGACCCGGACTACCGGCCCCGGCCCGACCTTCCGCCGGGCTTTCCGATGCTTGAGAATCCGCATACTAGATGACCTCCGGCGCCAGCGAGACGATCTTCATGTATCGCTTGTCGCGCAGTTCACGGGCAACCGGCCCGAAAATCCGGGTGGCTCGCGGTTCGCCCTGATCATTGATGAGCACGACCGCATTCTCGTCGAAGCGGATGTAGGAGCCGTCTTTCCGACGGGTTTCCTTCGCCACCCGAACGACCACCGCTCGCGCGACCTCACCCTTCTTCACCTGACCGGTCGGGATCGCGTCCTTGATGGCCACGATCACCACGTCGCCGAGCCCGGCGTAGCGGCGCTTGGAGCCGCCTAACACGCGGATTACCAGGGCCTTGCGGGCCCCGCTATTGTCCGCGACTCGAAGAATCGTTTCCTGTTGAACCATATCGTCTCCCTACTTCGCCTTCTCTACGATCTCGGTCACCCGCCACCGCACGGTTTTCGCCAGCGGACGGGTTTCCATCACCCGCACGGTGTCGCCGGTCTTGGCCCCGAGGTCATTGCGGGCCTTGATCGTCTTCTGCCGCGTAATCCGCTTGCCGTACACCGGATGGGCAAACCGACGCTCCATCATCACGGTCACGGTCTTGGTCATTTTATCGCTTTGCACGACGCCGGTCCGAGTCTTCCGCCGGTTCCGTGGTGCCGCAGTCGCTTCAGTCATCCTCAACCTTCCTTCTGCCGCAGGATCGTCTTGATCCGCGCAATGTCGCGTCGGCGGGTCCGGAACTGAATTTGGTTCTCGACGGCCTCCGTGGCTGTCCGGAACCGAAGCCGGAACTGCTCCTCCTCGAGTTCGCCAAGCTTGGCCGTGAGCTCCTCGACCGACAACTGGACGAGGTCATCCGCCTTGAGGGCCTTCATCCTAGTGCTCCTCCCGCTTCACGAACCGGGTCTTGACGGGCAACTTGGCCGCCGCCAGCGCAAACGCCGCCCGGGCCAATTCTTCGCTCACCCCTTCGACTTCGAAGAGGATCCGCGCCGGCTTCACCACCGCCACCCAGCCTTCCGGATTGCCTTTGCCTTTGCCCATGCGGGTTTCGGCCGGCTTCTTGGTGATCGGCTTGTCCGGGAACACCCGGATCCACATCTTGCCGCCCCGCTTCATGGCCCGGGAAATGGCAATCCGGGACGCTTCGATCTGGCGGTTCGATACCCAGCCCGGCTCCATCGCGGCCAGGGCAAAGTCCCCGAAGGCCACGGTGTTACCCCGCAGGGCCAAGCCCCGCATCTTCCCCTTGAACTGCTTCCGGAATTTGATCCGCTTCGGCGCAAGCATTGGTTAGGCTCCCGTGCTGTACGTCTTGCCGGTCACGTCTTCCACCACTTCACCCCGGAAGATCCACACCTTGATCCCGATGGTTCCATAGGTGGTCTTGGCCGTGCTGGTCGCGTAATCGATGTCGGCACGCAGGGTGTGCAATGGCACCCGGCCCTCGTGGTACCCTTCGGTCCGGGCGATTTCCGCCCCGCCCAGCCGGCCGGAGACCCGGACCTTGATGCCCAAGGCACCCATCCGCATCGCGCTCTGCACGGCCCGCTTCATGGCCCGCCGGAACGAGATCCGCTGAATCAGCTGGTGGCCGATGTTGTCGGCCACCAGTTGGGAGGACGTTTCCGGGCGCTTGATCTCTTCGACGTTGATCGCCGCTTCCTTCGACGTCAGCTGCGCCAACTCATCGCGAAGCTTGTCGACCTCGGTGCCCTTCTTGCCGATTACCACGCCCGGCCGCCCGGTGTGGACCGTCACGGTCACCTTGCCCGGACGCCGCTCGATGTGAATCTCCGCGATCGCCGCATGACCGAGCCGCGTCATCAAGTACTTCCGGATCAGCTCGTCTTCCTTGAGCAGCGCCGGCATTTCCTTATTCGCGTACCAACGGGACACCCACGGCTTGACGATCCCGAGCCGGAACCCGATCGGATTGGTTTTCTGACCCATCGACTACTCCTTGCTCCGCACGTGGATCTCGACGTGGCTCGTCCGCTTCTTGATCGGCGTCGCCCGGCCCTGCGCCGCGGCGTGAATCCGCTTCAGCGGCGACCCTCCGTTGACGATGGCCTTGGCCACCATCAGCTCGTCAGCGTCGAACCGCTCGTTCTCCTTCATCGCCTTCTGCTCGGCGTTGGAGACGGCACTCTTGAGCGTCTTGGCGATCTGCTTCGCCGCGTTCCGCTTGTTGAACTTGAGGATCGCCAACGCCTCGTTGACATCCTTGCCCCGGATCAGGTCGATCACCAGCCGCATTTTCCGCGGGCTCTGGCGAACGTTGCGCTGAATTGCGTGTCCCAGTGACATGATCACTCCGGCTTCGCCTTCTTGTCGGCCACCAGCTTGCCGCTATGGCCCTTGAAAATCCTCGTCGGCGAGAATTCACCGAGCTTGTGTCCCACCATGTTCTCGGTGACGTGCACCGGCACAAACTTGTTGCCGTTATGCACCGCGAACGTATGGCCCACGAACTCAGGCAGAATCGTGCTCGCCCGGCTCCAGGTCTTCACGATCTGCTTGGTGTTCTTCGAGCTCAGGACTTGGACCTTCTTAAGCAAGGCCTCCTGAACATACGGTCCCTTCTTGACGCTCCGTCCCATGATTACCCGTTCCCCCCGCCCGTCGCCTTACCACGCTTGCGGCCGCGGATGATCAGTCGATTCGTGGCCTTCTTCGGAGCCCGGGTCTTGACGCCCTCGGGCTTGCCCCATGGGGAAACCGGCGGACGCCCACCGGAGCTCTTCCCTTCACCACCACCCAACGGGTGATCGACCGGATTCTTCGCGACACCCCGGACCTTGCCGCGACGACCCAACCAGCGGGTTTTTCCGGCCTTGCCCCGCGACAAGAGCTCGTGCTCCGAGTTGCCGACCTCGCCGATCGTCGCCAAGCAACGGAGGTTCACCAGCCGGGTCTCGCCGGACTTGAGCCGGAGGGTGACGTACTGGCCTTCCCGAGCCATGACCTGGGCATACTGGCCGGCACTTCGGGCAATCGAACCACCCTTGCCGATCTTGAGCTCGATGTTGTGCACGTTGGTGCCCAACGGAATCTCACCGAGCGGAAGCGCGTTCCCGTTTCGGGCGTCGGTGCCCGGGCCGCTCAACACCGTGTCGCCCTGCTTCAGGCCAACCGGGTGGAGGATGTAGCGCTTCTCGCCGTCGGCATAGTGCAGCAAGGCAATCCGGGCCGTGCGGTTCGGATCGTATTCGATGTGCGCCACCTTGGCCGGAATCCCGAACTTGTTCCGCTTGAAATCGATGATCCGATAGTGCTGACGGTGACCGCCACCAATCGCCCGCATCGTGACGTGGCCCTGATTGTTCCGGCCGCCCGTCTTCCGAAGCGGCGTCAGCAGCGATTTTTCCGGCGTGTCGCGGGTGATTTCCGCGAAATCCGACACCGAACGGAACCGCGTACCCGCGGACGTCGGACGATATTGACGAGTGCCCATGTTAACCCTCGAACACGGCGATCGAGTCGCCGTCCTTCAAAGTCACCAACGCCTTCTTCCACGCCTCGGTCTTGCCCCGGGTTCGGCCCCGCACGACTTCGACCCGCCGCATCTGCATCGTCCGAACCCGGGTGACCGTGACGCCGAAGAGCTTCTCCAACGCCGCCTTGACATCGCGCTTGGTCGCGCTCGTTGCCACGTGGAAGGCGTATTCCTTCCGGTTCTGGTAGGCCGCCGAGCTCTTCTCGGTGACCAACGGCTTCACGACCACGTCATGAAGGGCAGCCATTACTTACCGTCCCTCTTCTTGGGCGCGGCCTTCTTGGCCGGCGCCTTCATTGCCGCAGCGGGCTGGGCCGCTTTCTTCACGGCGGGCGCCCTGGTGGCCTTGGCAGCCTTGGGAGCGGCCGGCTTCTTGGCGGCCGGCGTCTTCTTGGGCGCCACAGCCGCCTCGACCGCGACCGACTCGGACTCTACGCCGGTCAGCGCACCCTGTTCGACCACCACCGCGTCCGACCACAACACGTTGTAGGTCGTCACATCGCCGTAGGGCATCACTTCGACCGACGGAATGTTCCGGCCGCTCAGGTAGACACTCTTCTTGATCCCGTGGGTCAGCACCAAGACCTTCTTGCCGGTCAAGCCCATCGCCTCGAGGAGGCCGGCCAACTGCGACGTCTTGGGACCCGCAAAATCGAAGCTTTCAACTAAGGACAGCAGGCCTTCGCGGGCCCGGGCGTTCAGCGATGAGCGGCGGGCGAGCTGCTTGACCTTCTTGGGAAGATCCTGGGTGTAGTCGCGCGGATGCGGACCGAACACCGTGCCACCACCTGGCCACAGCGGCGACCGCGTCGAGCCGGCCCGCGCCCGGCCGGTGCCCTTCTGCTTCCACGGCTTCTGATTGCCGCCGGTAACCCACCGGCGAGTTTTGGTCGAATGGGTGCCCTGGCGCTGGTTGGCCAAGAACGCCTTCACGGCCTGGTGCATGACCGGCTCATTGACCGTGCCATCGAAGTACTCGGCCGGAAGGGCGAAGCTGCCGCTCTTCTTCCCGTTGGATTGGAACACCGGGGCCTCAAGCATGGCGGCTCCTCCCTCCCTGCTTCGCGACGGTCACGATCCCGTTCTTCGCCCCCGGGATCGCCCCGCGAACGAACAATAGATTGCGCTCGGCGTCGACCCGGACGACCTGGAGCCCGAGTTCGGTGTGCCGGCGATCGCCCATGTGACCGGGCATCCGCTTGCCCTTGATCACCCGCGACGGATCAGTACCGGCGCCGACCGAGCCCGGCTTCCGGTGTCGGGTGTTGCCGTGCGACCCCGGACCGCCGCCGATCCCGTACCGGTGGACGACGCCCTGGAAGCCGCGGCCCTTCGACTGCCCGGTGACCTTGACGGTCTCCCCGGCCGCGAACATGCCGACCGTCACGGTGTCGCCCGGCTTCGGCACGTCGCCGTTGAGCTCGAACGTCCGGACCACCCCGGGCGCCGCCTCGAGGCCCGCCGCCTTGGCGTGACCCAACTCCGCCTTGAGAGTCCGCTGCTTCCGCTTCTGACCGAAGCCGAGCTGCACGCCGCTCCCGCGAACCTGGAGGACCCGACACGGGCCGGCCTCGATGACGGTCACCGGAACCGATGAGCCATCGTCGATGAAGACCCGCATCATCCCCACTTTGCGTCCAATCAATCCAGCCGTCATCGTGCTACTCAACCTTGATTTCGACGTCGACGCCAGCCGGCAAATCGAGCTTGGTCAACGCGTCCATCGTCTGAGGACGAGAGTCGTTGATGTCGAGGAGCCGCTTATGGGTCCGGAGCTCGAACTGCTCCCGGCTCTTCTTATCGATATGCGGACTCCGGAGCACCGTCCACCGTTCGATCTTGGTCGGGAGCGGAATCGGCCCTGAGACCTGCGCGCCGGTCTTTTCGACCGAGCGCACAATGTCGGCAGCGGCCTGATCCAATACCGCGTGATCGAACGCCTTGAGACGGATACGAATCTTACTTGCCATGCAATCTCCTTCTGTCCGCCGTTACTTCAGAATCTTGGTGACGACGCCGGCGCCCACCGTCCGGCCGCCCTCACGAATCGCGAACCGCAACCCCTCATCCATCGCGATCGGCGTGATCAAATCGATCTTCATC